>NZ_PJJW01000001.1:0-1541 GCF_002929675.1 Cryobacterium sp. M15
CCTGGCCCTACTGGAAGGGGTCGCGGAAGGTGCGGGTGAGCGCGCCCGCAAGGTGCAATTTGCACCGAAAGACGGATACTGCTGCGTGCGTATCGCCCGGAATACCGAGTAGGAGGAAGGCTTTGTCCCTCCGTCGGTCTTTCCGGTCTATCCGTGGGTCGTGAACGTCATCACCCAACGCCTCCAGTGGTCTCGTTAACACCTCGCTCCCGAAGAGCGGTTGTGACCGCCTGGTTGTAAGGACGACTAATTTCACGGCGTCGTTTTGTATCCGGAAGTGAAGTCCCGACGTGATTGTGCTTTGGTGAACATTCTCTTTTGTGAGCTGTCCTCGCAACGGGATCAGTCGCATTGTCTGGAAATACAGTTCGGTGCGGTCTTTGGGTTGATGGTCATATCATCAAGAGAGGCCTTAAGCAGGTCAAGACGTTCGTTGAAGCCCTAACAACCACACTGGTAGCTGACGCAATGACGTCATATTTTATCTTCTATCCTCGTACCACGAAAGGACACCATGCACGTCTCCGAGACACTCCGCACGAACTTGCAGTCCGTTCTTGTCGACCTGATTGCGCTGCATTTGCAGGGCAAGCAGGCGCACTGGAACATCGTTGGACCGAACTTTCGTGATCTGCATCTGCAGCTCGATGAAATCGTCGGGGAGGTGCGTGAATTTTCTGATCAATTGGCCGAACGCTTGCGCGCCCTCAACGCGCAGCCCGACGGGCGCATCGAAACCGTCACCGCGACCACGCACTTGCCGAGCTTTCCCGCCGGCGAGGTACTCACCACGGATGCGATCAGCCTCATTACGGAGCGCCTGAACCTCACGGTGGAGAACATGCGGGTCGTGCACGATGACGTCGACGAGGAAGATCCCACCAGCGCCGATATTCTCCACCTTTTCATTGAAAAGTTGGAGCAGTACGCCTGGATGGTCAGCGCCGAGAATCGGCAACCGCAATCGGCGGCGCAGACCCAAGCCCAAGCCCAAGCTCAGCGGGCTTAATTTCAACGAGCTGATCCGTATCATAGCCGAGGACAGTGACTTTCCGGAGCATCCTTGGTGCGTCATTCTTCCCGAAGGCCCCGAAAACGACTGCTTCAGCGCCCAGGAGGCTGCTCTGAGTGGAAGGTGTGGTGAGAACTCGTGTGCTCAGGACATTCTCCAACCCGGCTCTCGCTGCTCGCAAAGCAATAATGACGTTCTTTATCGCCTTCGGAAGATGTCAACCTTTATGAGTCAGTTTCTTTAGGCGGTCATTGAGTTCGTTTCTTCCTTCTCGGGTTCGTTGATCCAGGACGTCATCGGGAACGTGGGTGGCTGCGGGTGCTGCCGAACGAAGCGTTGAGGGTGCTCGGTATAAGCCATCGTGAGAACGCGGGCACGAGCGTGCTGAATGGCTGGTGCACGGCCGTGGTGAACGTTGGCTAGAAAGCGCCCTTTCCACGAAAGATGGCTAGGGCGTGTCTCCTAACGGCTTCAGCCAGATTGTGATGGCCCGCAGGATGACTCCGCCGCGGTAGTTGACGGCGAGCTT
>NZ_PJJW01000002.1:0-1563 GCF_002929675.1 Cryobacterium sp. M15
TCGGCTTAGCTTCGATCCATCGGTCGAGTTGAGTAAGTAACGGCGCGTTAAACCGAGAATGCCTGTCTGATCAGGAAAAATAGAACTTACTTAGGGTTCAATTCAACCGATCCGAGAGGCATCTCGTAGATGCAACTTTTCCATACTTCCAACCGCTTGTCCGCCACCTTCGATGACACAAATCTCGTGTCGGCCGCGGGGCTCGTCCCCGCGCTGGCGTTGGCGGTGAAAACGGGTCTCGGTGAGGTTGCCGATGCCCGGTTGAGCTTGCCCGGACGCTTCGGCGCGAACGCCGGATTAAAAGTCACAGCTTTGGTCGCGGGAATGCTCGCCGGTGCCGACTCGATTGATGACATGGCGCTGCTGCGGCACGGCGGCATAAAGAAACTCTTCGTCGGAACCTACGCTCCGTCGACGTTGGGCTCGTTTTTCGTGCGTTCACGTTTGGTCACGTGCGTCAACTCGACGCCGTCGCTTGGCGGTGGCTGGTCAACCTCGCCACCCACACTCCGATCGTCGCAGGAATCGACGACTACGCGTTGGGTGATATCGACGACACCATTAAAGAAGTCCACGGATATCAGAAGCAAGGCTCTGGTTATGGCTACTCCGGAGTGCGCGGGCTGAACGCTTTGATCGGCATCGTCTCCACGCCCAAAGCGGCGCCGATTATC
The DNA here is from genome assembly GCF_002929675.1 of Cryobacterium sp. M15. Taxonomy (NCBI): domain Bacteria; kingdom Bacillati; phylum Actinomycetota; class Actinomycetes; order Micrococcales; family Microbacteriaceae; genus Cryobacterium; species Cryobacterium sp. M15. The sequence continues at coordinate 675 of NZ_PJJW01000002.1, forward strand.
ATCGGATCGCGGCTGCGGAAAGGATCGACGGGTTCTCCCCGCGGCGCGGGCAAGTTCTCTGGCGATGTCCTCGCCACCGTGAAACGCCCCCGCAGCACAACGGCGACCGGCATCATGCTGCTGCGCGCCGATAGCGCGTTCTATGGCCACGCCGTCGTCACTGCCACGCACCGCACTGGGGCGAAAGTATCCATCAAGCGCGGATGGACCCCGCCGTCAAACGTGCCATCGCCACGATCCGCAACGACCAGTGGACCACGATCAACTACACCGATGCGATCCGAGACGAGGAAAACGGCGCCTGGATCTCGTCCGCCGAGGTCGCCGAAGTCACCTTCACCGCGTTCAGTTCACGCAAGAAATCCGAACGCATCGACGGCCGCCTGGTCGTTCGACGGATCCCCGAACTGAACCAGAAAGTGGGCGAGAGACAACCGACCCTCTTCGACACGCACCGCTTTCATGCGTTCTTCATAACCAGCGATCTGGACACCGTCACGGCCGACCAAACCCATCGCCAACATGCGATCATCGAACAGATCAACGCCGACCTCAAGGACAGCGCGTTCGCTCATCTGCCCTCCGGGGTCTTCACGGCCAACGCGGCCTGGCTCGTGCTGGCCACGATCGCGTTCAACCTTTTCCGAGCCGTCGGCTCACTCGCCGGGCGCAGATCCGGGCAAAGCACGCAGCGGCACTATCCGCCGCAAACTCATCAACATCCCCGCACGAATCTCCACCTCAGCCCGGAAAATCCCTCTGCACCTGCCGGCCAGCTGGCCGTGGGAAACCGCATGGACAGCCGCATTCGCGGCGGCCTGCGGCCCGCCGCACACCACCACCACCTGACCACCAGCCACCCGGCACCCGGCACCCGGCACCCGGCACC
>NZ_PJJW01000003.1:0-1598 GCF_002929675.1 Cryobacterium sp. M15
CACGTGCTCCTTAGAAAGGAGGTGATCCAGCCGCACCTTCCGGTACGGCTACCTTGTTACGACTTAGTCCTAATCACCAATCCCACCTTCGACAGCTCCGTCCCTTACGGGTTCGGCCACTGGCTTCGGGTGTTACCGACTTTCATGACTTGACGGGCGGTGTGTACAAGGCCCGGGAACGTATTCACCGCAGCGTTGCTGATCTGCGATTACTAGCGACTCCGACTTCATGAGGTCGAGTTGCAGACCTCAATCCGAACTGAGACCGGCTTTTTGGGATTCGCTCCACCTTACGGTATCGCAGCCCTTTGTACCGGCCATTGTAGCATGCGTGAAGCCCAAGACATAAGGGGCATGATGATTTGACGTCATCCCCACCTTCCTCCGAGTTGACCCCGGCAGTATCCCATGAGTTCCCACCATTACGTGCTGGCAACATAGGACGAGGGTTGCGCTCGTTGCGGGACTTAACCCAACATCTCACGACACGAGCTGACGACAACCATGCACCACCTGTATACCGACCTTGCGGGGCGACCATTTCTGGCCGTTTCCGGTATATGTCAAGCCTTGGTAAGGTTCTTCGCGTTGCATCGAATTAATCCGCATGCTCCGCCGCTTGTGCGGGCCCCCGTCAATTCCTTTGAGTTTTAGCCTTGCGGCCGTACTCCCCAGGCGGGGAACTTAATGCGTTAGCTGCGACACGGAGACCGTGGAATGGTCCCCACATCTAGTTCCCAACGTTTACGGCATGGACTACCAGGGTATCTAATCCTGTTCGCTCCCCATGCTTTCGCTCCTCAGCGTCAGTTACGGCCCAGAGATCTGCCTTCGCCATTGGTGTTCCTCCTGATATCTGCGCATTCCACCGCTACACCAGGAATTCCAATCTCCCCTACCGCACTCTAGTCTGCCCGTACCCACTGCAGGCCCGAGGTTGAGCCTCGGGTTTTCACAGCAGACGCGACAAACCGCCTACGAGCTCTTTACGCCCAATAATTCCGGACAACGCTTGCACCCTACGTATTACCGCGGCTGCTGGCACGTAGTTAGCCGGTGCTTTTTCTGCAGGTACCGTCACTCCCAGGAAAACCCAGTCGCTTCTTCCCTACTAAAAGAGGTTTACAACCCGAAGGCCGTCGTCCCTCACGCGGCGTTGCTGCATCAGGCTTGCGCCCATTGTGCAATATTCCCCACTGCTGCCTCCCGTAGGAGTCTGGGCCGTGTCTCAGTCCCAGTGTGGCCGGTCACCCTCTCAGGCCGGCTACCCGTCGTCGCCTTGGTGAGCCATTACCTCACCAACTAGCTGATAGGCCGCGAGCTCATCCTTGACCAAAATTCTTTCCACCCCAGAAGATGCCTTCCAAGGTAATATCCGGTATTAGCTACAGTTTCCCGCAGTTATCCCAGAGTCAAGGGCAGATTGCTCACGTGTTACTCACCCGTTCGCCACTGATCCAAGGAGCAAGCTCCTCTTCACCGTTCGACTTGCATGTGTTAAGCACGCCGCCAGCGTTCGTCCTGAGCCAGGATCAAACTCTCCGTAAATGTTTGAATAGCTACCCGACCCGAAGATCGAATGCCCATCTAGTGCACCC
>NZ_PJJW01000006.1:0-2126 GCF_002929675.1 Cryobacterium sp. M15
CCCGCCGGTGACGGTTTTCCTGAGTGACGACGATCATGTGCGGCACGGTTAGTCCCGCCAAACCGATGAACACGACCTGCAGAATCTGCTCGCTCAGGGCGCCGTCGGGGCCGAGCCAGACCAGCACTGCGCTCACTACAATGATGGGCACCACGGTGTAAACCATCACCATCAGGGCCGACAACCGTCCACCACCACGTTCGGCGCGGAACCCCGCCTTCAGGTGCCGAAAGCTGTGCAGCGCGCAGAAATACAGCAGAAAGAAGACGAGCGGATCTGTTGCGAGCGCGAGCATGGTCGCGAGCAGAATTTCAATGCTTTCGTGCGCCCGACTTCGCAGGGCAACCAGGGCTGCGATCAGCAAGCTGGCCAGGGCGAGCGGCCCAAGCCACTCTTGCACGTTGGCCACTATCGCGCCTCCGTCTCCGGCCAGCACCACGTAAGCGGCACTCACCTGCGCGGGATGTGACAGCGCCGGGACAGTGAGCAGTCCGAAGCCGGCGAGAAACCGCAGCCAAACCGCCCGGTCGGCATTCCAATCGGACCCAAAGTGCACAGCAGACACGAGCAGGAACGTGACCAGGCTCGCCACCGGAGCGATCAGCCAAAGCAACACAACGCCGATCACAACGAGAATGTACGCCAGGTTGAATCCGGCGAAACCCAGTGGGGTGCGCCACAGTCCGACACGGCGTGCGATCAGCGGATCGAGGGCGCCGTGGGGCAGGCCCAGGATCCCGACCAGCACCCCGAGGAGCACGACCTGAATCGTGGGCGAGGGCAGTGGCAGGCCCAACCCGAGCACGACCAAGGTGACCAAGGCGAGGCTGGCGAACACCACCGTCTCGACGGGCACCCGGCGCCACCGCGGCCTGACGCGGGCGGACCCCGTTTGAGACGGAGCTGTTTGGCCGGTCATCCCTGCTCGCTCGTGCTCGTGCTTGGCGTTGCGGTGACGTCCGCGGCGACCGGCACGGCCGGTGCAGGGCTGAACACGGTGGGCGCGGCCAGCTGGGCGATGAAGGGGCTCCACGGCAGGCTGGAGATGATGCGCGCGTAGTCTGCGGCCCGCGCACCATCACTGAGGAAACGCACCAGTGCGGCCGGGGGAACGCCGCGGGCGAGGGCGAGAAAATACTCTGCGGTGCGTTCCGGGTGCGCCCGAACAGCCTGCAGAAAAATGCGATCGAAGGTGCGTCGCAGTCGCGGTTCTTCCGGATGTCCCATGGCTTCCCGCCCCGCGAGAAGGCGTTCCGTGCACAGCTGGGCCCAACGTGCAATGCGTAAGAACCCGTAGCCCGAAGCAGCTCGCAGCGCACCGCCGGCGTTGCCAGCATGCACCACGCCGGTGATTGGCGGCGCGGCCTGGCGGCCCAGTCCCATGGCCAGCACGCCGCCCTCGCTTCGTACCCGGTGGGCGTCAGCCAAGCCGAGCCCGTTTAGCACCCGATCCAGCTCTAGGACCAAGCGGTCCCGGTCGATCGGCGCCGTGCCGAACCGCGTCCATTCCACGATCGCGCGGTTCGGTCCCAGCGGCAAGGCATACACAAAACCCAAGCCCTCGGCGTCGGACGCGAGGGACCCCATCAGCGTCACCTCGTCAGGGTCGAACGGCAGCGGACAGTCACGTTCCAGTTCGAGTCCCACGAAGCTCTGGTACAGCATCGTTGCCGCAGCGCGGGGCCGGGTATCAATCACCTGACGCGCCAACAGCGTGCCCGCGCTGGACTCCACCCGAACACCGCCCGAAACCGCCGTAACCGTGCCGGCACGCACCCCGAGGCAAAGCTCGACGCGCGGCGACTCGGCAATGTCGGCCTGCGCGCTTACGTAGAAATCGCTGCCCCGAACGTACTGGTACGCCAGCCCGGGCACCTGGTGCCGAACGGTCAAGCCCGCCGCATCGGAAAAAGTCCATGTTTTCCAACGTCGCGAGACCAAATGTGACAGATCATGCTGTTCCGGTCGCCAAAAACACCAGCTGCGATCGTCTCGATAGGCCGTGCGAGGTTCCAGCAGCACGACGCGCGGGCCGGAACGCTTCCGAGCTAACCGGGCCGCCAAAGAGAGCCCGGCCAAACCCGCGCCCAGTATCACGAGGTCAGCGTCCACTTCATGAATCATCC
>NZ_PJJW01000008.1:0-2581 GCF_002929675.1 Cryobacterium sp. M15
CTGTAAGTGATACGCGCTCGAGGACGGTGATCCCGTGCGCGGTGAGCTGGTCGACCTTGTCCGGGTTGTTGGTGAGGAGGCGCACCGCCTGAAGCCGGAGGTTGTGGAGGATCGCAGCCGCGGCAGAATAATCACGGCCATCCGCGGGGAGGCCGAGCGCGAGGTTCGCATCGAGCGTGTCTAAGCCGGCTTCTTGCAGCCGGTAGGCCTTGAGTTTGTTGACGAGTCCGATGCCGCGGCCCTCGTGGCCACGCATGTAGATCACGACACCGCCGTACTGATTGATTGTGTTGAGGGCGGAGTCAAGTTGGGGGCCACATTCACATTTCTGAGATTCGAAGACCTCACCTGTCAGACATTCGGAGTGCACACGAACGAGGCAGCCATCGGTTGGCGTGCCGGACACGACGGCGAGATGTTCACTGCCGGTGATGAGGTCGCGGTAGGCGCGGAACTGGAAAGTGCCGTGCTTGGTCGGGACGGTCGTTTCGACTTCAAACGTGACACCAGACATCTCGATGGCACGAATGGTGCCGACACCGACTCCCTCCGCCGAGAGTGCCGCGGTGGGTGCCCCCGAAGGGGTGATACTGAAACATGTTTCAGCCATGATCACAGCGATTCCAGTGGCACATCGGCATCCGTGAGCCTGGCGCGATCGACCTGGTTGCCGCGCCGGATGATGCCTTGCACGGCTTCGTTGACATCCCAGACATTCACGTTCATTCCCGCCACAACTTTTTCACCCGCGACCCAGAAGGCAATGAATTCGCGGCCAGCCCGGTCGCCTCGGTACACCACGTCAGCTCCCCGCGTCAGGGGCCCGAACCCGGAGTACTCCATTCCGACGTCGAACTGGTCGGTGTAGAAGTAGGGGATGTCGTCGAAGGACACCTTCTGGCCGAGCATCGACCGGGCCGCCGCCTTTCCACCATTCAAGGCATTGGCCCAGTGTTCGCTGCGCAGTCGCAACTTCGCCACGGGATGGTAGGCATTGGCAACGTCACCCGCTGCGTAGATTGCCGGGTCGCTCGTGCGAAGGGACGCATCGACGGAGACACCGTTATCGATCGTCAGCCCCGCCGAGTCGGCCAGCTCAACGTTGGGCGTGGCACCAATGCCGACCAAGATGAGGTCCGCGGGAATGACCTCTCCGCTGGTGAGTTTCACAGCGGTAGCTCGGCCGTCCTGTCCGAGAACACTGTCAACGGACACCGAACGTCGCAGAATGACGCCATTTTGTTCGTGGAGATCGGCGAACATTTGGCCGAGCTCGTCGCCGAGCGCGTTCGCCAAAGGGATCGGGTCGCGTTCAAGAATTGTCACGTCGTTTCCTAGGGTGCGTGCCGTCGCGGCTACCTCCATGCCGATCCAGCCCGAGCCGATCAAGATGAGGCGCAGGCTTCCGCCCGCAAGCAAAGGGCGCAGCGTGTCGGAGTCATCGAGGGTACGCAGGTAGCGCACCCCGTCGAGGTCTGCCCCGGGAATCGACAGGCGGCGAGATGACGAGCCAGTGGCTAGTAACAGCTTGTTGTACGCGATGGCCTCACCGGCGGCGGTATGAATGAGCTGGCGGGGGGCATCGATGCGGGCAACAGAAGTGCCGAGGAGTAAGTCCACGTCATGTTCCGCGTACCAGTCCTTTGGATCAACGTAGACAGAGTCGCGGTCACTGGATCCGCTGAGGTAGTCCTTCGAGAGCGGGGGGCGAATATAGGGCCGGTGCGCTTCGGCGCCGATCAGTTGGATCGGCCCGGTGAAGCCCTCTTCGCGCAGCGTCCTGGCAGCGGACGCACCAGCGAGCCCTGCTCCGACGATGACATAACTCTGAGAATCCGGCATGTTTCCTCTTTACTGGTCTGCTGGCGAGCTTCGTAGCCCAACTTTAGGAGCCTTCCGTTTATTTTGTCAAGATACTTTGTTTTAGAGTTACGATCATCACTATGAACGAACAGTCACGGTCGGACGACATCTCCGCAATAGCGTCGCTCAGCGATCCACTACGTCGCGCTTTGTTCGATCTTGTCTCTCAAAGCGCCACGCCGATGGGCCGTGATGAGGCGGCCGAGGCGCTGGGCGTTCCACGCGGAACGGTGGCGTTTCACTTGGAGAGACTTGCTCGATGCGGGCTGTTGGACACTGGATTCCAGCGCCGCACCGGCCGAACTGGTCCTGGCGCTGGACGGCCTGCCAAGCTCTACCGTCGTGCGGCCAACGAGATCGTCGTGTCCGTTCCGGGCCGACACTACGCTCTGGCCGGCGAGCTGTTGATTTCTGCCATCGAGCAATCTGATCGCACAGGGGAGCCCGCCCGGGAATCGCTCGCTCGCGTGTCCGAAGAACACGGTCGTGCATTGGGCACGAGTGCCGGCTCAGTGGATGCGGTGCTGCAGTCAACCGGATATGAGCCTTTGGATGATGGTGATGGCGGACTGCTTCTTCACAACTGCCCATTCCACCAGCTGGCGCAGAGTCACACCGAGACCATCTGCGCGGCCAACCTGGCCCTACTGGAAGGGGTCGCGGAAGGTGCGGGTGAGCGCGCCCGCAAGGTGCAATTTGCACCGAAAGACGGATACTG
>NZ_PJJW01000010.1:0-3613 GCF_002929675.1 Cryobacterium sp. M15
AAGTTAAGTCCGGCGGTGTCCTACTCTCCCACAGGGTCCCCCCTGCAGTACCATCGGCGCTGAGAGTCTTAGCTTCCGGGTTCGGAATGTGACCGGGCGTTTCCCTCTCGCTATAGCCGCCGAAACATCTTTCGATGAATCGATTCTATATTTTTTAGTTATAGAGCCCTCATGACGAAGGCGTTGTTCTCGACCGTACATCGAGAACCACATAGTGGACGCTAAAGCAGCTTCTTCAAACTGAGTGTTATCAAATTATCGGCTTATTAGTACCGGTCAGCTTCATGGGTCTTTAGTCCCCACTTCCACATCCGGCCTATCAACGCAGTAGTCTAGCTGCGAGCCTCTCCCCCGAAGGGATGGAAATCTCATCTCGAAGCCGGCTTCCCGCTTAGATGCTTTCAGCGGTTATCCGTTCCGAACGTAGCTAATCAGCGGTGCTCCTGGCGGAACAACTGACACACCAGAGGTTCGTCCATCCCGGTCCTCTCGTACTAGGGATAGATCTTCTCAAATTTCCTGCGCGCGCAGCGGATAGGGACCGAACTGTCTCACGACGTTCTAAACCCAGCTCGCGTACCGCTTTAATGGGCGAACAGCCCAACCCTTGGGACCTACTCCAGCCCCAGGATGCGACGAGCCGACATCGAGGTGCCAAACCATGCCGTCGATATGGACTCTTGGGCAAGATCAGCCTGTTATCCCCGAGGTACCTTTTATCCGTTGAGCGACAGCGCTTCCACAAGCCACTGCCGGATCACTAGTCCCGACTTTCGTCCCTGCTCGACTTGTCAGTCTTACAGTCAAGCTCCCTTGTGCACTTACACTCGACACCTGATTACCAACCAGGTTGAGGGAACCTTTGGGCGCCTCCGTTACTTTTTAGGAGGCAACCGCCCCAGTTAAACTACCCACCAGGCACTGTCCCTGAACCGGATCACGGTTCGAAGTTAGGTATCCAATATGACCAGAGTGGTATTTCAACAATGACTCCACCTGAACTAGCGTCCAAGCTTCACAGTCTCCCACCTATCCTACACAAGCCACACCGAACACCAATACCAAGCTGTAGTAAAGGTCACGGGGTCTTTCCGTCCTGCTGCGCGTAACGAGCATCTTTACTCGTAATGCAATTTCGCCGAGTTCGCGGTTGAGACAGCTGGGAAGTCGTTACGCCATTCGTGCAGGTCGGAACTTACCCGACAAGGAATTTCGCTACCTTAGGATGGTTATAGTTACCACCGCCGTTTACTGGGGCTTAAATTCTCAGCTTCGCCTTGCGGCTAACCGTTCCTCTTAACCTTCCAGCACCGGGCAGGCGTCAGTCCGTATACATCGTCTTGCGACTTAGCACGGACCTGTGTTTTTAGTAAACAGTCGCTTCCCACTGGTCTCTGCGGCCTTCGAACGCTCCCGGAGCAAGTCCGTTCACGCCTCAGGCCCCCCTTCTCCCGAAGTTACGGGGGCATTTTGCCGAGTTCCTTAACCACGATTCTCTCGATCTCCTTAGTATTCTCTACCTGATCACCTGAGTCGGTTTGGGGTACGGGTGACTAAAACCTCGCGTCGATGCTTTTCTTGGCAGCATAGGATCACTGATTTCACCCTTACGGGCTACCCATCGGGTCTCAGGCATCATGAACGACGGATTTGCCTATCGTTCGCCCTACATCCTTAGACCGGGTCAACCATCGCCCGGCTCAGCTACCTTCCTGCGTCACACCTGTTAATACGCTAACCGCACCAGCATAGGGTCGCACGCTAGGCCCCACGCTTCACCCCGAAGGGATCCATCTAGGGGATTCAGATGCTTAGCATTACTGGATTAGCTTGGGCGGTTTTTCGTCAGTACGGGAATATCAACCCGTTGTCCATCGACTACGCCTGTCGGCCTCGCCTTAGGTCCCGACTTACCCAGGGCGGATTAGCCTGGCCCTGGAACCCTTGATCTTTCGGAGGACGGGTTTCTCACCCGTCTTTCGCTACTCATGCCTGCATTCTCACTCGTGTGGCCTCCACGGCTGGTTTACACCGCCGCTTCGCTGGCCACACGACGCTCTCCTACCCATCAACACGGCTGAACTAACACCACAAGGGTGCAGCTAACCAAAAATATCAATGCCACAACTTCGGTGGCGTGCTTGAGCCCCGTTACATTGTCGGCGCGGAATCACTTGACCAGTGAGCTATTACGCACTCTTTCAAGGGTGGCTGCTTCTAAGCCAACCTCCTGGTTGTCTGTGCAACTCCACATCCTTTCCCACTTAGCACGCGCTTTGGGACCTTAGTTGGTGGTCTGGGTTGTTTCCCTCTCGACGATGAAGCTTATCCCCCACCGTCTCACTGCTGCGCTCTCACTTACCGGCATTCGGAGTTTGGCTGACGTCAGTAAGCTTTTAGGCCCCATCGGCCATCCAGTAGCTCTACCTCCGGCAAGAAACACGCAACGCTGCACCTAAATGCATTTCGGAGAGAACCAGCTATCACGAAGTTTGATTGGCCTTTCACCCCTATCCACAGCTCATCCCCTCCATTTTCAACTGAAGTGGGTTCGGTCCTCCACGACGTCTTACCGTCGCTTCAACCTGGCCATGGATAGATCACTTCGCTTCGGGTCTAGGACATGCGACTGAATCGCCCTATTCAGACTCGCTTTCGCTACGCATTCCCCTCTCGGGTTAAGCTCGCCACATATCACTAACTCGCAGGCTCATTCTTCAAAAGGCACGCTGTCACCAGAACAAAGCTGGCTCCAACGGTTTGTAAGCAAACGGTTTCAGGTACTATTTCACTCCCCTCCCGGGGTACTTTTCACCTTTCCCTCACGGTACTTGTTCACTATCGGTCATGTAGGAGTATTTAGGCTTATCAGGTGGTCCTGACGGATTCACACGGGATTTCTCGGGCCCCGTGCTACTTGGGATACTTCTCGGGCGATTGCTGCATTTCGACTACGGGGTTCGCACCCTCTATGACCAGGCTTTCAATCCTGTTCGTCTATACAACGTTCTAACCCTTACCATTCGGTAGAATAGGCAGAAAAGTCCCGCAACCCCGACCATGCAACGCCTACCGGCTATCACACATGATCGGTTTAGCCTCATCCGGGTTCGCTCGCCACTACTAACGGAATCACTGTTGTTTTCTCTTCCTGTGGGTACTGAGATGTTTCACTTCCCCACGTTCCCTCTACCCGCCCTATATATTCAGGCGGGAGTCACCAGGTCACCTTGCGGGCCTGGCGGGGTTTCCCCATTCGGACATCCTCGGATCACAGTTCGTTTATCAACTCCCCGAGGCTTATCGCAGATTACTACGTCCTTCTTCGGCTCTACATGCCAAGGCATTCACCGTTTGCTCTTAAAAATTTGAAATCACATGAGTTTGAATCGATTAAGTATCACCACTCGAAAGTGATGATCGAAATTGACCAATGATCTAACACACACCCGAAGGCATGTGTTTTGATCTTTGTAATTGACCGCAGATTCAAAGAATCTGCGGCAAATTTAAGATGCTCGCGTCCACTGTGTAGTTCTCAAAGTACGGGCGGTACCCTTCCCGCCGGCAAGTGATGCCAACGAGAAAAAGTCCAGAAGAATCAGATCAACCA
>NZ_PJJW01000011.1:0-3682 GCF_002929675.1 Cryobacterium sp. M15
ACCCCGTACCCCGTACCCCGTACCCCGTACCCCGTACCCCGTACAATTTTCGTTGGTCACGCTGCACGAGACCGCCATCCCGAATCCCGACGCAACGTGCCGTGCCGGCCATGGAAGCACCGGTGTGCCATCTAGTTCTGGTCGTCGTCGAGCGAGTGACCCGGTCGCGGGGAGCCCCCGACAGGGTGGTCGAGTCGGACGAGACCGCCCACTTGTGACTCGCCAACACCTGCGGTGTCGGCCGCTCTTCTCGTCGGCCTCGGCACGTCGAGCTGGATCGGCACGTCCATGAGCGGGTTCTTGCTCGGCAGGGCAATCAGCGTTTGCTTTAGGTCGATCTCGACCGGCGGTTGCAGCCAATATTGGCCATTCAGAACAAGCACCTTCCAGTGCCGATTGTGGAGCAACAGATGATGGTGAGCGCAAAGCAGTATGGCCTGATCAATATTGGAAAGTCCCAGATCAGCCCAGTTTTCGATATGGTGCGCCTCGGTCCACGACGGCGGTTGCTCACAGCCGGGCCAGCGGCATCCACCGTCGCGCACGGCGAGGGCCCGACGTTGCTCACGGTTGAAAAGACGTTGCTCTCGTCCAACATTGAGGGGCTGCCCAGCCTGACTGAACAGGATACCGAGGTAGCCCGTATCGCACAGTTGGCGGGAAATCGTCTCACCCGAGACCGCCGCCGGGTTGCCTTCAAAATATCCGAACGTCTTCCGGATGTGGGCCGCTCGGACGTTTCCACCGACCCGTCCACCAGATTCACCACGAGACATCCCGCCCGTCGCCGGTCCCGGCTCGTTGTTCGTTTCTTTGCCCGTGTCACTGTTCGTTTCGATTCTCGTTTCGATGACCGCCACAACGCCCGTTTCACTGTTCCTTTCACTTCCCTTGAGCGTGACCCTTGGTGTTCCCCCGCTGGTGTCATCCGTCTCGACGGTTCGTGCGGGCTTCGCGTTTCCACCGCTCCTCGCTGCCGTGATGAGCGGGGCGTTCTCGGTTGTCTCGCTGATTTGACCCGCCTCATTCCTCACGCCACTCTGGGTTGCTGCACTCGCCGCGGCAGCCGGGGCTTGGTTGGTGGTGGGGCGATCGTGTTCGGTGACGATGACGCGCACCACAGGGCGACGGCCTCCAAAGAGGGTGTTCGGGTCGGCATCGGCGCCGAGTTTGAGAAGTTGGGTGAAGGAATCCGCAGCGATCTGATCGACGGTGCGCGGGTCGTCTTTCACGCTCTGCGCCCACGCTGCCCGTTCCGGATCGACGAACCGCACCCCGCCACGCCGCGGACTGGTCAGGGCGTCATAGGTTGCGATCCACATTTCGCCTTGCTCCGCCGGCAGCAGCGCGTGCAGGGTCACCATGCCGTCGGCCCGGCGCCAGAGCGACCACGTAGTGTCGTCGCGAGCCTGCTTCTCCCGAGCCAGAATACCCGCCGCATCCAGCTCGTCACGCAAGCGCCGGGCTCGTTTATAGGCCTGCTCGGTATTCATTCCGGGTGCCTCGACGAGCAGCACGCGCAGGGCGGCGGCAAGTCTGCCGGCGGTCACGGCCTGGTCGAGGGTGCCCAGGCCACGAAGCAGGGCGTCGGCGACGCCGGGTGAGAAGGTACCGGCAGCGACGGCGTGCATGATCGGCGCTTGCCAGGGAATCAACACCGGCGGCAGCACCGCCGCCGGTGGTGGGACCAGCACGATCGGCGCGATTGGGACCACTGCGACAACCAGCTCAACCGGGCGTGGTGGGGCGTCAGGGAGCGGCAGATCGGGGTTCAACTCAGCCCAGGTGGCGGCCCGATCTGCCTCCCGCTCCTCCCAGTGGGCCGCTTGCCACTCCACGTCCCGCTGCGCGTCGGCCGCCGCGTCAGCGGCAGCTTCCCGTGCGGCGGCCTCCGCCGCTTCCGTCGCGGAAGCAGCCGCCCGCTCGGCCTCCCGCACCTCGGCTGCGCTGCGTTCAGCCTGCTCGGTCTCGGTCATCAGCATGCCGACTGCGAGTAGCCGACCCGCCTCGATGCGGCTGAGGCCGGTGGCGTGTTGCACCATCAGTGTCGGATTGCCAAACCCGTGCCGCGCCGCCAAACCCGACTGGCCCAGCTGCGGCCGGGACCGCTCCGCGATGGTGCCCGCCAACAACGCTGCCACCGTGTTGCTCAGCCGCAGCAGATCCGCGATGGGACCACGCGCTGCGAGCACCTCCGCATCACTCAAAGTGGCGAATTCGGCACTGGAGCCGCCGAGCGCGGCGACATCGGCCGCCACCCGGGTGAGCTCCATCGCCATGTTGGTCATGATTCAACCCAACACCCGACCACCGACATTCCCGAGGAAAAATCACGCATATAAACACTAAATCGATCAAATCCGACAAAGAATACCCAAAAAAATGTTTCTGAGGATCGGTAAGTGACCGGTCCTTCGTAATCGAACTAAAGCCGACAGCGATGTTATCGCGGCGACGAGCATGGTGAAGTTTCCCGCACCCCAGGGCCTGCACGGTCTAAGCGTCACTTCAGCCGTTCAACGGATTGCACTCTGATTCACCCGTAGCGTGAAATAAGCCTCGGCACCAGCCTGTGGAAAGTCTCTGCACGATTGTAGTAATCCGTCTACTCTGACCCCATGCGAAATCCATCGCGCCGCCGTCCCGTGCACAACGTTGTACACACAGCCGCGGTCCTGTTCCTCGCCATTGGCACGCTGAGCGGATGCTCGGCCACTCCCGTCCCGGTTGCCAGCAGCACGGCCGATCCCGTCGCCGAGGCAACTACAGCACCGACCGAGCCTTCTCCAATCTTCGCTTCAAATGACGAGGCCCTGGCCGCCGCGAAGGCGGCATATACAAACTACGCGGCACTCTCTGACGACATTATGCGGAGGCGCTCGGCAACGGTGGATTTTTCGGGCTTTAGCGCATCCGTTAGCGCAAACTACCTCCCGCAAGTAGCAGAGGCTCTTGATAGCTTCACGAAGGCCGGGCATGTCGGTCAAGGCGCGTCTAGCTTCGATTCCGTCGCTCTCGTCCGATACTCAGATTCTGCCCGCGATCACGCCGAAGTCGAGGTATACATGTGCTCCGACGTTTCGGGTCTTCGATTGCTCGACGTTTCTGGGGCCGACGTCACGCCCGCCGAGCGAATCGATCGGGTCCCTCTACAGGTCAGTTTCATTTCTAGTGCTGAAAACCCATCCAAGTTGCTCGTTGATAAGGAAGACGTATGGTCCGGTCGAGATTTCTGTTAGCTTCCGCCGTCGTAGCTTTAATTTTCGGATCAACTGGATTTCCGGGTTCTGCGAGTGCCGAAGTCTGCACGCGAGCGGAGCTTGCCGACGGCTCGTGCCCCCGTTCACAAGCCGTCGTCACTGGTCCGAGCGTCGACCTAACAGCGGGTAACACGACGGGCTCCAGCGGTACCGGAATCTCAAGTCACCCACGACGAGGACGCGGGGGAACAGACCCCCTGGCGCCGCCGCGAGTGTGCGCAAACGGCGACCCGGCAAAGCCCGGCATCGACACTATTCCCTGCGGCAACGGCTCCTTCTTACCCTTCGCCCGACCCAACACACCCGCAACTCCCTGCACCGTATGCTCCCCCTCAACCATTGTGAGCGTCTCCGACCTGCAAAACTTCCCCGCCTACGCCGCCCCCACAAACATGGAACCCAACGGCTGGACCATCGTCGGA
>NZ_PJJW01000012.1:0-3851 GCF_002929675.1 Cryobacterium sp. M15
ATTTTTCCTGATCAGACAGGCATTCTCGGTTTAACGCGCCGTTACTTACTCAACTCGACCGATGGATCGAAGCTAAGCCGACGCGGCGGATCCGCGCGATGAACTGCGTGACGGTGTTCAGCCGGGCGACGGTGTCCTCGAGGATCACTGAGTCCACGCCCGACGTTTCCGACCTGTCTCTTGGGCTGTTTCTGCAGGTTAGAGTACCCTAATTGCACTGTCCCGTATAAGACATGTGATCTCTGAGGGAGGACGCAATGACTTGGTTTTCAAAACTCCTAGTCTTGCGCCTCGACGTTCGGACGACGTGATGCACGAAAGCAAGAACGATTTAATGGTTGCTGAATCCACGGATTTGTGCTTACCGTTTATAGACGACCTTGGCGTCACCGGTGTGTCAATCGCCGTTTTCGGTCCGAGGGGCGGTCAATCCACCATCTGCTCGAGTGATGGGGTCGCGGCGCGTATCGATGAATTGCAGTTCGATCTTGGCGAAGGCCCGCAGTGGGCCACACTCAAAACCGGTGTTCCGACGCTCGTGCCGGATGTTTCTGCAGGCACCCACGATTCCTGGCCGATTTTTGCAGCTTCGATCGGTTCGCTCCACGTGGGCGCGCTCTTCTCGTTCCCCTTGCTTATGGGTGCAGTTACTGTCGGCACCGTCGGGTTATACCGGCGAACTGCAGGCGCCTTGAGCCCGCGGCACATGGAGATCGCAGCGACTCTGGCGTCGGCCTTGACAGATGTTGCCGTGCGCCACGCCATCGTGGGTGCCGACAATGAGGGCGCTGGAGAGTCGATGGTGACCCCGGCGATGAGGCGCGAGGTTCATCAGGCAACAGGGATGATCCTTGTTCAACTGGATACCACTGGTACCATCGCCTATTCGCGCCTGCAGGCCCACGCTTTTGCCAATGGTCGAACCGTTCAAGACGTCGCCCGCGACGTCGTCAGTAGGCACTTGAGCTTCAGGTCTCTCCCCGAATAATTTCACTATCGAGAAAGGAGCAAGCCATGGCTGACTTTACGCGCGAGGCGAATCTGAATAGAGCGTTCGTTAAACTAGCCGACACCCTCACGGACGATTTTGACGTCGTTGACCTTCTGCAAAACCTCGTGGAACAATGTTCGGAAATTCTCGACACCCAAGCTGCGGGTCTCATGCTCCTCGATGGTTTGGGCGAGTTGCAGCTAGTGGCATCCACCAGTGAAGAAACGACTGTCATAGAGGTGATGCAACTGAACGCGGGCGCCGGACCGTGTGTCGAATGCTTTACGACCGGGAAACCGGTGACCGTTGGCGATATCGAACGTTCCGGGGATCGGTGGCCTGCCTTCCGTCTTGAAGCGATGCGACAGGGTTTCAAATCCGTGCACGCGACGCCAATGCGTCTACGAGGCCAAGTGCTGGGGGCTTTGAACATGTTTAGCATCCACGTGGGTGAACTGGTCGCCGCCGATATTGCTGTTGCGCAGGCTTTGGCCGACGTTGCCACCATCGGACTCCTGCAGGAACGAGGAAGCAGAGAGAAAACTCTCGTCGCGGCGCAGTTACGACGAGCCCTTAACTCCCGAATTCTGATCGAGCAAGCCAAGGGTGTTGTATCGGAAAGCGCTGAGCTAACGATGGACGAAGCATTCGCGGCTTTGCGAAAATATGCGCGCGACCACAACCTCACACTCACCACCGCGGCCACCGCAGTTATCGACCGCAGCATCGATTTGGGAAGCCGCGTCGGGGCGAAAGGCGAAGCCGCCTCACGAGTCTGAATCCGGCACGGCGAAATGGCCGTTCCTTGATGATGACGACAATTGACTCACAGGCATCTTCGCCGTAGGGTTTAATTGTTGCTCTAGCCCTCGGCAGCGGTCTATCCGTAGCGATCCGAGGAGTATAAATGCTTGATAGTCGGCTTTATCCACGCACCGATGACGCATCCAAGAACTTACCTCCTGTCGATTCCAACGAAGACGCCGCGAACTATTGCTGGAGTCACTGCATGTCAATCACTCAGGTTTCGGCCTATGGCTGGCTGGTGCGTCGCGAGCCTCGCGTCGGCAATTTTGATGGACTCCTCGGCTGCGTAGAGCAACGAAACGAGAGTTACGAAGTGATGGAAATCGGCGGCGGTTTTCACTGGACCACCTTCACAGCGCTTCGCGATGTGGTCATACATTTGGCCTCAAGGGCAGAGTCCGGATCCACCGGGCTGGTGAACGCATGACCGCGATCACTCCTGTGCTTTATCCGGTGAATGGTTCCGATCACCCGCAGGCGTTGCCACTTTCTGCCACGCGCGGCAGTGAACGAAAGTTCTCAGACGACCTCACTGAAGTCATCGCCATTTGGGTCGCGGAAACTGCCGCGCACGATTCGAGACGATCCCCGTGAACGTTTGTTTAGCCCCAGCGAACTCTATGTATGGGTCATTATTTCCGCGGCAATCGCGGTCGCGGTCGTGGCCGTCGACATGGGTGACGATAGCTAGGGTTTTGGTGCAGAGCACGCCCGGTAGTACGTCGCGTTCGTGACCGTCGGCTACCTCATCAGCTGGGGCCTGGCGAAGTCAGGTACGCGCGGTCACGAAAGCAACGACGACCACTGAGAAACCCCGGTGCATCCGGAGCTCGTCAGGCGCCGACCGACATGTGAGTCCTGTGCCGACAGCCGAAAATGGTCGTGCCTTTAGCCGTACCGCCGATCAGATTCCGATCATCGCCTACCTCAACTCGCGAGAAGTGGATATGTCCGGATTTCTAGAGGTTGCATCACCTGTGGGGGAGCCTTCGACGATGCGTACGGGCACTACCGCGACAACGTCGTAGCGTTTGCCTCCAAAATCGAAAGCTAGTCAGATCACCAGGAGAAAGACACAACCATGCATGAAGCCTTGGTGATCATCCCCACCTATAACGAAAAAAGGCAACCTCCAGTCAATCATCACGCGCGTGCTAGCGACCGGCACCGCTGACGTGCTCATCGTCGACGACGACTCGCCCGATGGCACAGGCGCGCTGGCCGACCAGATGGCGCAGGCCAATCCTGCGATCAATGTTGTGCACCGATCCGAAATTCGGCTTCGGCGTGGCCTACCTGCCTGACCAATAGCGGTTACTGTGAGCCAACCAATCGTCATAGTCACGCATCGACATCGCCGGGATCCTGGAGCGAGGAGCATCCCGCTACTCAGGCACGTAGTGGATTGCCTCGTCTAGGTAGTCCAGCGCGTAACCAGTCCAGCGGTGATCGTAAGGGAGAGCTCGTAGGTCAGCATCTGAGGATCGAAGTCCGCCACAGCGACTGCACCCATGGCCTCTCCGATCGAAGCACGAATGCTCCATTTGAGGTGCTTCGAACCTTCAGGCAGGAGAGGGCGAGCATCGTCCAATACTTCGTACGCGGATTCTGCAGCCAAAGCCCATTCGCCAGTAGAGCGCGAAGTCTGAGCATTTCGAAGTAAGCGTCGCAGGTGAATGAGTTGCGGAATCGCAGTATCTGCTGCTTGGCATTGACTCCGGTCGCTTTCAGCAAGTGCGCTCTGTTGGTAGCCGAAACGACTACTCAGGAATGCTCCCGCAAACGCACCGATGACGGTCGTCCCCAACGTTGCAGCGAACGTAATGGTGTCTGGCTCCGTATAGACGATGATTCCGCATATTCTTTGTTTCAAGTTGGTCTCTGCACAACCGAGGCGATGGCTCAGGAGCGTGGTCACTATGGACGTCCTCGCCCTGAGTACCGCAGTGCGCGACCTCATACTCTTGTTCGGCTAAGCCTCGATCTACCGGTTCGCCTTGAGTGAGCGGCGTCGCTGGATTCTGAGCGGTGTTGTGGTGGTGGGCGCGGCGAA
>NZ_PJJW01000013.1:0-4330 GCF_002929675.1 Cryobacterium sp. M15
TTCGCCGCGCCCACCACCACAACACCGCTCAGAATCCAGCGACGCCGCTCACTCAAGGCGAACCGGTAGATCGAGGCTTAGGGTGTCCGTTCGCGGGTTCGCACCAGCACGGTGTTATAGGTGCTGCATTCACTCACCTTATTCTTTCTCTCGTGAAGCGCATTTCCGTTTCGCGCGTCTATACATGATGGTTCCCACGAGCGCGAGGACGAGTGCCGTAGGCAGCCAAGTGAGGAGAAGGTAAGGCCCGAGGATCACGAAATACGGTTCGTTGGAAGTGGCTGATTTGACCCAGATTCCGATGAGTACACCGACAAACAGTGGCAATTGCATCCCCACAAACAGATTGATCATTGCACGTGGATCGTTTAGGCGCTCGAGTGGCACCTGGTGTTTTCTGGTCGCGATAAACGCACCCTGTCCCAGTGAGAACTTGCTGATTGTGAGCTGTGCACCATAGCCCCCAAGAGAGCCTGAGTGTTCTAGAAGTCAAGAATATCCTTCGTCGGGGAGGTAGATAAAATTTTTAGAGCTACCATTTGCAGTCATCGGGCGGACAGGCAATCGCAACTATTTGCTTTTGGGCTCCGGCCATCACCACGGTATCGGACACGTGCTGTGTCGATGATCCGCCCCGGTGGCGTCACGGAACGGCGACGCAACGGAGCGGCCGTGCGGATCGGGCAACCGGTTCCATAACTCGGATGAGGAAGCCCATGAAGCAGGAGACGTCGTGGGGAAGCATCGGTTCTGTCCGCCTATACAGTCGACTAATCGCTTGCACACTTTGTCCCGTTGAGGGTCCGGCTAACAGGCGCTCAACCCATGCTCGACACGTGTCATCAATACGTTCGATTACGTGACAATTCGATCGTACCCTCACTCCATACAAAATTTGTCACATAACCCGTCACATATTCTGAGTCTCTCAAACCCAGCAAAAACTGTCCAATGTGACGGTGGCGCAGTGCCCGCCATCGCCGCTTCCGGAGACGGCTCGTTCACTGACGGTGCCCCATCAAAACGTACAGGGCTGGCTTTCGGCAGCTTTGATTTCGGCAACGAGTTTTGAACACGTCGCCACCCGCGAAAACTCGCGCTCCTGCTAGCTCGGTTGAGAGCAGTCCGCAAACGATTAGTTTCGGGCAAGATCGCAATCTTGGAGGTATTCAACAGTTCTGTACCGAGCAAGACGAGCAGCTTGCCGCCGGCGAGCGACGAGCGATAGCGGCCGGCTTACGGGCACGTGGAAGCGGTATCGCTAGCATGGGCCGATGATCATATGGCTGAATGGCACTCATGGCGTCGGGAAGACGACCACCGCTGCTCTCGTGCAGCAGCTAATCCCGTCCAAGGGCTACGGGGGCGGCGCCATCGAACGCCCGGGAGCAGATGTCCCGGAACTTGCTAAGTATGAGCGCATCCCTGACATAGAAGCGGATGCGCTAGCCGCTGACTTGCATGACATGTACGAACGTCTCGGGTTTTCCATCCGAGATATTGCTGCAGAAACGGGGTTCTCGATAACGCGCGTGAGAGCGCTGCTCGACCGTGCCGGTGCAGACATTCGACCTCGCGGCGCGGTCGCGGTATCTAGTTAGGGGAGCTTGACGCCGACTTCGAATGCCAATTCCACCGATTCGAAGCCGGTGACACGGGGCGGCTCAAGGCCGATGAGAATGAGTGGACACTCGCCACCGCCCCCTAAATTGACCCGAGGAATGAGCTTGTTCCAGTGGGTACTTGACTGGCCAAACTTCACGCCAGTCGCAGTGGGGCTTGTGCAGATAACAGGGTCCATAAAACGCTGCAATTCGAGCCCGCGGGTGACGATCACTCCGACCGCCAGCGCCCCTTCGCGATGCAGAGCCTGGAAGTTCAACAGGTCACGATCATAGAACGGATCCTTGTTGTTCCACTCCATCTCGACACCGATACCGGGATAGGGTCATTGATCCCGCCGTCGCTGAACATGTCGATTTCATGGCCTTTGGTGACGTGAAGCGGCTTGTCATCGATTAGGCGCGAAATAGAAATGTTTCGTTTGCCCCATCCGCGCTGCGTCAGGGTTGCATCAAATCGGGCCGTATGGAAGCCGAGCGCGCTGAGACCGACGCGGCGGCCGAGAAGTCTACCACTCTTGTCGACGAGCTCCGCGGCATCCTGGCCGCGACCGAGTAACGCGCGGCTGGCTCAGCTATCGGAGGCCCGAAATCTCATCACATCGGCATTAGCGGTCAAGGACGAGGCACTAGCGGCCTCGCGCGACGCGTTCGCGCAGGCAGACGCAGCCGTGGCGCGAGCTGAGCGGGCCGAGGCGGAGGCCGCGAGCACCCGCGGCCGGCTCGACCAAGTCCGGGAGGAACGCGAAAGCGCCCGCGAGGAAGCTCTCGTGCTCACGGGGCGTCTGGCGACGGTCACGAGCGAACGCGACAACGCGGCGGCCGAGGTTGCGCGGGAGCGTTCTTACGCCGAGCAGCGCGTCACCAATGTGAAGGACTCCCTTGAGCAGCAACTCACCTAGGTGCGCGCAGACCTTGAGGTGTCGCGCACGAGCGAACGTGAACAGCGCACCCGCGCTGACCGCGCTGAAGCCCGGGCGCCGCGACCCACACGGAATTAGCGCGCCGCGCACTCCCCCACGCAGCTTCGCGCCCTCGCGAAGTGTGTACTCATTGTCGGCGTTGCTTATGGGCTCGTGGCCCGGTGAAGCCGGGTCAATCGAGAAGTGATTATTCGGTTATCGGCAGCTTGGCCGTCCTGGTCACGTGACTAAGTAGTCATAGAGCATCGTGCGCGTGGTCTCCACGCTGGACCGCGAGTGCCACTTCTTCGTTGCATTGGGTAGTGCTAGCTGCTTGGCTGTTGCCAGCCGAAGTGGCTAGTCCTGGTCGGGCTTGCTGTTACGGCGGATCTGCGCGACGGCGCGGCTCAGGTCGGCGCCGATGTAGTCGGCGTCGATGACGCGACCGTAGGTCTTGGATCCTTCGGGGCCCCAGCTGTTGGTGTACTCTCGGCCGACGACGATCACCGCATCCCCCTTATGAAGCGTGGCCGCTGCGTTCTCGCCGAGCTCGAACTTGGCTTCAACGAAATGCGTCGTCGGGTCAACGTGCTCCATGTACCTTCCGGCGCGGTACTCCCCCGTGTTCTCGATGACTCGAAATTTCGTGATGTTGAGACTGCCGGCCTTCACTACGTCGACGTCGGCGGCGAGGTTCCCAGTGATCGTGCGCTGAGTTGACATGGGTTCTGCTCCTTGGGTGATTGTGCGGTTGCGTACGGTTGCAAGTTAGGTGGCTAGGGCGTGTTGATCAAGTGATTTCGGGTGCGTCTGGGCCACCATGGATTATGCATGAGCGTGATGTGGTTTCTGATGAGGCGTGGGCCATGATCAAGCCGTTGCTGCCGCAGGTCCAAGGGCGAAGCCGGCCTTGGCTGGATCACCGGATGGTCGTCGAGAGGATCGCGTGGCGGTTTCGCACGGGTTCGCCCTGGCGTGATCTGCCGGAGCGGTTCGGGCCGTGGAATACCGTGTTCAAACGGTTTGACCGGTGGGCCAAGGACGGCACCTGGCAGAGGATTTTGACGGCCGTGCAGTCTCGCAGCGATCTGCTGGGGAAGCTGGACTGGGTCGTCTCGATCGACTCGACGATTACCCGGGTGCACCAGCACGGCGCGACCCTTACGCGCACCACAGGGGGCGGGATGGAATTACAGGATTCTGGGCGAGGAGCCGCCTGATCATGCGATCGGCCGCTCCCGAGGCGGTCTGACCAGCAAAATCCATCTGGTTGCCGATGGTCGGGGGCGGCCGTTGAGCGTGGTGCTGACGCCGGGGAACATCAACGACACGACGATGCTCGCCGACACGATCGAACGCATTCACGTCCCGCGAGAAGGCGCAGGGCGACCCCGGACACGGCCCGAGCGGGTCCTCGCCGACAAGGGCTACCCATCGCGGGCCAACCGGGCCTATCTGGCCTCGCGCGGGATCAAGTCAACGATTCCCGACCGGGCCGACCAGAGGCAGAACCGGGCGAACAAGTGCTCGGCCGGCGGCCGACCGACCGACCGAATTCGATGCCGAGATCTACAAGGGCCGCAATGTCGTCGAGCGCAGCTTCAACCGGCTCAAGAACTGGCGAGGAATCGCCATGCGCTCCGACAAGACGGCCCGCAACTACCAAGTCGGTATCACCCTCGCCGCCACGTTGATCTGGATCAACACCGACTTATTCAACACGGCCTAGAGGCCCTTGCCGCCGGTGACCGGCAGGACCGCGCCGGAGATGTACGATCCCTCGTCGGAGGCGAGCAGCACGTAGGC
>NZ_PJJW01000016.1:0-10792 GCF_002929675.1 Cryobacterium sp. M15
CCGATACGACAAGCTCGCCGTCAACTACCGCGGCGGAGTCATCCTGCGGGCCATCACAATCTGGCTGAAGCCGTTAGGAGAAACGCCCTAGCCGCCTAAACTCCCACTGGTCTCATTCGCCTTGACAAATTCCGGCCCGGCACAGCTCCAACGCCTGCAAGAACACGTTCCCCAAGCTGGAGAGGTGCCGTTTGCGAAACCGGGCGATGGAACGAAAATCTGGTGCCTGCTGCGCGGCCAACCAACGAAACGCGACCACGTCCACGCAGACCCGTTCCAACTCGCGTGACGAGCGAACGCCGACGCAATACCCGTAAAGCAGGACCCGGACCATAAGCCGAGGATCATACGGCGGCTGGCCCTTCGACTTCGAGTAAGACGCGTAGAACTTCTTCAGATCGAGCTGAGTCTCCACGATGTCGGCAATGAACCGGGAGAGATGATTCTGCGGCAGCCACTCATCCAGCGACGGCGGCACCAACATCACCGCCGCCGGCTCGAACGCCCGAAACCGTTTGTTCACACCCGCGCCAGCCTCAACACCGTCATCGACGACCACGTCAACATGTTCAAGTTCTGTCGCGGGGAACAGACCATCAGAATCGCTCATAAGCAATTTTCCCAGACCAACACCCACGGCCCGGGAAATCGACCGGCGTTTTAAACTTTGGTGTTACTGACCCACGCTCCTAGACGGGGCGACAGGCTCAAGCACCTGGTGGATTGAGCACGCCGACCACCACATGCCCATCCTGATGAGCCCGGAAGGACCGTTCGCAAAGTCGGAAGACAAGAACAACGCCGGCGAACCACTGCCATATGAAGCGCCACCCCCCGAGCTGTTCCCAGACATGCGGGAGAGCTAACACCAAGCACGACAGTTGAGCGAGAGCCTCCCGGCGAGCTAGGAGAACCGCTGCACAGTACAGAGGCTCATTCGTCCCCGGATCCCGCGAGGGCCCGGGTGAGTTCATCCTCTGAGGGCAGTGCGGCTTTCTCAGCGGCCGGGAGAAGGTCGTAGCTGGAGACCGCGATCGGTGCTTGGCTGCCGGCGAGGGCATACCTAACAACGGAGTCGTTCTTGTCGGAGCAGAGCAGGATCCCCACGGTGTGTGCGTGCTGGAGACGACGTAACCGCTCGTCGACGAGTGCAACGTAGAAGCCGAGCTGGCCGGAATGTTCCGGCTTGAATTTGCCTGTTTTGAGTTCGACGACAACGTATCTGAGCTGCTCGGTGTGGAAGAAGAGCAGATCGAGATAGAAATCATCCCCTCCGACGTCGAAGTGAACCTGGCGACCGACAAAGGCGAAACCGGCGCCGAGCTCACGGAGGGTATCGATGATGCGGTCAACGAGGCCCTGTTCGAGCTCACGCTCTTGGGCGTCGCCGTCGAGCGCGAGGAAATCGAGGATGTAGGGGTCTTTGGTGATCTGCTGGGCAAGCTCGGAGTCGGTTCGCTTGAGCGCCTGGGCGAAGTTGCTGCTGGCAGCGGCCTCGCGCTCGTGGAAGTCGGTGGTGATCTGGTGCCGCAACACGTCACGAGTCCAACCATGTCGAACGGCCGCGGCCGCGTACCAATCGCGGAGCCCGGGAGTATCGAGCTTATCGAGAAGGAGCATGAGGTGGCCCCATGGCAATTGGCCAGCAGCCTGCTGGCCAATTGCATCGCGGTCGGGCCAGGCACGAGCGAACAGGCGCATGTACTTGAGATTGCTGGGTGAGAAGCCCTTCATCTCGGGGAACTCAGCACGGAGATCCTTCGCGAGTTGCGTGATGATCCGGCTTCCCCAGGCCTCGCTTTCGGTGCGCTGAAGGAGCGTCTGACCGATCGACTGGTAGAGGCGGAGGAGCTCGGTGTTCACCCGGCGCTGTGCGGTGTAACGGGCCTCGCGGACTTGTCGTTTGAGATGTTCGAGCGTCGCAGCGTAATCGCTCGGCTCGAGAGTGGTCATGGTCACACGATAGCGAACTACACAACGGGGCCGCGGTCCCTCACCGTCCGCAGGGGCCCGCTCAGCAGCCCTAATGTCGAGCGGGTCATACGGAACACCCCACTCTCAGGCGTTCACAGGAAGAGTCATGCACTAGGCTCCAACGCGTTCTGTATGGTCTCGATGAGTTCTTGACCTGAGCGGATGAACTTGTCGACGCCTTCGGCCTCGAGTGTTCGAGTGACATCATCGTAGGAAATTCCTAGACTGCCGATCGCCTCCAGTGTGGTTTTTGCCTCCGCGTAAGTCCCGACGATGGTGTCGCCGCGGATGACACCGTGGTCGTGAGTCGCCTGCAGAGTCTTCTCCGACATCGTATTCACGACGTTCGCGGCGACGAGTTCGACAACGTAGGTTGTATCGGGCAGTGCAGGATCCTTGACTCCTGTGGAGGCCCACAGCGGCCGTTGGATGTTCGAACCAACATCGCGCAGCGCGTCCGCGCGAGGAGTTGCGAACTCTTGCTCGAAAATCTCGTAGGCGAGTCGGGCGTTCGCGATCCCACCGCGCCCCCGCAGCGATGTCGCCGTGTCGGAACCGACCGCGTCCAAGCGTTTATCGATCTCCGTGTCGACTCGGGACACGAAGAATGATGCGACCGAATGGATGCTGGACACATCGATTCCGTTCGCGTGTGCCTGCTCGAGCCCGGTCAGGTAGGCGTCGATCACCTGATGGTACCGATCGAGACTGAAGATCAAAGTGATGTTGACGCTGATTCCCTCTGCCGTGGCCGCAGCGATCGCTTCGATCCCCTCCGCTGTGGCGGGGATCTTGATGAACACGTTCGGCCGGTCGATGGTTTCCTTAAGGCGTCGTGCCTCTTCGATCGTCGCGGATGCATCGTGGGCGGACCTGGCGTCGACTTCGATCGAGACCCACCCGTCAACGCCGTTCGTTGCGCGATGCACCGGGGCCAGGATGTCCGCTGCGGAGCGGACATCCTGTGTCATGATCTGGAACGCAACATCCTCGGCACTGGTGGTGGTGGCTGAAAGTTCACGAATCTGTTTCTCATATGTGTCACCGTGCGAGAGCGCGGTTGCGAAGATCGTCGGATTCGTCGTGACACCGGTCACGTTGCGTTCAGCGATCAACTCCACGAGTCCTCCCGAGACGATTCGTTCCCGGGAAAGATCATCCAGCCAGATACTCACGCCAGCAGCGGCAAGCGCACTCGTCAGAGATTCAGGGGTTTTCGATGTAGCAGTCATGATCACAGTTCTCCTAGCGGGATGTTCGGATCGGCCAGCTTGGCAAGATCGAGTTGTCGCAGGTCTTCGGGCAGTACTCCTCGAACTGTGTCCATGACAGGACTGGCTGCTTGGTCGATCACTTCGAAGACGACTCGTGCGAGGTAGGCAGCCTGCGGATCATCGACGCCAGCACGGTGGCCTATCCGATGGATGAACTCGTCGCGGTCGAACCGTTCGCCTGACTCATGCGATGGGTCGTCTGCCACCCGCCGAAGGTTTTGGCCCACCTCGTGGGGAAGCTGCGCCGCAAGGTTGTCGGCGAGCCCAGCGGGTATCCGCTCGGCAAGGGTCTCAAGCGTTGAGCGAACTGCACGCTCCGCATTTGCGCGAGTGCCGAGCCGCGCCCGGTTCTGCACCTGGCCCATCAGTGTGTCCTCGTCCATCATCACTTCCTTCTTTGCGCGCCACCTGACCCGAGCACATCGAGGGTCGCGCGCCCGAGTGTCGAACGACTTGGGGTCAGGTCTCCTCGCGTTGGAGTCGTTCAGCCAGCATCCGCTTGCCCTGATCGCCGGCCTTGCGATTGTTGTGCTGGATCTTGCGGAACCATTCCGCAAGCTCGCTGTCACCCTCTTCCTCCGCGTCCTGGATGTAGGTCTCCAGCTTCCAGATGTTGTGCAAGGAAGCTTCCAGTGCCCAGATCAGGTTGTAGTTCTTATCCCGTACGGGGCTCTCCGGTTCGTTCGCCATCTCGTTTCCCATCTATCGCGTCGTGTCACCTGTCAGATATTCACTCCACCGTAGGAACATGTCGAAGCCAACGCAACGGGGTTGCGTCCCTGCTGCAGGCGGCGTAGCGTCGAATTGCGAGAAGAGGTGAAAACCACAGATCGCATAGGAAGGCTCCAGATGGTTTCGTACCGCTGGAGCCTTTCGCCGCTCGGGACAGGTCATGGTTCTCACCCGCGTATCCGGAAGGGGCAACACAGATGCGTGTAGATCGACTGGAGGCTCCCGAGACTACATGGGTGATCGTTCTCGACACCGATGAGGAGATCGTCGAGTCCCTCACCTCCTTCGCCCGCGAGCGACAAATCCTCGGTGCCTCGATTCGTGCCATCGGCGCCTTCTCGTCCGTTCGGCTGGCCTACTTCGAGTGGGATATCAAGCAATACCGCACGTCCGTGGATCTGAGTGAGCAGGTGGAGCTGGTCTCGCTGAATGGCGACATCGCCGAGCGAGACGGCGAGCCACAACTGCATGCGCACGCCGCAGTCGCTCTCGCAGACGGGCGCGTGCTCGGTGGCCACGTGCAGTCGGCAACAGTGCGACCGACGTGCGAGGTGATCCTTACGGCGACCCCCGAACCGATTCGTAAGAGAATCGATCCCGAGTCCGGGCTCGCACTGATTCGCCCCTGACCGGCAACCGTCCCTGCCGCGCACAGGAAGCCCCTACATCAGGGGGACCGGGCATCCGGGAGGATGTGGGCGAGAGCGCGTGCACGGCGTCAGCGTCCTTGGCAGCTCGCGCGCGGTGCGGATTGGTGATTGCGGAGCGGGCGGGGGATGGCGTTAGCTGACTCGGCCACCACGGCGCTCAGCGCGGTCGGTAAACGTCGGTGCGGTGGTCGACGTGAATGATGGTGACTACCAGCCGGTCGTCGAGGATCTCGTAGATGAGCCGGTAGGGGCCTCGGCGGGCACCCCAGAGTCTCTCGAGTTCGCGTTGCAGTGGTTTTCCGACTCGCCGTGGCTGTCGGGCGAGGTCGCCGTAGACGAACTCGATGATCGCCGGCACGATCCGGGGCGGCACCGCCCGGAGATCCCGGCGGGTGGTGCCGGCGAACTCGACCTCGTAACCACCTCCGTCGTCCTGACTCACTTAGTCATTCGTCGGGGGACGTTCTGCGCGGCTGACCCGCCGAGGCGGACCACGCACCTCCCGCTCCAGCGGCGACAGCAACCGCGCATCCTCTAGATTTTCTTGTCATGGAGAACCCCCGACATTCATGGCGGCGGCAATCGCCTGCGTTGGGACGATGCTCCTGATTCGTTGCGCGCCGAAATCGAAGAACTCACCGGATCGCAGGTCGTCGCGGCCGAATCCCCCTGGGATGGCGTCAACGCTCACGCTGAAGGACGGACGCCGCATCTTCGCGAAGGGCGCCTCGGACAGCACAACCGATGTCGCCGTCGAACTCTACCGCCGAGAGCGCGACGTGCTGACTTGGCTACCCGGCTCAGTGCCGCATGCGCGATTGATGAGAACCCACGAGAGTGGCGGATGGATCGTGCTGCTATACGACTACGTCGCAGGGCGCCATCCCGTGCCCGCCCGGCCGGCCATCTCGACGCCATGTTCCACACCTTCGACACCCTGGCCGCCTTGCTTGACCCGAGTCCGCTAAAGCTCGGCCAGTTCGAGGACGAGTGGGCGTGGCAGTTCGATTCATGGAACCGGGCCCCGGCGGACACCCCAGCAGCGATCGAGACCCACCCTTGGATCGCAAAGCACTTCGATTGGGTGAGGGAAGCGGCCCGCACCTGGCGCGATGCGGTGCGCGGCCATGCCTCGTGCACGGCGACCTCTCCATGATCACCACATCAACGCCTGCCAGAGCCAACTCACCAGCCAGCATCATTCCGGTCGGACCGCACCCCACGACGATCACATCTGCCACTTCGTCCCCTCTTTAGCCCGAAGGGTTCTCTACCGGTGTTCCGTCCTCTTCGACCCCGTCTGGATCTTCTGGTGCGCCGCCAGAGGCGGTGTCCTCCTCGGCGTTTTCCTGGGTGCTCTCAGGTGTCGCCCCGTCGCCGAGGGTCTCGGTTCGCTGCTTTTGAGCCTCGCTGAGATGAGTCGACTCATCCGGTGTCGCCATCTCGTTGTCGTTTGATTCAGTCATGTCCACGACCGTACCCGCGCGCGGTCGACAGGACGAGCCACTGACAGCGGCGATGAAGGACCTGTCGAATCCCCAGCCATGGCAAGTTCGACGCCCCAGACGCGCCGATTCCGGTCGCTCCCAGCATCGGGGAGACCTTCGGGAATCAAGTCAAGCCCTTTTGCCGGAGCGGTGCTGCGTCGTACGATGGGGGATGAATATGTTAGAGATTTTCGCGACCTGGCCGCAAGAAGCGCGTGAGGCAGCTCAACTTGTGGCGGACAAGTACGGGGAACCGGACGAAGCGCAGCCTTCCCAGTTGGTGTGGTTCAACGTCGGAGAATGGAAACGAGTCGTTGCCACGCGCGCGTTCTGGGACCACCAGTTTCCCGCCCCGCACCATGATTCGGTGGAGTCGGTCATCGACTACCGGGTGCCACCCGAGATGTTCAGTGCCTTGGCGGAATTTGACGGCAGTGTCATCGCGCGACGTACCATGGGCGAGCTTTCGGCGACTTGCCACGATGAGGAAGCAAACCGCCTGGCCCTGAACCTTGCCCACGACATCGTCACCGGCGAACGGGACGTTGCCGGTGCGCGTGCCTACTACTCCACCGAGTTCGCCGGCGCCCGTCGAAAGACGGCTACCCCCTACATGGAGCGGCTCACCTTCGTCCAGCAGGACGATGCTGCCGACCCCGACGCCCGGACCATCACGGAGACCGAGCTGAAAGAGGCGGCCGCGGATGGCAAGAAGAAGAACTGATGGCTGCGAAGAAGAGTGCAAATGCAGGATTACCGCGGGTGGATTTCGACCATGTGATCATCGGGCATCTTCCGTCGATGATCGCCTCGTTGGACCCGAATGGGCTAACCGAGCTGATCACCTATGAGAGGGAGCATGCCGACCGCCTGCCGTTCCTGGAGGTAATGGAGCGTCGACTCGAGGCGCTGAATAATGGAGCAACGCCGAGCGCCTCCATCGCGGTGGATCTACCTAAGGGCACGGACGGCAAGGATGGCGTATCGAAGGTCTCCCCCGCGACGGCCGGTCCACCGCTGGACCCGGCGGCCAACACCGTTCGCAGCAACCCCACGCAGCGCTAAAGCCCGGCGGCAGCAGTCGCCGCCACAATGCCAACGGTGATGAAAGAGACCGCGGCTATCCCGATCATTTCCGACGCCATCAGCGTGAGTCGACGTCGGCCCGGTGCGACTACCAACCTCGTTACAGCCATGGCGATGTACAGCACCGACACGGCGATGGCTGCCCCTATCGCCGCACCTGCGGGCGGAAGGCCCGCAAGTGGAATGAGGACCGCCAACGAAATGATGACAAGCAACAGCCCGACGATGAGCCAGCTGCGCCCGGTCGAAGTAGTCAGCGCCGGCTGATTAGTCAGCTTCGTGGGATCCTCGGACATCCGCGGCACCTCCCCGACCCGGCTTGCACTCACCGCCGTGCTGTACGTGCTGTACGTGCTGTATGTGCTGTACGTGCTGTACGTGCTTCAATCGGTAGTGGATCACGGGGAGCTTTCCTAGTGCGATAGTGGTTCACCTCTTCTCGCATTTTTGACGCTAGGCCGTGCACGATGAAGGGGTCAATCCGCTTCCCGTGCGCAGCGGTTTATGGTTAGCGGTAGTTGGGGTAGTCGGGGTAGCGATAATCGGCACCCCAGAACGGGCCGTAGCCGTAGTAGCCAAGCACCCCGCCGTAGTATTCGCGCTCACGGACGAGGTCGGGGTCGTAGGCGGGCGCGCTGGCGACGAATTCGCGGATCTGGTCGATTTGCACCTCGTTGTCGGTGATCGCGACGATCGCATCGATGGGGATGAAGGCCTTGTCCCGCCCAATGCCGAGGAAACCCCCAGAGGCGACTTCGATAAAGCGCACCTTCCGTTCAGTTTCGTCGATGAGCAGGTCGTCAATCTTGCCGATGTCCGAGCCGACCTTGTCCTTGACCGCTCTGCCCCTGATGTCCTCGTCCTCACGGGCGATGGTCTCATCGCTCTCGCTTAGCTTGACCAGCATCCAGCTGTCAGGTGAATCCACGGTTCCTTCTCCTCTTGTTAGCTTGTTCGATGGGTCAGATGCGGAAATGTCTGATTGGGAGATGTACTCCACCAGATCGCCGACCCGGTCGTCCGAGAGGCTGCGGGCCACGTCCGCCTGGGTAAGCATGCCGACCAGATCGTGGCCGTCGATCACCGGCAGGCGCCGGACCTTGTGCGCCTTCATCGTTACCAGCGCTTCGCTGACGTCATCGTCTGCGCCGATGGTGACCGGTTTGCCCTGAGCCAGATCGGCGGCGATCGTGGTCGCCGGATCGCGGCCTTCGGCGATACCGAACACGACGATGTCCCGGTCCGTGAGCATGCCCTTGAGGCGATTGTCCTCACCGCAGATGGGCATCGAGCCGATGTCCAAGTCGCGAAGCCTCCGGGCAGCATCAGCCAAGGTTTCATTCTCTCCGATGCACTCAGCACCGTAGGTCATGATCTCGCGCGCTGTTGTCATCGTGTGTACCTCCTCAAATCGTTCCGGCCCGGACCGCGCCCTAGACGTGACCACCATGTGGGACGGCCAGTCATGCGGGAACGAAGATGACCTGCTTGTACTTTCAACGGTATGCGCGCCAGGTCGGCCTGTCTAACAATCCCGCTCCCCTAGCAATTTGCTAAGAAAGGGCGTATGCACAAGGGAGGAACTCATCGGAAGAAGGCATCATGGCGATCTGCGACACCTGCGGCAACAACTACGACAAGACGTTCACCATCACCCGGGCCGGTCAGGCCGGCACCTTCGACAGCTTCGAATGCGCGATTCATCTGATGGCCCCCACCTGCGCGCACTGCGGCTGCCGGATCCTCGGCCACGGCGTGGAGGCCAGCGGCGGCATCTACTGTTGTGCCCATTGCGCCCGCGAAACCGGGCACACAGAGTTGGTCGATCGCGCCGCAGACGACATGGGCCACAACGTCGATGACGATAGTCGCTCCGATGAAGAGCGGGGAACGACCGCTGATCGGAAGGCCCCGCAGACAGTACTCAAGCCGTCAGACCCCGACGAGCTCGCCAATTCCGAACCGCACCCTGATACTGAAACGGACGAGGACCCGTCCCCGCAGCAGGGACCGGGAGCAGCTGGCTAGCGAGCCGATCCGGACCTCCCTTGCCGAAAACCGGAAATGCCCTTCTGATCAGGGAAAATGGTAGTTGTAAAGAGAATTATTCCACCGACCAGGAGAGCACCCCCGTAGATGCAATCGAAGCGTCCACGACCGCGTCAGCCACATTCGACGAACCCAAACCTCGTGTCCTCGGCTGGCCTTGTCCCGATCATGGCTCTGGCCGAGAGCTGGCCTGTCCCGCGTGGCGCAGAAATGGTTGCGCGTGCCCACGGACAAGGGTGCCAACGCCGAGGTGAAAGTAGCCTCACTGGTGGGCGGGATGGGCGCCGGGGCCGACTCGATCGATGATATGGCGATCCTGAGACCCGGCGGCATGGCCAAACTCTTCGCCGCCTGCTACGCGCCCTCCACGCTGGGCTCCTTCCTGCGCCAGTTCACCTTCGGGCATGTCCGCCAACTGGACGCGGAATCCCGCCTACCTCATACGCGACAACGTACGACCTAAATGACATCCCGTCTGCGTTGTCGGCGCGGTTAACGGGTGAGACCGCCACGCGTGCGTTGCTGCACGACGCCTTTAGCTCTCTTGCGTGGTTTCGCTGCCCTGCCGGGCTGCGTACGTACGGCCTCGCGAGGATGCTGGGCGTTCTCCTCGTCTGCGAGGATCCGCGCGTCTATCGTCTTCTGGTCGGCCTTGCCTTTGAGGCTTGCCGCGAACTGTCGACGACGCTCTGAGCTGTCGTAGTCGAGTCCGGCGTCGTCGCCCTCGGCACGCGATTGGCCTGTGGCTTCGGCCGCCTGCGTCCGGTCGTCGTCGCGTCTTTCGAACTCTTGGGGGTCGGCAATGTCAGCGCCGTCGAAGTCGCCGCTATTCCAGTCACGCTCAGCCCATTCCTGAGCCTCCCGCTCATGCCTGTCGGCGTTTGCGAAAAGGATCTGGCTGGCGGTCAGTTCCTCGCCGGATCGTTCACGTTCGGCGCGTGCTTCTGCGCGGTCCCTTTCGGCATCGCGCAGTGCTGCTGCTACGGCGGCCTGGCCGGCACCTGGTGCGTCGACGTCAATCCCATACCGTTCGCTGACCTCGCGACGGATCGCATCGCCAGCCTCACGCGCAGTCTCGTCGTGGTCACGCCACACAGTCGCGGTCTCGTGTGCCTGGGCAATGTCATCGACGCCGCCGGCATCCCACCACTCCGCCTGCTGAACGGGCACGAGGCTGGCTCGTGCTGCACCGCGTTCGTACTCCTGCTGCGCGGATGCCTCACGCATCCGTGACATCTGTTCTCGCAACCTGGAGATTCGTTCTCCGAACTGCGAGGCCATCGTGAGCGCGACGCGCAGTGAGTCGTCGAACATTTCGCCTACACCGTCTGTTTCTTCGGCCATGATTCGTCCTTCCTCCTATTCGCTTCCGCGACCGTCACGCTCGCGTGGCGCGACTGGTGTCTTGTGCTTTCTTGGGCGCGACGTTGTCGGCAGTGGGGATCCTGTGCCGGGTGCTGCTAGGGCGTGTCTCCTAACCCAGTGGGTTGGTTGTGAGAGCATTTAGATGTGACTCGCACCGTTTTCCTTACTGATTCGC
>NZ_PJJW01000021.1:0-17670 GCF_002929675.1 Cryobacterium sp. M15
CCGCCTTGCGCAGGAGGGAATCGGGCAGGCTGACCAGCAATGGATTCATCCCCCGAGCCTACTTCGCCCGTGCGCGCCGGCCACCTCTCGGGTGTTCGTCTCCGGCCGGTAGCCGGCGTGGTTGGTACCATTGCCTAATGAGTAAAATCGTTGGCCGCGCTGCTGTCCACGAGGACCGAGCCTTCTTCGGGCAGCCGCGATCACTCGCCAACATCTTCGGCGTCGAGATGTGGGAGCGTTTCTCGTTCTACGGCATGCAGGGCATCCTGCTGTTGTATCTGTACTTCTCGGCCGCCGACGGCGGCCTCGGAATTGCCCAGACCACGGCAGCCGGCATCGTGGGCGCGTACGGTGGTGGCGTCTACCTGTCGACCATTCTCGGTGCCTGGATCGCCGATCGTCTTCTCGGCTCCGAGCGGGTGCTGTTCTACAGCGCCATCGTCATCATGCTCGGTCACATCGCCCTGGCCGTCGTGCCAGGGGTCGGCGGTCTCGTAACCGGCCTCGTCCTGGTTGCCGTCGGCAGCGGTGGGCTCAAGGCCAACGCGACGTCTGTCGTCGGTTCGCTTTACGCCCCGGATGACCCCCGGCGCGACGCCGGTTTCTCGTTGTTCTACCTCGGCATCAACCTCGGCGCGTTTGCCGGTCCGATCCTCACTGGGCTGTTGCAGACCAAGATCGGATTTCACTATGGATTTGGGCTCGCTGCTGTAGGCATGGCGATCGGGTTGACCCAATACTCGTTCGGCCGCAAACGGCTGCCGGATACTGCCCGATTGGTGCCGGATCCCCTCCCGCGGTCCCGGTGGCGCGGCTATGCCTACGTGGCAACACTCATGGTCGTTGTCATCGTCGTGCTCGTGCTGACCGGTGTGATCACCGCGAGCAATCTGGTCACGATCGTGATTGGGTTGACCGTCATCGCCACGGTCGCTTATTTCGCGGTGATACTCACGAACCGGCAGATCACTCCGGTAGAACGCAAACGTGTCTACGCCTTCATCCCGCTCTTCGTGGCCAGCGCCGCGTTCTGGTCGCTGTACCAGCAGCAGTTCACGGTCGTCACGATCTATTCCGACGAGCGGCTTGACCGGGCCCTGTTCGGCTGGGAGATGCCGGTGTCGTGGGTGCAGTCGATCAATCCCGTCTTCATCATCGTGCTCTCCGGCATCTTCGCCGCTGTGTGGACCAAGTGGGGCTCGGGGCAGCCGTCTACGCCGATGAAGTTCGCGGTCGGAACCGCGGTCATGGGGGCCGCTTTCCTGTTGTTTCTGCCGTTTGCCGGCGGCGCGGCGAATTCGACGCCGCTGCTGGCGATGATTGGTATTTTGCTGGTCTTCACGGTCGCGGAGCTTCTGCTCTCACCGGTCGGGCTCTCCATCGCCACCAAACTCGCGCCCGCGGTGTTCAAAACGCAGATGGTTGCGCTGTTCTTTCTCTCGGTCGCGCTCGGCTCTGCCGTGTCGGGGGTGCTCGCCGCCTGGTATGCGACGGCGCCCGAGCGACTCTATTTCGGCGTTCTCGGCGGCATCGCGATCGTGCTGGGGCTTATGCTCGCCCTGATCGCCCGCCCGGTGCTGCGCCTGATGGGCGGGGTGCGCTAGCTGCCGCTCGCCGAAATCGGCGGTGCGGGGCCGGCACCCGGCAATGGTGCCCGCCTAGCTCTAGCGCGGCACTGTGGCCTCGACGATGGCGATTTCTCGCGTCGCGGTTTCGCGGTTGCGTTCGGCGGCGTGCTCGCGATCCAGGTCTGGGGCAATATCCAGGGCGGCGTCCTCGTGCTCGCGCAGCGTCGGCCTGGCGCCCCTGTGCTTGGTCGCAGGCACCTCGCGCCCGTCGCCGGAATGCCGCACGCGCACCCTGGGTGACGAGAACGGATGCAGCTGCACCCGCAACCGGCGATAGCGCACCATCCAGAACAATATGACGGCCGCCGCCAACAAGCCGGACATCGCTGCAAGACCGAGCGCCCAACGCGGGCCGAAGGCATCCGCTACCCAACCGACGAGCGGCGCGCCGAGGGGAGTGCCGCCGACGAAAATGGCCATGTAGAGCGCCATCACCCGGCCGCGCATCTCGGGCCGCGTCGTGGTCTGCACGTACGCGTTCGCGGTCGTCATCAGGGTGAGTGAGGATAGACCGACCAGCGTGAGAGATATGGCGAAAGTGGCATATGTTTGCATGATCGCCGACAGTGCGCACGCAATGCCGAACAGAGCGGCGCCGAGCACGATGAGGCGCAGCCGGGCGCGACTCCGCCGGGCAGAGAGCAGAGCGCCGATGACGGCGCCGATGGCCATGATCGAACTGAGCAGGCCAAATTCCGCAGCCCCCCGGCCGAACTCGATCGTGGCCATGGTCGACGTGAAGATGGCGAAGTTCATGCCAAACGTGCCGATCAGAAAGACCGCGATCATGACGACAACGATGTCGGAACGACCGCGCACATAGCGAAAGCCAGCCAGGAGTTGCCCACGCTCGCGGGAGATCGTCGGTTGGCGACGCAGCTGGTGCGTGCGCAGCAGGGTCATCGCGAAGACGGTCCCGGCGAAGGTAACCGCATTGATCATGAACACCCAGCCGGCCCCGACGGCAACCGTGAGCAGTCCGGCGGCGGCCGGACCGATCAAGCGTGCACCGTGGAATGAAGCGGAGTTGAGTGCGACGGCGTTGGACAGTTGGTCTTCAGCGACGAGTTCGGAGACGAAAGCTTGGCGGGCCGGCGCGTCGATCGCGGCGACGATGCCGAGGCCGAAGGCAAAGAGGTAGACGTGCCAGAGCTCGGCCACCTCGAGCACGGTCAGAATACCCAGGCCGAGGGCCAGCAACCCCATCAGCGTCTGGGTGAGAATGAGCAGCTTGCGCCGGTTGAACCGGTCGGCGATCAGCCCGGACCAGGGCATGAGCAGCAGCATCGGACCGAGTTGCAAAGCCATGGTGATGCCGACCGCGGTCGCGTTGTAGTTGGTGAGCTCGGTCAGTACGATCCAGTCCTGGGCGGTGCGCTGCATCCAGGTGCCGATGTTCGACACCAAAGCTCCGGCGAACCAGATGCGGTAATTGACGACGCTCAGCGAGCGGAACATAGCACTCAACTGTCGGCGAGCTCCTTCATTATCAGCGTCGCGGCGGCGAGAGCGCGGTGCTGTTCAGGACTGAGCCGCGCGACGCGCTGCACCAGCCAGGCGTCTCGCCGTTTGCGAGTTTCGGTCATCATCTCGCGCGCGGCATCCGTTGTGGTGAGCACGATCTTGCGGCCATCGAGCGCGGAATCGGTGCGCGTCACGAGGCCGGCATCGACGAGGCATTTGACCGTGCGGGTCATCGATGGCGGGGTGACCCGTTCGAATTCGCTCAGCTCGGTGAGCGTCAGCGGGCCGTGCACGTAAAGCACGCCGAGTGCCGAAAACTGGCCGCTGCCCAACTCGTTTTCGGCCGTCTCCTGCCGCAGCCGGCGAGCTAAGCGCCCGTTGGCCAGCCGAAATTCGTGGCTGATCTCCGAGGTGTTTGTCGCCGCCTGGTCAGGGGTTACCGACGGCAGTGCCATGACGACTCCCAGGGCTGCGGTTTTCGGGTGTATTCGCGATTCCATATATCATTAGCATAACAAATTAGCCTTGCTAAGTACATTATTACTTTGAGCGTGCCCCGCACAACGGGGCAGACTAGCCTCGTGCCTACATATACGGATGCCTCCGGCCTGGTTATCACCTACTACGTCTGGCCGGTCCCTGCCCCCCGAGCCGTGATTCAACTCGCCCACGGTGTCGGCGAACACGCCCAGCGCTACGCGGCGCTCGCCGCCGACCTCAATCGGGCCGGTTACACGGTCTACGCCGACGACCACCTCGGTCACGGCCAGACCGGACTCGCTCAGCACGGCGGCGATCACACCAAGCTTGGTCGGCTCGGCGCCGGCGGGCTGCGCTCGGCAGTAGCCGGCGTCTACCAGCTGAGTGGAATCATCCGCTCAGAGCAGCCGGCCCTGCCCCTCGTGTTGCTCGGGCACAGCTGGGGATCGTTCATGGTGCAGATGATCGTCAACGAGCACGCGGCCGAGTACGACGCCATCGTGCTCTCCGGAACCGCCTACCGCTGGCCCGGTTACCTCGATGGCGGCGATCTGAACCGCAGGCACAAGGCACTGGGTACGACCGGGGTCGAGTGGCTCAGCCGGGACCCGGCCGTCGCCGCGACCTTCGTGGCCGACCCGCTCACCACGGCGACGCCGCTCGCCAAGTTGTTCGGCATTCGCGAGGCCGCGCGCCTGTTCGGTCGCCCAGCCCGCGACCTTCCCGGTCACCTGCCGCTGCTCGTGCTCGTCGGCGGTGACGATACCGTCGGCGGGGAACGCAGTGCGCTCAAGCTGGTGAACTCCTACGTTCAGCGTTCTGGGCTTTGGGACGTGCGCCTGATCGTGTACCCGGGCGCTCGGCACGAAGTTTTCAACGAGATTAACCGCGACGAAGTCATCGGCGACCTCGTGGACTGGCTCGACGAGCGCTTGACCGCCGTAGGCTGATTGTATGCATGGTGAATATAAGGTTCCGGGCGGCAAACTGGTCGTCGTTGATCTCGATGTCGTCGATGACGTCATAACCAACTTTCGTCTGGCCGGAGACTTCTTTCTTGAGCCCGACGATGCCCTCGAAGACATCAACTCCGCGGTGAGCGGCCTCCCCGTCGGCAGTGCGACGGCCACGATCGCCGCTACGGTGCGTGGTGCGCTCCCCAGCGGTGCCATTCTGCTCGGATTCTCCCCGGAGGCCGTGGCCGTGGCGATTCGCCGTTCGCTTGCGCAGGCGAGCACCTGGCGGGACTACG
Source organism: Cryobacterium sp. M15 (assembly GCF_002929675.1). Taxonomy (NCBI): domain Bacteria; kingdom Bacillati; phylum Actinomycetota; class Actinomycetes; order Micrococcales; family Microbacteriaceae; genus Cryobacterium; species Cryobacterium sp. M15. The sequence goes on from NZ_PJJW01000021.1 coordinate 4,825, forward strand.
ACTGGCAGATCATCCACTCGCAGCAGCCCGTCGCGCCCGTGCTGCAGATGGCCCTCGACGAGGTGCTCGCGACCGAGGTTGCGGAGGGACGCCGACAGCCCACACTCCGTATCTGGGAGTGGAACGAACCGGCCGTCGTGATTGGCAGTTTTCAGTCGCTCAAGAACGAGGTCGACCCCGAGAATGCCGCCAAGTATGGCTTCACCGTGGTGCGGCGCATCAGCGGCGGCGGCGCCATGTTCATGGAAGCCGGCTCGGTCATCACGTATTCCATCTACGCGCCGACCGACCTCGTGCAGGGCATGAGCTTCGCCGACTCCTACGCTTTTCTCGACGAGTGGGTCATCACCGCTCTCAAAACCCTCGGCATCGACGCGCACTACGAGCCGCTCAACGACATCACGAGTCCCGGGGGCAAGATCGGCGGAGCTGCCCAGAAGCGTCTGGGAAGCGGAGCCGTGCTCCATCACGTCACCATGAGTTATGACATGGACGGCGAAAAAATGGTGCAGGTGCTGCGCATCGGCCGCGAAAAGCTCAGCGATAAGGGCATCACGAGCGCCGCCAAACGCGTCGACCCGCTACGCAGCCAGACCGGTCTCACCCGCGCTGCGATCATCGACCGTATGAAAGAAACCTTCACCGGCCTGTACGGCGCCAGCGAGGGTGACGTCACCGCCGAGGAATACGCCAAGGCCACCGAGCTCGTCGCGAACAAATTCAGCACAGAGGCCTGGTTGGCCCGGGTTCCGTGAACCGCGACGAACGGATGCTCGCGGTGCGCCCGCCAGCATCCACCCGCCACTAACGCCCGCGCGTCAGCAGGTCTTGGTAGTCAACGTGAGTGTCTATCCAGTGCGCCACGTACGAGCAGTCCGGCACGACGGCTCGCGTGGTGCGAACGCGCACGTCGCCCAGCGCCTGCTCGACCAGAATGCTGGCGAGCCCGTGCGTGCGTTGTGCCGGATCGACCTCGGTGTGGGTGAAGTGCACGGCCGTTGACGTCGTGGTGTAGTCGGCCCGTCCCACGGCCTCGTCGTCGAGCCACACCGTGTAGCGGCTCTGCCCCGGGTCGTGGCGTACTTCCACAGTCCCGGCATCGGCCAGGTTCTGCGAGTGGATGGTCGTCGATTCAGCAGTCATCCCGACAGACTAAACCGATGAGCGGCGCGCAGGCTGAAAGAATGGGTACATGCCAAACGCGTGGACACCGACCAGCCCGAGCCGTGTCATCCACGCCAACAACCTCGACGTGCTGCCGGGCCTGCCCGATGGCGCCTTCACCCTGATCTACCTCGACCCGCCGTTCAACACCGGCCGCTCGCAGAAACGGCAGAGCACCACCTCCGTACGGTCGGTCTCCGCCGACGGCTCGCACGCGGTCGGTACGATCACGGGGTTCAAGGGCCAGCGTTACGAGCGCATCAAGGGTGACCTGCTGGGCTACGACGATCAGTTCGAAGATTATTGGGCCTTTCTGGAACCGCGCCTGATCGAGGCCTGGCGCCTGCTCGCCGACGACGGCACGCTCTATCTGCACCTCGACTACCGCGAAGCGCACTATGCCAAGGTGCTGCTCGACGCCCTGTTCGGCCGGGAATGCTTTCTCAACGAACTCATCTGGGCTTACGACTACGGTGCGAAATCCAAGAACAAGTGGCCCACCAAGCACGACACGATTTTGGTCTACGTGAAGAATCCGGCCCGGTATTACTTCGACTCCACGACCGTCGACCGGGAGCCGTACATGGCGCCCGGCCTGGTCACGCCCGAAAAAGTGGCCAAGGGAAAACTGCCGACGGATGTCTGGTGGCATACGATCGTCTCTCCCACCGGCAAGGAGAAAACCGGCTACCCCACGCAGAAACCGATCGGAATTCTGCGTCGCATCATCCAGGCGTCCAGCCGCGAAGGGGATTGGGTGCTCGACTTCTTCGCCGGAAGCGGCACCACCGGAGCGGTCGCTGCCGCGCTCGACCGACGCTTCGTGCTCATCGACCAGAACCCGGAGGCGTTCAGCGTGATGCGCGCCCGGTTCGCGCCGGTTTCCGACGTTCAGTTTCTTGAAACAACCGCGGAGAACCACTGAGATTTTGTAGTCTCACCGAGCCCCGGCAGGGGGCGACGCACGACAGCAACGCTCGCGGCACTCGTTAGAGATGCTGGCACCCCTACCTCAGCGTGCCGCCATCGCTGACGAGTGCCGCCATGGCTGACGAGTGCTGCCATCGCTGACGAGTGCCGCCATGGCTGACGAGTGCTGCCATCGCTGAGGAGTGCCGCCAGAAGCGGATGCCGCCAACGGGCGGCATCCGCTCGCCTGCGGCCGCTCAGCCCGCGTGCGCCGCTCGTATGTGCGCCGCGAACATGCTTCCGCTGTCTTTCACCGTGCGCTCGAGGGTGTCGTAGTCGACCCGCACGATGCCGAAGCGCTTCTCGTAGCCATAGGACCACTCGAAGTTGTCGAGCAGCGACCAGACGAAGTATCCGCGCACATCGGCGCCGGCCGCGATGGCCTCGCCCACCTTGTTGATGTGCGCCACGATGTACTCCGTGCGCTCGGCGTCGTGCACGGCGCCATCGGCGCTCACCACGTCGTCGTAGGCGGCGCCGTTCTCGGTGACATAGAGCGGCGGGAGCCGGTCATATTCTTTGCCGAGCCGCACGAGCAGCAGGCGCAGTCCGTCGGGGTTGACCTCCCAGTCCATCGCGGTGCGCGGCAGTCCGCGGCTGGGAAAGCTGATGTACTCCGACCCGATCCACGGCGACCCGACCGAACGCGTAGCGCCGCCGGCGTGCGAGTCGCTCGCCGAGGCATCCGCGTGCCCGCTCACGAGGTCGTCGTGATAGTGGTTGACGCCGAGAAAATCGAGCGGGGCGGCGATGATCTCGAGGTCGTCCGAGTGGATGATCTCGGCCAGGCCGAACGGCTCGAGGTCGCGCAGGGTGGCCTCAGGGTAGGCACCATGCAGCAGCGGGTCGAGAAAGATGCGGTTGGCCAGCGAGTCGAGCCGCCGGGCCGCTTCGATGTCGACCGGGTCGGTGGCATCGCGCGGCACGGCGTTGGTGAGGTTGAGCGTGATCCCGAGGTTCTGGGCTCCCGCTGAGCGCAGCGCGTTGACCGCGAGCCCGTGCGCGAGGTGCTGGTGGTGCACGGCGGCGATCGCCGCCCGGCCGTCTTGGCGGCCCGGCGCGTGCACGCCCGATCCGTAGCCGAGCAGCGAGGAGCAGAACGGTTCGTTGAAGGTGGTCCAGTGGGTGACTCGATCGCCGAGCGCGGAGTAGACATCCGTGGCGTAGTCGACGAAACGGTAGGCGGTGTCACGGTTGGCCCAGCCACCCTTCTCCTCCAGTGCCTGCGGCAGGTCCCAGTGATACAGGGTGAGCCAGGGCAGAATACCCGCGCCGAGCAGTTCGTCGACGAGCCGGGAATAGAAGTCGAGCCCTTCCGGGTTCACGGCGCGGTCGCCCGGACGTACCCGCGCCCAGCTGGTGGAAAAACGGTAGGAGTCGAGGCCGAGTGAGGCCATGAGCGCCACGTCGGCGGGCATCCGGTGGTAATGATCCACGGCGGTCTCCAAATCGTCGCCGCCCGCGATGGCGCCCGGAACCTGCGCGAACGCGTCCCAGATTGAGTCTTCCTTGCCGCCGGCATGGCCGGCGCCCTCGATCTGCGCGGCGGCCGTCGCCGACCCCCAGAGAAATCCGTGCGGCCAGGGGAACGGTGTGGGTGCGGTCTGCGACATGACGTCACGCTATCCTGCCGCGCGGCCTCCAACCAACGTTTTGTACCTTCACTGCGAAGCCCGCGTGCCTCAGCGCGGACATCCGGTCGAAACAGGCCTGCACTCGGGTGGAACGGGAATTCTTGCCACATATCTTCGCAGTTGTGCACGCCGCATCCAGAACTCTGATAAACGTCGCAGCTAAGCTCGAATCATGCTGCAGAACAACGAACCCACGGAAGCCGACCAGCGGCGTCTCCGCCGCCGGTTTTTGATCGGCGTCATCATCGTCGGAGTGCTCGTCGCCCTCGCGGCGATCGGGCTCTATCTGAGTGCCGCTTTCAATGCCTAGGCAGTCCACCATTCCCAGAAAAATCGAAGTGAGTACACAGTGCAGCTGACCCGATGGCAGCTACTCGGCCTCACTGCGGCCGTCGGAGCCGTACTCGCCGTCGGCGCGACCGCGCTCGTCGTGCAGGCCCTCGAGGGTTCCGCCGACTCTGCGAAGACCGCCGAGGCCACGGATGCCGCCACTCCCGCCGGAACAAAGCAACCGGCTCGCCCCACCCCCACCGAGTCTGCTCTCGCGGCGGCGGTCGCGGCGACACCGGCTGTGGGCGCCGCCGTAACGGCCCAGCTGGACTACCTTCTCACGCACTGGAAGCTCGAAAACTACAACTCCGCAGAGTGGGGAGTGCTCGGCGAGAATGACTGCGTCAACTTCGCCAGCCAGGCCATGATCGCCCGCGGCTGGACCATGGACGCTGTCTGGTCGAGTCCGAAGAACGGCAACGCGTACGACTCCACAGCGGCCTGGCGCAGCTCGACCGCCTTCATGAAGTACATCGCGGCGACCGGCAAGGCCGTAGCCCTGACCGATCAGCAGCGCGACCAGGTCAAGGTCGGCGACATCGCGCAATTCGACTGGGACAACACCGGCGACCGCGACCACACCGGGATCGTCACCAAGGTCGAAAAAGCAGGCGACACCGTCTCGATCTTCTTTGCCGGGCACACCTTGGATTCCGACTATCGTTCGGTCGACACAGCAATCACGGTGGAACACCCGGGCGGCACTGCGTACTACTGGAGTGTTCCCTAGGCGATCGCGGCGTCGACTATGGCTTTGGCCTCGGCCTGCACCAGGGCGAGGTGCTCCGGGCCGAGGAAAGACTCGGCGTAGATTTTGTAGACGTCTTCGGTGCCGCTCGGCCGGGCCGCGAACCAGGCATTCTCGGTCGTCACCTTGACGCCGCCGATGGCAGCGCCGTTGCCGGGGGCGACACTGAACGCTCCGGTGATCTTCTCGCCAGCAAGCTCGGTGGACGTGATCATCGAGCCGTCGAGTTTGGCCAGGGCGGCCTTCTGCGCGGGCGTGGCGGCGGCATCCACTCGGGCATACGACGGAGCACCAAAGTGCTCGGTCAGTTCCGCGTAGCGCTGGCTCGGGGTCTTGCCGGTCACCGCGAGAATCTCGGAGGCGAGTAGGGCGAGCAGAATACCGTCCTTGTCGGTGGTCCAGACGCTGCCGTCGAAACGCACGAAACTCGCTCCGGCGCTCTCTTCACCGCCGAAAGCGACAGACCCGTCGATGAGGCCGGGGACGAACCATTTGAAACCAACGGGCACCTCCCACAGGTCGCGGCCGAGAAAGCCGGTCACCCGGTCGATCATCGTCGACGAGACGAGGGTCTTACCCACCGCAGCGTCGGGCTTCCAGCCTTCACGGTGGCTGTACAGGTAGTCGATGGCGACGGCCAGAAAGTGGTTCGGGTTCATCAGGCCACCGTCGGGCGTCACGATGCCGTGCCGGTCGGCGTCAGCGTCGTTGCCGGTGAGAATGTCGTACTCATCTTTGTGGGCCACAACGGATGCCATCACCGACGCACTCGAGGGATCCATCCGGATCTTCTCGTCCCAATCCAGGGTCATGAAGCGCCAGGTCGGGTCGACTTTCGGGTTGACCACGACCAAGTCGATCTCATAACGGTCACGGATGGCGCCCCAGTAGCCCACGCTTGCGCCGCCGAGGGGGTCGGCCCCGATGCGGATTCCGCTGGTGCGGATGGCCTGCATGTCGATGATGTTCTCGAGGTCGTTCACGTAGTTGCCGCGAAAGTCGTAGGTTTCCAGGGCGCTGGGTTCGCTCATCAGTACGCCATCGAGACCATGAGCGATGAGTTCGTTGGCCCGGTTAGCGATCCACGAGGTGGCATCGCTGTCGGCCGGACCGCCGTGTGGCGGGTTGTACTTGAAGCCGCCGTCCATCGGTGGGTTGTGGCTCGGGGTGACGACGATGCCGTCGGCCAGGTCGCCGTGCTCGGCGCGGTTGTAGGCCAAAATCGCGTGCGACAGGGACGGGGTCGGCACGTAGTCGTCGAACTCGTCCACGAGCACGCGCACGCCGTTGGCGACGAGCACTTCGAGGGCGGTCGTGTAGGCCGGGCCGCTCAAGGCGTGCGGGTCGGTGCCGATGAAGAGCGGGCCGGTGATGCCCTGACCGGCGCGATATTCCACGATCGCCTGCGTCGTGGCACTGATGTGATCCTCGTTGAACGCGGTGTTCAGCGAACTGCCACGGTGCCCGGAAGTGCCGAAGACGACCCGTTGGGTCGGCACCGTGACATCCGGTTTCAGGTCGTAATAGGCCTTGACCAGCCCATCAACGTCGATCAAATCAGATTCCAGGGCGCGGGTTCCTGCTCGTTGGCTCATGAGCACAGTCTGGCACCCCCGGTAGGCTGTCAGCCATGCCCGACTCGCCGAATCCGCTCCAAGCCCAGACTTACAGCTATCTCGGCCCGGCCGGCACCTTTACCGAAGCGGCGCTCGCCCAAGTGCCGGGCGCCCGCGGCCAGATCTGGCGTCCGGTCAACAACGTCGGTGAGGCCTTCGCCGATGTCGTGAGTGGCCGCAGCCTGGCGGCAATGATCGCCATCGAGAACTCCGTCGACGGCGGAGTCACGGCCACGCAGGATGCCCTCGCGAGCGTGCCTAACCTGCGCATCATCGGCGAGTACCTGGTGCCCGTGAACTTCGTACTGGTCGCCCGCCCCGGCACAACGTTGGATGACGTGCGCGTCATCAACGCGCATCCGGTCGCCTACGGGCAGTGCCGCAATTGGCTCGAACGCACCCTGCCGAGCCACGGCCACATCCCTGCGTCGAGCAACGTCGCCGCCGCGTCGTCCCTCCTGGACAACACGCAAGCGGATGCCGCGATCGCCCCGCCCGGCATCGACAAGCACCACGACGTCGTTGTCCTGGCGTCAGAAATCGGTGACAACCCGAACGCGGTGACCCGGTTCGTGCTTGTCGCCCGCGGCAACGAGCTCACCGCGCCGACCGGAGCCGACAAGACCAGCCTCATCATCGAGCTGCCGAGCGACCGCTCCGGCGCGTTGCTCGACATGCTCGAGCAGTTCGCCACCCGCGGCGTGAACCTCAGCCTCATCCAGTCCCGGCCGATCGGGGATTCCCTCGGCCGGTACCGCTTCGTGGTCGACGCCGACGGCCATATTCTGGATGAGCGCGTCGCTGACGCACTGCTCGGACTTCGCCGCTTCAGCCCCAAGGTGATCTTTCTCGGGTCCTATCCGCGGGCAGACCAGCGCAAGATCGAGTTCACCTCCCGCTACGACGACGGCATCTTCATCGAGGCCCGCGACTGGTTGCGCGGGCTGATCGCGGGGGAGCCCGCCCAATGACCGAGCCGCGCTTTGACCCGGAGCACGATGCCCGCTATCAGCGCGGCTATGAGCCCGGTGACTCGGCGGATTCCACGAGCGCGGCGATGACCGAGCTGTTCTCACCCACCTTTTCCAAGCAGCCAGAAGCATCCGTCGAAACAGACGCGCGCAACTCGGGCGCGATCCCTGTGCCTGCAGACGGTGCAGCTGACGATGACGAGCCCCTCGACCAATTCGAGCCGCGTAATCCGTTCATCATTGCCCTGTGGATTATCGGGCCAGCCCTCCTCATCGGCGGGCTGATCCTGCAGGTGCGCACGATCACTTCCACCTATTTCAGCTCCGGCTTCTCGGGATCCTCGAACGCGGAGGTGCCGATCGAGATGGTGATGCAACAGTTGATCTACGCTCTCATACCCCCGATGATCTCCACCGGTCTACTCACCGTTGTGGGCCTGCTGTTCTTCCACGCCCTGCGGTGGCGTTTTCGATCGTCGCGCCCATAGTCAGTTCCGCTATCTGGCTCAGGCCGGCACGCGCACGATGAGCGCGCCCGCATCGGCGTGCAGGCGCACCTTCTGCACCAGACCGAACTCATCGCCGTCGAGTTCGAAATCCTGCGCGTGCTCGAGCGCGATACGAATGTCGGGCCCGCGCAGGGTCGTCATCACCCGTTCATTTGACGACTCCGTCGCCGCAATCATGCGTCGCCCTACCGCGGAGCGGCGCAATACCCCGTTCTCCCAGGTCACCCGCCGCCAGATGGTGAGCCAGCCGAGCATGCCCTTGGGCTGCAGCACGGCAATGTCCAAAATGCCGTCGTCGAGGCGCGCGTCCGGTAAAAACTGCAGGTTGCCCGGCAGCAGCCCGCAGTTGGCGACGAGAATGGCGCTCACCTGCGCCGGCCGGTCCGTGCGTCCAGCAACGCTGTAGCGGATGCGAAAGGGCTGCGCTTTCGGCAGCGCCCGCGCCACCCCGTCGACGTAGGCGAGCCAGCCCATCTGCTTCTTGAGGTCGTCGCGTGTGTGGGCGATCATCTGCGCGTCGATCCCGAGCCCGGCCATGACCAGAAAAACGTGCTCTTCCACGGCGCCGGCATCGGTGGTCACGATAGCGACGCCGAGGTCGATGGGCTTGTCGACACCGCTGAACGCGATCGATGTCGCGGCGTCGATGCTGCCGAGCGGGAGCAGCAGGTTGCGGGCGAGCAGATTGCCGGTACCCGATGGCACGATGGCCATGCGCACGCCGGACTCCCGCAGCGCCTCGGCGACGGCCCGCACCGTGCCGTCACCGCCGGCCGAGACCACCATAGCGGCGCCGGTATCGAGGGCCCGTTTGGTAGCGGCCTGGCCGACATCGTCGACAGTTGTTTCAAACCATTGCGTCGTACCCCATCCGGCGGACTGCTCCGCTTCAGCCACGCTCGCCCGCAACTTAGCGAGGTCGACCTTGACGGGGTTGTAGACGACGGCAGCATGCTGGGCGAGGTTTTCGGAGGCGCTCACGAGGCCTAGGCTACTGGGTTGGCCTCGCGATTGCCCGACGGGAGTCGCTTGTAGACTGGCCGGGTGATTGATCCGGTGCTGTTACGCGAAAACCCTGACCTCTTCAAGCGTTCGCAGGAGGCCCGTGGCGACTCCGTTGAGGCGGTCGATGCCGCGCTTGCTGCCGACGCGGAACGGCGGTCAACGATCACGGCGTTCGAAGACCTGCGCGCCGCGCAAAACCTGTTCGGCAAGCGGGTAGCTGCGGCGCCTGGCGCTGAGAAAAAAGCCCTCGTTGCAGAAGCGCAAAGCCTCGCCGCCGAGGTGAAGGCTGCTGGAGTCATCGCCGGCGAGGCCGACGCCCGCTTCACCGCGGTCGTCAAGACCATCGCGAACCCGATCATCGACGGCGTACCGGTCGGCGCCGAAGAAAACTTCGCGACCCTGCGCACCCACGGTGAAGCCCCGATTTTCGACTTTGAGCCGCGCGACCACCTTGAGCTCGGCGAACTGCTCGGGGCCATCGACATGGCCCGCGGCGCCAAGGTCTCCGGAACCCGCTTCTATTTCTTGAAGGGCATCGGCGCCCGGCTCGAGATCGCCCTCATGAACATGGCGCTCGACCGGGCGCTCGAAGCCGGCTTCGTGCCGCTCATCACCCCCACCCTGGTGCGACCCGAGATCATGGACGGCACCGGCTTTCTCGGCGAACACAATGATGAGGTCTACTACCTGCCCGCCGACGACCTCTACCTCACCGGCACGAGCGAGGTCGCGCTCGCCGGGTACCACAAAGACGAGATCCTCGACCTCTCCGAAGAGCCGCTACGGTATGCCGGCTGGTCCACCTGCTACCGCCGTGAGGCCGGCTCGGGCGGAAAAGACACCCGTGGCATCATTCGCGTGCACCAGTTCAACAAACTCGAAATGTTCACCTACGTGCTGCCCGAGAACGCCGAGGCCGAGCACGATCGCCTCGTCGCCCTGCAGGAGGGCATGCTGCAGTCGCTCGGCCTCAGCTACCGGGTTATCGACGTCGCTGCCGGTGACCTCGGCTCGAGCGCGGCCCGCAAGTTCGACATCGAGGCATGGGTGCCCACCCAGAATGCATACCGCGAGCTCACCAGCACGAGCAACTGCACCACCTACCAGGCGCGCCGGTTGGACATCCGCTATCGAACCGCATCGGGCAAGACCACGCCGGTCGCCACCCTGAACGGTACGCTGGCGACCACTCGCTGGCTCGTGGCCATGCTCGAAACGCACCAGCAAGCGGATGGTTCGGTGCTCGTTCCGAGCGCGCTGCAGCCCTACCTCGGTGGCCTCGAGGTACTCACGCCGCTCCCCGTGAAAGGAACGAAGTGACCGCGGTGTCCATGACCGAGCGATGGCTCGTCGCCCTCGACATCGACGGCACCACGATGCACGAAGACGGCTCGATCAGCCAGGCCGTGATCGACGAGGTCGCCCGGCTCACCGCCGCTGGACACGAGGTCATGCTGGCCACCGGGCGTTCCGCCGCCGCAGCCCTGCCGGTGCTCGACCGACTCGGCATCTCACCGCGCTACGTCGTCTGCTCCAACGGCGCCATCACCATGCACCGCGACGCCTCAGCGCCCATGGGCTACCGCCGTGAATGGGTCGAAACCTTCGACCCCAGCGACGTGCTCATATCGATTCGGGCGCACCTCGGGTCGGCGCGGTTCGCCGTCGAAGACGAGCACGGCTTCTACCGCTATACCGAGCCGATTCCCGATGCCACGATCGGCATGGACAGCGAACGGGTCGATTTCGATGAGCTTCTGAAGCACCAGGCAACCCGCGTGGTCGTCATCTCCCCCGACCACGACATGGAGGATTTTCTCCAGGTGGTCGAGCGCATGGGGCTGAACCGGGTCAGCTACGCCATCGGGTGGACTGCCTGGCTCGACATCGCTCCCGACGGTGTCAATAAGTCCACGGCGATGGAGCGGGTGCGGGTGTCTGTTGGTGTCCCCCGCGACCGGGTAATGGCCGTCGGGGATGGTCGCAACGACATCGACATGCTGCAATGGGCCGGCGAATTCGGTCGCGGTGTGGCCATGGGGGAGTCACCCGATGACGTTCTTGCCGCCGGATCGGAGGTCACCGGCAACGTGGCCATCGATGGCCTCGCTACGGTGTTGCGCACGCTCTGACGGGCATCCAGCCGTTTTTCAGCCGGCTCTGTCAGCCTGAGCAGTCTGCCATCGGCTAGAATCGGGCCAGTTCGCCCAATTGTTTCTACGTTGCATTTTGCGTGGGGGCACGGGCAACCGGGAGGGCTGTCCGAGCGGCCGATGGAGCCAGTCTTGAAAACTGGTGGGCAGAAATGTCTCGTGGGTTCGAATCCCACGCCCTCCGCAGCACCTGTGAAATGCACAACCACCGGCGTACAGCGACTGTCGCTTCAGTTCGGTCCGGCCAGCAACCCGATGAGAGGACATGAGTGAGCGACCAACTTCGCCCCCGCTCGAACGGTTCGCAGAACCTCAAAACCGTTGCGCGTCACGGCCGCCTGAAGAAGTCGAATGCTGCCGTCACGGTCGCGAAGTTTCTTGCCGGCAGCCTGGCCGTCGTCCTGGTCAGCGGCTTTTCGGTCGGCGCGATCGCAGCTTATGACGTTGCAGCGAGCGTGCAGCCGAGCGTGCACCTTGCCAATGAGACCAACGGTCCGGTCCCATCGATCGGCGCCATCGACGGTGGCGTGAACATGCTCATCGTCGGCAGTGACAGCCGTGTCGGGCAGGATGCAGCCTTCGGTCCGGAAGACTCCACCGGCGATCTCAACGACGTGACGATGCTGCTGCACATCTCCGAAGATCACAGCAACGCGTCGGTCATCAGCTTTCCCCGTGACATGTTCGTCTCCATCCCCTCCTGCCCCGACCCCGAGGGCGGCTCCTTCAGCGCCATGAGCAGCCAGAAGATCAACACCACGCTCACCTATGGCGGGCTCGCCTGCACGGTGCTGACCGTTGAAAAGCTCACCGGCCTCTCCATCCCGTTCGCCGCAGAGGTGCAGTTCAGCGGAGTCATGGCCATGTCCTCCGCCGTCGGTGGCGTGCCGGTCTGCGTGGCCAGCCGCATCGAAGACGAATATACGGGAACGTTCCTCGACCCGGGCGAGCACATGCTCGCCGGCTACGACGCACTCCAGTTTCTGCGCACCCGCCACGGCGTCGGCGACGGCGGTGACTTGACCCGCATCAACAACCAGCAGTTGTTCATGTCCTCGCTGGTGCGCACGATCAAGAGCGCTGACACCCTCTCGGACCCAGCCAAGGTGTATGCCTTGGCCAAGGCGGTGACGGGCAATATGCGGCTTTCCGACAGTCTCAACAGCGTGACAACCCTCGCGTCGATCGCCGTGGCAGTGAAAGACATCGACCTCGACCAGGTCGTCTTCGCGCAGGTGCCGACCGGCAGCACGACCGGAGGGGTCAAGGCCGTCCAGCCATCTTTCGACAACCTATTCGAGGCGGTTGCTGCCGATCAACCCCTCGCGCTGAGCGGAACCACCGGCCGCGGCACCGTCGCCGACCCCAACGCTCCCGTCGAAGCCGCTCCCGCCCCGGCTGCGACCACAGACCCCATCGCGACCGATGTTCCAGCCGCGACCGATGCGCCGGTGGCCACGGAAGCCCCCGGAGTCGTCCTATCGGAGTCGGTGACCGGCCAGACCGCCGGCGACTATACCTGCACCAGGGGACGTACGCTCGAGAACCAGTAGCCGGGCGCGGCATCCGTTTTTCTGACCCGGTGGTCATGGTGAGAGTGGATACCCGTGGTACGGCTAAGATGAGGGAGTGTGTTTGCGCAAGCAGATGCCAAGGAGACGTCGCATAGTTCGGCTTAGTGCACCACCCTGCTAAGGTGGAGTACCCTTTACGGGGTACCGTGGGTTCAAATCCCACCGTCTCCGCA
>NZ_PJJW01000024.1:0-49446 GCF_002929675.1 Cryobacterium sp. M15
CACCCCAGAACTCCCTCGCAGGAACCAGGCGGGCCCCACGTGCACACAGCACGCGAGGCCCGCCTCTTCGCGCACCCCAGCAAAAAAAACCGCTGTTCCCGCCATGGGTCAAAGGATGCCCATCCATATCCGCGCCGTGAGGATAGAGGCGGCGCTCAGGCTGGCTGTGACCGTCGGTGGGGCTCGACACGCTCGACCGATGGGACGGTCACGACGTTTCAACCCCGTCTCAGTGATACCGTGCCGCAGTTGGGCTACTTAGCCTGGGCGTAATTATCGACGGTGGCTACGGTGAGCATGAAATCAACCGGAAAATCGCCGAACATCAACCGGCCAGCAGCCTCGGCCGCATTCACGATGATGTTGGCAACGGCCTCCGCCTGCGCGGCTGGGGTGTGCACGATCACCTCGTCGTGCAGAAAAAACACCAGATGTGGCGAGATGTCGAAGGGCGCGCGGGCACTCGGAGCCGGCCTCGAAGATTGCGCGGCCATGGTGCCGCGCGGAACCACAGGATTGAGGCCGGCCTCCGTTGCCGGGCGCGCTTCGCTCGAATGCTCATTGCAAGGATCCGGGCTCGGCAAAGCCGTAAGCTCCCGGCGAATCTCAGCCATCCAGCACAGCGCCCACTCGGCGGCGCTGCCCTGCACGATGAAGTTACGGGTGAAGCGTCCCCAGTCGCGCGCCTGGCTGCGAGCGCGTCGCTCATCGGTCGCCGTTGCAGCCGCGTCGTAAGCCAGAACCTGGGCCGCGCGCCAGCCGGGTCCTGGTATCGGTGATGACCGACCGAGTCGGGTCGTCACCACTTCGCCACGCTCTCCGGCACGAGCCGCTGATTCGGTGAGAGCGATTGCCCGTGGATAGGCGCGGGCCAGGCGGGGCATGAGCCGGCCGCTTTCTCCGGTCGTGGCCCCGTACATGGCTCCGAGCATAGCGACCTTGGCGTGATCGCGGGTCTCGACGACTCCGCTGGCCACGATGCCGGCATACAGGTCGCTGCCACGACCCGCCCGGGCCATACTCATGTCCTGGGCCAGCGCCGCGAGAATACGCGGTTCGAGTTGGGCAGCGTCGGCCACGACCAGTTTCCAGCCGTCGTCGGCGACGACGGCACCACGAATATGCTTGGGGAGTTGGAGGGCTCCTCCGCCACGGGTCGCCCAGCGACCCGTCACAACACCCCCCGGCATGTAGTCCGGGTGGAATCGGCCGTCGACTACCCAGGATTCCATCCAGATCCAGCCGTTGGCACTGAGCAGCCGAGACAGTTTCTTATACTGCAGAAGCGGTTCGATGACCGGATGTTCGAGCTTCTTCAGCTCCCACGCACGCGTCGTGGAAACGGAGAGCCCCGCCCGTTGCAGTGCCTTGATCAACTCCTGGGGGGAGTCCGGGTTGAGGGTGGCATCACCGAGTTCTGAGCGGATGCGCCGGACCAGCAGTTCCAGACGCTCCGGACGGAGGCCGGGCGCGACCCGCGGCCCCAGCTCACGGGTGAGAAGGAGTTCATGCACATCGGTGCGCCAGGGCAGCCCGGCGTACCGCATCTCCGCGGCCACGAGCGCCCCAGCGGACTCAGCGGCGAGCAAGAGCCGGAGGCGCCCCGGTTCGAGAGCGGCCGACACCGAGTCGAGTTGCCGACGAAACTCCCCCGCCGTGCCGGATTCACCGCTGGCATCAGAATCCGCGTTTGCGTCGAACTCAAAGAGTGTCGCCAAGGGCTCTGCTCGGTCGGTCGTGCCAACGCTCGCGACGTCCCAGCGCCCTGGCGCCGCCAGCGCGAGCTCGCTCGTCATAGTCAGCGCGGAATTTTTCAGGATCACGTGACACAGACGGAGATCGTGGCAGCGCTGAACACGGATGCCGGCCTCCAGGAGCATCGGGTAGATACGGGCGGTGTCCTCCCAGACCCAGCGGGGTGCGGCCCGGTCACCGGTGGCCGATTCATGAGTGCTGGCTTCGAGCGACGACACAAACGACCGAAACTCGGTCAGGGTGAGGCGGGCCGCCTCAATAGAACGGCCGACATCGTCAAGCGTATCGACCAGCACGTCGCCACCACTTGTCTGCCGCACCAGTACATACACCCATCCATTCTGCCCGCTACCGGCAGACGCCGTCCCCATCCGCTTCGTGGTGTCGATGGGTACGGCGTCTGCCAGAGGCCGGATTGCGGTCTTTAGCTGGCGATTTTGTCTCCGTTCGGAGCGACCACCCACCAGACGCCGCCAACACCCTCTCCGGTGGTGTCCCCGGCAGCAGAGTCGCCCGCCCAGTAGTAGAGCGGAAGTCCAGCGAGAGTGACTTGTTTGGTGCCATCCGTGCGGATGATGACACCGACCGTGCCGGTCACGCCGTCGACCGTGGGGGTGTCGGATTCGGCGACGACGGCAGGCCACTTGACGAGGCACTCGCCCTCGCAGGTGCTCGTGCCGGAGTTTGCAACGTCCTTGTCGAAGACATACAGTGTCATTCCGGCGGTATCGACGACGATCTTGCCGAGTGAACTGTCCGCGGTCGCAAGGGCCGGCTTGACCGTGGCCTCGCTCGTCGGGCTGGATGAACTCAACGTGTCGGCCGCCGGGGTCGTCGTTCCCTGCGAGCATCCGGTCAGCGCGAGAATGCTGAGCGCTACTGCCCCGACGACTGGTCCGGCCTTGAGCCAGATTCTGCTGTTCATGATTGCTTCCTTCTCTCGGTGCACGCTCCTGAAATGGAGCGTGATGAAGTGCTATTGCATGAGGTGCGATGACGTGGTGCGCACTGCGGAGGTGCTCGGCGTAGGGGCCTTGGACTTATCACGAGGTACAGCCGAAAATGGTTCAGTGCCCCCATTGACCAAGGTCGGAATGGGGTATCGGTTTGAAACCGATGCAACAGGGAGATGACGGGTGCATCGTCTCCCGTGGAAAACGATTCACCCGCCGAGCAGTGGAGTAGCGGATGCTGCGATCTAGTCTCCACCGAGGCTCACCGAGAGCTTGACGACCTTCCCAATCGCTTGCGGAGCTCCGGTCGCGCCGGCCACGAAGGAGTTCGTCGTGACGTACGCGCTGTTTCCGACGAGTTCGATCGCGGACGGCGAGGTGACCGGGATCTGCAGTGTTCGATCGGTCAGGGTCGGGTGGAACACCGAAACCTGACCTGTCCCGTTCGGGCCGCCGAACAGCTCAGTGACGGCGATCAGTCCGGTGCGCTTCGACACGGCCAGGCCTGTCGCTCCGACAAACCCGCCCTGCACAAACTGCACCTCACCGTCAGCCGGGTTGAACCGGTAGACCGCGCCGCGAGCTCCGAGACTGGCGTCTTCGGGGCCACCGGGCAGGGTCGTCACGTACAACCAACCGTCACCACCCTGTTCGACGTCGGTCGGTACCGGTTCGAACCGGTAGCCGAAGCCGGCCGTGCAGGCGGGGAACCCGGCTCCGGCAGCGATCTGGGGAGTGACCATGATCGGGTCACCGGCCGGCAGGACGGCAGCCGTGCTCACCGTTCCGTCGTAACCGACCTTGAGAATGGCGTTCGCACCGGCATCCGCCACATAGACGGCATCCTCCAAAGGAAGGCTGGCGTAGGGGTGGGTGTCTACGATTCCGACATAGCTGACGGGAGCCGTTGGCGCCGCAGGATCGAACTGGTCGAGACAGGACTGCGGCAGGTCGACGAACCCGTAGCTGTTGACCTGGTCGGGGTTTGCCGCGCTCTCATAGGCGTAGAGATCGGCAATCGGCGCGGCCACACCATCCAACGGCAGCGAGTACAGCGCCGATGCGGTGTGGTCTTGCGTGTTGGTCGAGTAATAAACGGTGCCGTTACGCACAGAAACGGCCCCCAGCTCATCGCCGGGGTTGGCGCGCGCAATGACGCTGGTGGTGCCGTCGGGACTGATCCTGGTGAGCGCCCCCAGGGCGTTTTGCGACACATACACTTTTCCGCCCGCCCCAACGCCCAGACTAAGCGGTAAGAACAGGCCACTCGCCAGTACTGTGGGCCCACCAAGGGTGGGAATCTCCACAGCGGATGCCGGGACTGCGATCATCGCGGACGAGACGGCGGTGACGCAGGCAACGGCGGTGAATACGAACTTTTTCACAACGTGCTCCTTGACTCGATGTGGCTTTCCGGGTGGATGTCCGAGAAAACACGACGGTCGCGCGGGGAACGGTGTGACGGGTAGGTGCTGAGCGAGGACATTGTGTGTGCGATGCACCAATGCGACGAGAGTCAT
Organism: Cryobacterium sp. M15; assembly: GCF_002929675.1. Lineage (NCBI taxonomy): Bacteria > Bacillati > Actinomycetota > Actinomycetes > Micrococcales > Microbacteriaceae > Cryobacterium > Cryobacterium sp. M15. The sequence continues at coordinate 4,229 of NZ_PJJW01000024.1, forward strand.
GCAATCCCGAGGGAGCCGGCGCACACAGACGTCGACACGGGCACAATATCCTCGAAGCTGCACGTTGTCTAGGTAAATAAGCGCGTGACCACCGTGTGCAGAGTGTCGGCTGGCAAGGCGACTCGTGATCATCCGCCAGGTACCAGAGGAGGAATACCTCACAGAGCACACGGTTGCATGTAGCGATGACTCCTTCACTTGAACCCCGTACCGCCCTCGTCGTCGGAGCGTCCGGAATCACCGGATCCGCCGTGGTCGACCAGTTAGCTGCCGAAGGCTGGCAAGTTCTCGCCCTCGCCCGCCGCAGCGGCCCAGCCTTACCCGGGGTGCGCTGGATTCAGGCGGACCTTCGCTCCGCCGCCGACCTCAACAAAGTGTTGGCCAGCGAGATGCCCGAACGGGTCTTCTTCACCGCCTGGTCCCGTCAGAACAGCGAGGAACTCAACATCGAGGTGAACGGCGGCATGGTGCGTGATCTCCTCGCTGCACTCGCCCACGCACCAGTGCGCCACGTCGCCCTGGTCACCGGCCTCAAGCACTACCTCGGCCCGTTCGAGGCCTACGGGCAGGGCACCATGCCCGACACGCCCTTTAGCGAAGACGAACTGCGACTCGACGTGGCGAACTTCTACTACGCACAGGAAGACGAACTGTTCGCGGCATCCGCTCGCCAAGGATTCACCTGGTCGGTGCACCGTTCGCACACCGTGATCGGCCACGCGGTCGGCAACCTCATGAACATGGGACTCACCCTTGCCGCACAGGCTGCCTTGTGCAGGCATCTTGGCATTCCCTTTGTGTTCCCCGGCAGCGCGACCCAGTGGAACGGCGTCACCGACATGACCGACGCGACGATCCTTGCCGAGCAGATGGTGTGGGCAGCGACAACGGCTGCCGGGGCCAACGAAGCATTCAACGTCGTCAACGGCGACGTCTTCCGCTGGCGAGCGATGTGGCCGAAGATCGCCGCATACTTCGGCGTCGAACCGGTTGGTTTCGTGGACGAGCCACGACCGCTCGAGGTGCAGATGGCTGGAATGGAGCCGGTCTGGGCCGAACTCGCTGCCGCGTACAACCTCGTCGAATCCGACTTAGGGCGCATCGCATCGTGGTGGCACACCGACGCCGACCTCGGCCGGAATATCGAGGTCTTCACCGACATCACCAAGAGCCGCCTCGCCGGCTTCACCCCGCACCACCGCACGATCGACTCTTTCACAGCTTTGTTCGACCGCTACCGCGCCGAGAAGATCATCCCTGAGTAAACCGCTTAGCGGCGCCCAAAACGGCAGCGTCGCTATCAGTTGGCCTCATTTGTCACCGTTTGGTTGGGGTGTTCGTGCACGGCGACGATGGTGAAGATCAGGGCCACCGCGGCCGTTCCCGCCAGCAGGAGCAGACCGATGGCATAACCATTATCGGCGGCATTGTAGGTGGCCCCCATGACAAGCGGGGGGAAGTACCCGCCGAGACCGCCAGCCGCGCTGACGATGCCGCTGACCAACCCGACCTTGGCGGGTGGCGAGTTTCGCCCCAGCCAGGCGAAGACTCCCCCAGCGCCCAGCCCCAGGGCCGAAGCCATCGCCACGAAGGTCAGCCCGGCCGGTATCTCGCCGTCGGGGCGCAGATTCACCACCCAGGCTAGAACAGCGACCGCGGCCAGCGCCACGATGACAACCGGCTTGGGACCGATGTGGTCGGCGAGGATTCCGCCGACCGGGCGCAGCAGAACCGCGGCGACGGCGAATCCGGCCGTGCGGGTTCCCGCCGCGGTCAGGTCGAAATCGTAAATATCGCGCAGGTAGGTCGGCAGGTAGGTCGAGAAGGCTACGAACCCGCCGAACACCACACCGTAGAGAAAGCACATCTGCCAGGTCACACCGAGTTTTGCGGCGTCCAAGAGCTTGGGAACGAACGGCTGGGAATTCGATACCCAACTCGGAGCATTCCCCATGCAGGTTCGCACGAGGACCGCGGTCGCGACGAGCAGGCAGGCCAGGATCAGGTGCGTGGCAATGTAGCCGAACCAGTCCACGAACCTGGGTGTGAAGAATGCGGACAGTGCTGTCCCGCCCATTCCCGCACCGAAGATTCCCGTTGCGAAGCCGCGTCGAGACAATTCATACCAGTTGCTCACGAACGGTATCCCGACGGCGAAGACCGTTCCGGCGACGCCCAACAGGAGCGCGCACAGGACGAGAGCCCAGTAGACCCCCAGGGTTCCGGCCAGCGCAACGAGCAGAAGTGCGGGGACAGTGGCCAGGAGCACCGTGGTGAACATGATCGGCCCACCGAAGCGATCCGTGAGCACACCCACCGGAATACGGCCGATCGAGCCGACAAAGACGGGCATGGCCACTAAAACGGATGCCTGCGTCGACGTCAAATTCAAATCGACGCTGTAGCGCACCCCGAGGGGGGCCACACTCGTCCAGGCCCAGAAACACACCACGGACGACAACGTCGCGAGAACAAGATTGAACCCCTTGCTGGCCCGGGCACGCTGCCGCACACTTTCAGGCATGGCTATTTTTTGTCGCGTGCTCGGTCTTCGGTTCCAATCGCTGCCCAGCCGCGTCGGATTGGTCTGATCGCGCCGGGTACCTGGTCGCGGGTGCGGTAGACGATATACGGCCGAAACAGGTAGTGCAGTGGCGCGGTGAAGGCGTGCACCAGACGAGTGAACGGCCAAATGGTGAACAGAAGCATGCCGACGAGCGTATGGATGTGGAATGAGAACGGGGCTGCGGCCATCGCTGCGATGTCAGGCTGAAGGATGAAAAGCGAGCGGAACCAGGGCGCAACGGTCTCCCGATAATTATGTCCGTGGGCGCCCTCGAACACGCTCGCCAAGGTGGTCCAGAGGCCGAGTACGATCGCGGCGGCCAGTACGACATACATGACCTTGTCGTTGCGGGTTGTCGCCATAAATACCGGGCCGGTCTTGCGCCGGCGATAGATCAAGATCAAAATGCCACCGAGCGTGCCGACCCCGGCGACCCCGCCGACAAGGAGGGCGTTGAGATGGTAGAAATCCTGGCTCATGCCCACCGCGAGCGTCCAGGTCATCGGGATCACCAGACCGAAGAAGTGCCCGGCAATCACCGCGAGCAGGCCGAAGTGAAAGATCGGCGACCCAATCCGCAGCAAGCGACTTTCATACAGCTGTGACGACCTGGTCGTCCAGCCGAACTGGTCGTATCGGTAACGCCAGACGGAGCCGCCGATCAGGATGGCGACCATGACGTACGGCAGTACGCCCCACAGCAGCAGGTCCATGGCTATGCCTCCTTGAGCGGCAATAGCCGGGGATCATATGGTTCGAGGCCAACGGTTTCGGTTGGCGGGCCGTAGCCGGCCATGCGCTGCACCGCTTCGCGATCGGCCGGGGAAGCGCCCGGTAAAGTGCCGCAGACGCCAGCGACGACCTCACCGTAGGGTGACCCGTGTTCGATCAGGGCGAGCCTCAGCAGCTCGAGGCTCGGTCGGTACTGCCGAAGCAGCTCCCGACCCGCGACGGGGTCGGCGATCGCCGCAAACTCGAGCACGAGCGGCAGAAAGTCGGGAAGTTCGCCGTGGGTGTTCGTCAGAAAATCGGTCTGTCGGTACACCTTTTTGAATGCGGCGAGCACGTCTCCGCGGCGGCGGGTGTCACCGTCGGTCCAGTAGGACAGATAAAGCGGATGGTGTTTGCTGAGGTCAAAGGTCTCTACGTAGCGCCGCTGCAGAGTGCCGAGGTCGGTTTTTGACAGGTACCCGAGGAAGCCCTCGAATTTCGCCGCCTTACGGCCCTGCTCGGCGAGCGCGGCGCGCATGAGCGGCACCCGCTCCACCAGCTGGGCATCGGGATACGACAGGCACCAGCCAGCGGCCTGGTACGCCACCCGATCGCGCATCATGGCGTGACGACCGGCGCGTCGGGCGCGGCTTTAGACCCACCGGCCGCTTTGGGGCCGCCCAGATCGGCCGGAGAGGCCGCTGCCGCCCGCGGCACGTCGCGGGTTTCCGGGAACAGGCCAGCCGGGGCCCCATTGCCGTCCCAGTTGAGCAGGTTCACCCGGTTGCGCAGGGTCACAGCGCTGCTGGCCGTGTCGGAAGTTTGCCGATCCTTCAGAGCATAGAAATTCTCCACGGCGACCGGTGTCGGCCGTCCGCTGGCCTCGCCGAACGGCGAGTCCTCGTACATGCCGGGGCCGCCCTCGAAGTCGACGGAGCAGCCCATCTCCTCCAGGTCGTGCGCCTGCTCCACGTGCGCCTTCGGAATGACGTAGCGTTCCTCATATTTGGCGATGGCGATCAACCGATACATTTCGTACATCGATTCCGGTGTCATTCCCACGGAGGCCGGGATGTCAACATCCGCTTCCTGGCCGAGGGTGATGCCGCGCATGTACGCGCGCATGGCAGCGAGCCGGCGCAGCACCGCGGTGATGCGATCGGTATCGCCGGCGGTGAACAGCTCCGCGAGGTACTCGACCGGGATCCGTAGGGCATCGATCGCGCCGAACAGGGTTCCGCTGTCTTCAGCGTCGTGACCCTGGTCACTGAGCAGATCCACGATCGGCGACAGCGGCGGTACGTACCAGACCATCGGCATGGTGCGATACTCAGGGTGCAGCGGAAGGGCGACCTTATAGATTTTCGCGAGTGCGTAGACCGGTGAGCGTCGGGCTGCGTCGATCCAGTCGTCGGGTATCCCCTGGGCGGATGCCGCGGCCGCCACCGCGGGATCGTTCGGGTCGAGCAGCACATCCATCTGCGATTCGTACAGGTCTTTCTCGTCCGGGACGGCCGCAGCATCGGTGACCCGATCGGCATCGTAGAGGAACAAGCCCAGATAGCGCAGACGCCCGACGCAGGTTTCCGAGCACACCGTCGGCAGGCCGATTTCGACGCGAGGATAGCAGAAGGTGCATTTCTCGGCCTTGCCGGTTTTGTGATTGAAATAGATTTTCTTGTAGGGGCAACCGGTGATGCACTGTCGCCATCCGCGGCATTTGTCCTGATCGACGAGCACGATGCCATCCTCGACCCGCTTGTAGATCGCGCCCGAGGGGCACGACGCCATGCAGGAGGGGTTCAGGCAGTGCTCGCAGATGCGGGGCAGGTAGAACATGAAAGTCTGCTCGAAGGCGAATTTGATCTTGTCCTCGGATTCGCGGCGTACCTTTTCGACGATGGGATCAAGGTGGCCCATTTCGGGGGCGCCGCCGAGGTCGTCGTCCCAGTTCGCCGACCAGGTGATTTTGGTGTCCTTTCCCGTGATCAACGATTTTGGTCGAGCGACGGGAAAGTCATCTCCGAGTGGGGCATCGATGAGGGTCTTGTAGTCGTAGGTCCATGGTTCGTAGTAGTCCTTCAGCTCGGGTTGCACCGGGCTTGCGAACAGCCCGAGCAGTTTGGCGACGCGACCGCCACTTTTCAGTGCCAGCCGCCCTTTCTTGTTGAGTTTCCAGCCGCCGCGCCATTTCTCCTGGTCTTCGTAGCGGCGCGGGTAGCCTTGTCCCGGGCGGGTTTCGACGTTGTTGAACCAGACGTATTCGGTTCCGGCCCGGTTGGTCCAGGCCTGTTTGCAGGTGACCGAGCAGGTATGGCAGCCGATGCACTTATCCAGGTTCATCACCATGCCCATTTGAGCCATAACACGCATCAGTACCGCACCTCCTGGGAACGTCGCCGAATGGTTGAGACCATGTCTCGCTGGTTGCCGGTTGGCCCCAGGTAATTGAAGGCGTAAGAGAGTTGCGCGTAACCGCCGATGAGGTGGGTCGGTTTCACGAGCAGTCGGCTCACCGAGTTGTGGATGCCGCCGCGGCGCCCGGTGGCTTCGGACTTGGGTACATCGATGGTGCGCTCCTGCGCGTGATAGACGTAGACGACGCCCTGCGGCATCCGGTGGCTGACGATGGCCCGGCCTACGAGTACCCCGTTCATGCTCACGCACTCCACCCAGTCGTTGTCAGCGACCTCGATGGAGGCCGCGTCGATCGGGCTCATCCACACGGTCGGGCCGCCGCGGGACAGCGACAGCATAAACAGGTTGTCTTGGTATTCGGAGTGGATCGACCACTTGGAGTGCGGGGTGAGGTAGCGCACGGTGACCTCGGTGGTGCCGTTGGGCCCGAATTTCGGTTCGCCGAACAGACGCTGCATGTCGAGCGGCGGCCGGTATGTCGGCAGGGCCTCGCCGAGGTCGATGATCCAGTCGTGATCGAGAAAGAAATGCATGCGCCCGGTGAGGGTGTGCCAGGGTTTGAGTCGTTCGACGTTGATCGTGAACGGGGAGTAGCGGCGTCCGCCGGTTTCCGTTCCCGACCATTCCGGTGACGTGATCACGGGCACCGGGCCAGCCTGGGTCTGGGCGAAGGTGACGCGTTTCTCCTCGGAACCGGCCGCGAGGTCGACGAGGTTCATGCCGGTCTGCTTCTCGAGCTCCCTAAAACCCTGCACGGCGAGTTCGCCGTTGGTTGTTCCCGAGAAACTGAGAATGGCCTGGGCGAATTTCGCGTCGGTGTCGATCGCGGGCCGGCCATCGCCGGCACCGCCGAGCATTACTCCGTTGCTGTGGGCGAGCCGTTCGATCTCGTGCTCCATGTGGTACGTCACGTTCTTCACGGTAAAACCCCGCTCTTCGGCGAGTGGCCCCACTGTGGCGAGTTTCTCGGCGATTGCGGTGTAGTCGCGTTCCACGATCGAAAAAACCGGCATGTTCTGCCCGGGCACAGCGGCAACGGATGCGTCCCGCCAGTCCCGGACGATTCCGCCCGGCTGTGCGATCTCACCGGGGGTGTCGTGCTGCAGCGGCACGCTCACGAGATCCCGCCGGGTGCCGAGATGAACCCGGGCCTGCCGGGAGAATTCCTCGGCGAGTAGGCGGAAGGTGTCGAAATCGGTCTTGGCCTCCCAGGGTGGATCGATCGCCGGGCTGAAGGCGTGCACGAACGGATGCATGTCGGTCGAGGACAGGTCGTGCTTTTCGTACCAGGTAGCGGCCGGAAAGACGATGTCTGAGAGCAGCGTGGTCGAAGTCATCCGAAAATCGGCGGACACCAGCAGGTCGAGCTTGCCCTCGGGCGCGCTCTCCCGCCAGGTCACATCGCGCGGTCGTGCGGCGTTCACGTGGTCCTGGCCGAGCACATTGTGGTGGGTGCCCAGCAGATGCTTGAGAAAGTACTCGTTGCCCTTGGCGGAGGAACCGAACAGGTTCGAGCGCCACAGTACGAGGGTCCGTGGCCAGTTCTGCGGGGCATCGACGTCGTCGATGGCCGGGGTGAGTCGGCCACTCTTGAGGGCGTCGGCGATGTAACGCGGGGCATCCGTTGTTTCACCACGGTCGATCGCGGCCTGCACCTCGTCAGCGAGGTCGAGCGGGTTGCGGTCGAATTGCGGGTAGAACGGCATCCACCCGAGCCGCGCGGATTGGGCGATCGTGTCGGCGGTGTGCATACCGTCGAAGTGGCCAGTGGCAAGCGGCGATTTCAGCGAGTCGGCCGAGTACCCGTCGGACCGCCACTGGTCTGTGTGCATGTACCAGTAGCCGGTGCCGATCATCGTGCGCGGCGGACGACTCCAGTCCAGCGCATTGGCGAGTGAGATCCAGCCGGTGATCGGGCGGGTCTTCTCCTGCCCCACGTAATGCGCCCAGCCGCCGCCGTTACGGCCCATGCAGCCGGTCAGCATCAGCAGCGACAGTACCGCCCGGTACGTCGCATCGCCGTGGAACCACTGGCAGATTCCGGCGCCCATGATGATCATCGACCGGCCCTTGGACTGCTCGGCGTTACGGGCAAATTCCCGCGCCACCCGAATGCAGGCCTCCGCCGGGACACTCGTGATCTCGGCCTGCCAGGCCGGCGTGTACGGCGCGGACACGTCGTCGTAACCGGTGGCCCAGTCGCCGGGCAGCCCGGGACGGCCAACCCCGTACTGGGCCATCATCAGGTCGAACACCGTCGTCACCAAATGCCCGGCGATGCGGCGCACGGGCACCCCGCGGGTGAGAATCGATCCCTCCCCCGATGGCGCTTCAAAACATGGCAGTCGGATGCTCACTGCCTCGCCGTTCGCCCCGTCTAGAAGCGTCAATGCCGGGTCGACACCCTCTAGATCCAGGTTCCATTTGCCTTGTCCGGCCTCGCCGTAGCGGTAACCCATCGACCCGTTCGGCACCACGGGCGCACCGGTGTTCGCGTCGAAGAGTACCGTCTTGAACGCGGCTCCCTCCGTCTGGGCGTGCTCCGGAAGGTCGACCGCCATCAGAAATTTGGTGGGCACGAGGCCCTGCCCGTCGGGGTGTTCCTCGAGCCGCACCAGAAAGGGCAGGTCGGTGTAGCGGCGCACGTAACCTTCGAAGTAAGGAACGCTCCGGTCGACGAAGAATTCCTTGAGCAGTACGTGGCCCATTGCCATGGCGAGGGCGGCATCCGTTCCGGCCTGGGCCGGCAGCCACTCATCGGCAAATTTGGTGTTGTCTGCGTAGTCGGGGCTGATCGCGATGACTTTGGTGCCGCGGTACCGTACCTCGGTCATCCAGTGGGCATCCGGTGTACGTGTCACCGGCACGTTCGAGCCCCACATCATGAGGTAGGTGGCGTCCCACCAGTCGCCGGATTCGGGAACGTCGGTCTGGTCGCCGAAAACCTGCGGGCTGGCCACCGGGAGGTCAGCGTACCAATCGTAGAACGACGTCATGACGCCGCCGATGAGCTGAATGAAGCGGTTTCCGGCGGCGTGGGAAACCATCGACATGGCCGGGATGGGCGAGAACCCCGAGCAGCGGTCGGGACCGTACGCCTTGATCGTGTGCACGTGGGCCGCAGCGGTGATCTCGATCGCTTCCGTCCACGGGATACGAACGAGGCCGCCCTTGCCGCGAGCCTGCTGGTAGCGGCGACGACGGTCGGGGTCTCCCATGACGTCCGCCCAGGCCAGCACCGGGTCATTCAGCCGGGCCTTGGCCTCACGGTACATTTCGACGAGGATGCCGCGGGCGTAGGGGTACCGCACCCGGGTCGGCGAGTAGGTGTACCAGCTGAAGGCCGCTCCGCGCGGACAGCCGCGGGGTTCGTACTCCGGACTGTCTGGCCCGACCGAGGGGTAGTCCGTCTGCTGGGCTTCCCAGGTGATGATGCCGTCGCGTACGTAGACTTTCCACGAGCAGGACCCCGTGCAATTCACCCCATGGGTGGACCGAACCACCTTGTCGTGGCTCCACCGGTCACGGTAGAACACGTCGCCCTTACGGCCGCCTTCGCGAAATACCGCCCGGCCGTCATCTGTCTGTTCCCACCGAGTGAAGAAACGGCCAAGCGACAGCATTGCATCCGACGCTTTTCCGTCCAACCCGGCAGGCAAAGGTCCAGCTGCCATGACGACAGCCTAAGTCGGTGTTTCGCCAAGCGCTAGCACTACTTTGGTTGTTCGCAAAATCGACCGCACCAGACGGGTCACGTTCGAACTTTTTCGACACTCGGGGGCAAACCGCCGACGGTCACCTGCTGAGGGTGACCGTCGGCGAACGTTATACCGTGCGCGGTGCCTTCGCCAGGTTCGCCTCGAGCTCTGCAACCGTCTGACGGATGCCATAGGCCGGACGGTCGCGCTCGACACGCCAGCTCTCGACGAGAGGGCCGATGTTCACTGTGTCGAAGCCGAATTCATCGTAGAGCTTGGCGACGAAGTCGGAGGCGTCGATGAAGTCGGAGGACGTGGCCAGTGCCCGCCGGGCTGGGTCGCCGATCGGGTGCGAGTCGGCGGTGATGTCCGCGGCCGTAATGTGATTGAACCCTTTCGCTACGCGCGAGGTGGGTAAGTGCTTTTGCAGCATGCCGGTCACGGTCGTTTCGCCGTTATCGAGGGCGGCGATATGTCCGTCGCGTTCGAAGTAATAGTTATTGGTGTCAATGACGATCTTGCCGGCGAGCTGCTGAACGGGCACATCCGCGTAAGCCTTGAGCGGCACCGTCACAATCGCGACGTCGGCGGCCTCAGCGGCCTGCGCCGCGGTTCCGGCACTCGCTTTCGGGCCCAGCTCGGCAACGAGCTCGGCGAGGGTCTCCGGACCTCGGGAATTGCTGATCACGACGTCGTAACCATTTTCGATCGCCTTGCGAGCGACCTGGCTGCCAATGTTTCCTGCACCGATGATTCCAATAGTTGTCATGATGGCGACAACGAGGGCGGCGCCGAAAATGTTCCCGACGCTTCCAAGGCCGGCAAATCCGCTACACGAGCATCGCCATGCTTCTTGATGGCATCCGCTACGACGAGTCGCTGCTATTCGACCTGTGAAACGTGGTAATGGCTGATGAGCCAGGAAGCATCGACGTATTCCAGCACAGCCGTCAGGTGAACGGGAATGACGACGCCGTCGGGACGGGTGAAGTCGACGTCGATATAGGAGATCAGCGTTGAGTCGGAGAGTTGGCGGTGTTCCAGGATTCGAAACGAGGGACTGAGGCCCACAGGCTGCCTATCGTAATAGGCGATCACACCGAGCCTGCCAATCGAATGCGTCGGCGCGACGCCCTGGAATAGAGCATTTTCGGTGAAGTGGGACGCGACACGTTCCGGGTCATGCTCACGGATTCCGTTCGCCCACGCATCCAAGACTTCCGTCACGATGCGAACTCGGGCGATGCTATCAAGCGCGATCATCGGTTTCTCTCCTGTTCGTTTTTCATTAGTCGAAGACGAGACGGCCAGCGCAGTCTGCACGTCGAATGCTGACTCAGCTTCCGGCGCTTTGTCCGCCGTCGATGTGTAGGATCTCGCCCGTGACGAACGGGGCTTGTTCCAGGTAGAGGACGCCATGGGTGACATCATCGATCGTGCCGATCCGTCCGACCGGGTGCCACCCTGCGAGCGTTCCGTGTGTTTCTTCCGGGTGCATGGGGGTGTGGATGACTCCCAGAGAAACGGCGTTCACGCGGATACCGCGGCCGGCGTACTCGATCGCCAGGGACTTCGTGACGGAAGACAGTCCGCCCTTGGTCAACGAGGCGAGAGCCGACGGAGCGCTTGAGTTCGCGAATTCAACAAGCGTCGTTGTCACGTTCACCACGTGGCCCGCTCCCTGTTCGACCATCTGCGCGATGGTCTTCTGCGTAATGTGGAAAAATCCCCCGAGGTTCACCTGAAGAATGTTGTTGTAGTCCTCCTGGGTGTACTCGGTGAATGGTTTACCGATAAAAATTCCGGCGTTATTCACGAGCGTGTCGATCCGGCCGAACTTCTCCATCGCGGTGCTGATGACCTTCCCGGCCACAGCGGGGTCCGAAATATCTCCGGGTACCGTAATGACGTCCGAGTGTTCGGACGCCGTGATGGAGCGCGAATTAGCGACGACGGCATAGCCGAGCTCGCGGAATGTGGACACCAGACCCGCTCCGATGCCTTGGGAGCCCCCCGTGATAATGGCTACTTTACGAGTTTTCATGGTCACAATTCCTCAGCGGTAATCGGTTTAGATCGTCCGATTCGATTTTAGTCGACAGGTGCTTCGGTGATCTGCTCGGAACCGACCGCCGCCTACACTGGAACAACTCACCATCGGGTTTTCAGGAAGCGCCGCCACTCAACGGGACGTGACCGAGGAAAGGGACCATTTCATGATTTTCATCGTTGCCAAGTTCACTGTGAAACCAGAGTGGAGTGATCGTTGGATGGACCTGACACGCGACTTCACCGAGGCCACGCGCCAGGAACCAGGCAACCTGTGGTTCGATTGGTCGCGCAGTGTCGACGATCCTCACCAGTTCGTGCTCGTCGAGGCATTCCAAGATGATGCCGCAGGATCTCACGTCAACAGCACTCACTTTTCGGCGGCCATGAAGGCTATGCCTCAAGCGCTCGTGAAGACTCCAGAGATCATCAGCGAGCGTATCGATGCTGAAGGTTGGGGCCAAATGGGAGAAATGACGGTACCCGAGTAGCTAACGGACGGGTTATCGCGGAGTTGGTCGACGTGACTCCCCCACGATCTACCGCTAACCCCGCGACGCAGCCGTACGAGACCCGCAACCGGTTATAGGAACAGGACTATGCACGATCTCACCGCCCTCACGGTTCGCAGCATCTCAGTATCCGAGATGAGCAACAACGTTTACGTACTCACCTCGAAATCCACCGGCGCGCAGGTACTGATCGACGCCGCGGACGATGCACCCGCTATCTTCACCCTCCTCAAAGATGCACAGAAAGATACGAGTGCCATCGCCCGGCTGGCCCTCATAATCACCACACACTCACACTGGGACCATGTGCGGGCGCTGGGCGAGGTCAGGGAGCTGACGAAAGCGCCGGCTGCAGCGGGTCTCGACGACATCGCGGACATTACTGTGCCCACAGACATACCCTTGCACCATGGGGACGTCCAGTCCACCGATGGCATTGACCTCGAAGTAATTCACCTGCGCGGACACACCCCTGGGTCGATTGCCCTGCTCTACCGCGACCCGCATGGTTCCGCGCATCTGTTCACGGGCGATTCGCTCTTCCCTGGCGGACTGGGAAATACCAACGGTGATGCCCAGCGTTTCTCGTCGTTGTACAACGACGTCGTCACCCGAATCTTCGACTACCTCCCGGACGACACACTGGTGCACCCGGGCCATGGAGCAGGCACAACGCTCGGAGCTGAGCGGAGCAAACTCTCCGAGTGGAAACAACGCGGCTGGTGACAGCGGTAGCCGCCTGACGCATCCCCGTAGTACACGGCCGACCATCGGGATACTCTCAGGTCATGAAAAAATCGTGGACCTCGGATGACTCACGGAAAATGACAGAGGCGTCGAGACTGAACGAGACAAACGCACCTCTGAGCCAGGCGCAACTCAAGATTGCACTGGAATACCGCGATGTCCTGAAAAAGACATACCTCTTTCTCCGGTTCGGCATTGTCGGAACGGTTGTCGCGATACTCCTCGCCGTTTTCTTTTTCACCCCTGACGACTACCTCGTGCACGATGGGCAGACACTTCCCTCGATCAGCCACTACTACTACACGCCCGCACGCATCGTGTTCACCGGAGCACTGTGCGCGGCCTCGCTTGCGCTTCTCGCCATCGCGGGGAAAGGCGTGCAAAGCTACCTGCTCAACCTCGCGGCCCTTCTCGCGCCGCTGATCGCGATCATCCCGACACCTGTCTTGCCCAGTGAGGTTGGTCCAGCTGCACAGCTTGCGAACTGCCCCAGCACAATTGACTGCATTCCCGCCGACCAGCTTCCGTATGTAGCAACGGGATTTCACATTTGGCTGATAATTTCGATTGCCGTGATGATAGTTGCATTGGGATGGAACGTATGGCACCACATCAACAAGTCTCGCCGCGTACCGGAGGCCTTTCGGGTGATCCTCGCACTCGGTTTCGCTGTCTGGATCTTGTACTTCGCGCTCTGGAATGTGCCGGGTCAGGATCTGTTTCGGCAATACGGACATGTCGCCGCGGCGGGTGTCTTTTTCATCCTCATCGCAACTGTGACCGTTATCGAAGCGTGGCGCCAGTGGGCGGACCGCGACAATCAGTCGGAGCCACCTCCACCAGCTTTTTTCCACCGGAGAATGTACTCGGGCATCTACCTTGCCCTCGGTGTGATCATGTTCCTCGATATCATCGCTGGGACTCTGATTCTGACAAAATTTATTCGGCCTGAAGATTGGCAAATAGGCAACTCGGTGTTCATCGTCGAAGTAGTCGCTCTCGCAGCCTTCGCGGTATTCTGGCTCGTACAGACGGCCGAGCACTTCAAAGACTCCAACGGATGGGAGTCCCTCTCTGAAGCACGACGACGGGGCCGCGCGCTGAGGCAGGCACGGTAGCGGGATAGGGCCCGCCACGCACTTATGCCGAAGTTACTCGCGTCCGTCGTCGGTGTGCGCAACGAGGGCCATGATTTCGCCCAGCGACCCGACGATGTGTGCAGCACCGGCTTTACGCAGCACTTGTTCAGAGGAATAACCGCCCGAAACGCCAATAGGTATGTACTCTGCCGCGGAAGCAGCGACCATGTCATACTCCGTGTCGCCGATATAAAATGCGTGCGTGCGACGAGCTCGATGTAGGACCAGTTGCGCCACCTTGTCTGCGACCTCGGCATCGACGACGTCTAAGACTGGCAGCACAGACAACGATCTCTGGTCAAACTGCACTGCCGTAGCGGAAGCGGCGGATACGACGCCCAACCAAGCCCCCGCCTCTGACAGCGCCAGGAGAGCAGCATTAGTACCCGCGCGAAGACGCGTGGTCGTCTGGGTCATGTGGTGGTTCCACTCGGCTTCAGCGACGGCGAGGTCGAGTGAATGCACGCCGAGATCGCGGAACATATTCTTCATGGGCAGCCGAAATTTTCTAGAGAACTCATCTGTGTCGAGCGCTCCCAGGTCTCGCGCCTCGAGTACTGAATTCAACGACGCCCGGGCACGATCGGCGTCAAGCACGACCGTGCCATTCCAGTCAAACATGACCATGGTGTCGGTTAACTCCATTGTGCTTACGGTTGCGTCCATTACACGAGGACCGATTGACGCAGGGTGACCCCGACCGACTCTGCCGATCCAACGCGACGTCCGGTCTCTTGAGAGTAAGCGTGCACGAGGCTCGGAGCGCAGTGCACCGTGACCCGTGCGCCCGGGTTGGGAGTGTCTTCGACCTCGCAGCGAAAAGTAACGGCATGACCGGAGTCGCTAACCAACCGTACGATTCGATCTTTCCCTGTCGGTTCGACCAGACCGACAACTCCGGTGATCGCCCACGTGCTGGAACTATCCGAGGGGGTCGTCAGTGTGAGGTGTTCTGCACGGACGCCGAGAGTGAGTGCGCCCGAAGCCTGGGCAGCAGAATGCAGTCCAAAAGCAGACGCGCCCGTCACCTCGTCGATTTTCAGAAGGTTCATCGGCGGCGATCCGATGAATGAGGCCACGAAGAGTGTCTGCGGCACAGCATAGAGCTCATCGGGTGTGCCCAGCTGTTCGATCTGTCCGAGGTTGATGACCGCGATCCGATCGGCCATCGCCATGGCATCGAGCTGATCATGAGTGACGTTGATGCCGGTGGCACCAACGGAACGCAGAATGCTCGCAATTTCCAGACGAAGTACGGCATGGAGCTGCGCGTCCAGGCCGGAAAGTGGCTCGTCGAGCAGCACGATTCCGCTTTGTCTCGCCAGCGCTCTAGCGAGAGCGATGCGCTGGCGCTGACCACCGGACATTTCTTTTGGTTTCCTGTCCAGCAGATGTTTGACCTGCATCCTGTCAGCCACATCGTTGGCCCGAGCATTAGCAACCTGTTTGTTGAGTCCCAGGCCATGACGCAGGCCGAGCGTGATGTTCTCCAGAGATGAGAGGTGCGGATAGAGAGCGAAATGCTGGAACACGATAGCGGCGTCTCGTTTATGCGGAGGAATTCCAT
This sequence comes from Cryobacterium sp. M15, assembly GCF_002929675.1. Classification (NCBI taxonomy): domain Bacteria; kingdom Bacillati; phylum Actinomycetota; class Actinomycetes; order Micrococcales; family Microbacteriaceae; genus Cryobacterium; species Cryobacterium sp. M15. Next base: position 19,636 of record NZ_PJJW01000024.1, read on the forward strand.
TCTGAGCAACGCCATTGAACTCGACTGTTCCTTCGTCAGGGTCCTCCAGCCCGGCGATGATGTGCAATAACGTGGATTTGCCCGACCCTGACGGCCCGAGGATGGCGAAGTTCTCGCCATCCTCGATGGTCAGGTCGATCCCGTCGAGGGCTTTCACCTCGGCAAAGGATTTGTGAATTCCAAGAATCTTGACCGCGGTCATGTTGTTACTCGCTCACAATCTGGTTGATGTTCGTGACAGTCTCGTTCACCGTTTCCGTGGCGTCGGCACCCGACTGGAGCTTCTGCGTCATCAGTCGCACAATGTCAAAAATCTCCATGGTGTCCTTTCCGGCGAACCCACCCCACGGTGTAAGCGGCTTATCGTAGCTCCACGCGTAGGTCAACTGCTTCGTCGCGGCGTCGCTGGCAAGGAGCGCGTCTCCCGCTTCCGTGTCGACTGGAATATAGCTGTACGACGTGCCGCTGGCGGCGGAGACGGCCTCCGGAGAGAGAAGCTCGGCGATCAAGGCATTCGAATACGCTGCACGGCAGGCGTCTTCGCTGAGGACGATCCAGCCGTTGCCACCGGCGGGCAGGGCACCTTCTTCCCCACCAACGCTGGGCAAATCGACAGGCATCCAGTCGAATGCGTCGCCGATGCCCTCCTGAATTGTGGCAATAGTTGAGGTCGTATAGATCAGGAATGCCGCATTGCCTCCGATGAACTGGGCGATGGCGTCCTGATTGTTCACTACGCCAAGTTCAAGATCCTTGTTCTTAAGTGTGGGCCAAATGGAGAGCGCCTCGATAGCCTTCTCGGAGCCAAAGCCCGCGGTACCATCGGAGTTGACGTACGTTTCTCCCGAACCCTGGATCAAGGCTTGGCTAAACCATTCCGGAAGGCCATCGGTTGGAATGCTCACCGACGGCTGCCCCGTATCGGCGGTTACTTTTTCGGCGGCGGCGACGAGATCGTCGAGAGTTTTAATGTCTTTCGCTTCGCCCGCATCGGCAGAGTCCAGCGCGTCCTGATTGACAAGCAAGACCGTAGCGGAGATCTGGTTTGTCGCCAAATAGACCGTGCCATCGACCGTGCCAGCGCGAAGAAACTGGGTCTTGTAGGTCGGTCGCAACACCGACGTGTCGATTGGTGACGGAGAGTAGGTATCAACCCAGAATTGCAGCTGGCCCAGTCCTGTCATGATGAGATCGGGACGATTACCCACCGCGATGTCAGCCACAATTGTTTGAGTGAGTTCATTGTAGTTAGACGTCGACGGCGGCGTAGCGTTGATGGTGAGGTCAGGATAAGTCTTCTGCAGATTCGCGACGGCAATAGCCATGGCCTCATTAGCCATCTGCCCATAAGTGACAGTGATGGTATTTTCTGCGGGGTTGCAATCGGCGATGTTGGCTGCCGCAGCGATGGAGGCTGCGGGAACCGAGACCCCGGATGCCGCACATCCTGACAACAGGATAGAGCCGGCGGCAAGAGCACCGAGTGAGAGAGAAAGTCGTTTGGTCAACATAACAAGAACTCCTATATGTATGAACTGCAGTTCGGAACTTCGGGAAAATCGCGGGAAGAATAATGCAGACCCTGATCTAGCGCGTGGTTATCCTGGAATCTCCGCTCCGCTCATGCCTTGAACGAACCGCTTCTGCGCGATGAGAAAGAGAACGATCACAGGTGCGGTCACGATTGCGGCACCTGCTGCGAGTGCGGAGTAGTCGAACCCCGCATCAGCTTGTTGAAAGAGTGCAAGGGCGAGGGGCGGGGTGGCAAGGTCGGGGCTGCGGGCAATGAGGAGCGGCCACATGTAGTCGTTCCAGTGCGTGAAGACGGAGAAGACGCTGAAGGCGGCGATACCGGGTGCAGCCATGGGAACGACCACGTTTCGGAGAGTTCGGAAGTGCCCTAGTCCGTCAGTGCGTGCCGCGTCCATGAGGGAATCGGGAATGGCCATCATCTGCTGTCGGAGGAGAAAGATCCCGAACGCGCTGGTCATATAGGGCAAAACGAGTCCGGGGAGAGAGTCTGCCAGGCCGATGCTGTTGATTCCAATGAAGATGGGAATCAAACTGACCTGCCCAGGGACGAGTAAACAGCCGATAACGATCGCTAGGGCGACGCCTTTTCCGCGCATGCGAACTTTGGCGAGCACATAAGCGGCGGGAATGCAGGTGATGAGCTGGAGCGCCAGGATTGACAGTGTCATGACAGAACCGATGAGAATCGCTTGGCCAAGATTGGCTTCTGTCCAGGCTCGGGCGAAATTCGACCAATCAAAGCTCGCAGGGATGAGCGAGATGCCGTTAAAGAACACCTCGTTGGCGGGAGAAACGGCGGTCCGCAGCATCCAGTAAAAGGGAAAGAGCGACACCAGAACGGCCAGGGTAATCACCAGCCATCGTCCGGCTCGCAACACGTGAATCATTTGTGACCTCCTGCGAGTACGCGACGTTGGATGAGGCCGATGCCTACGAGCACGACAAGTAGCAGGAAGGACAGCGCGGACGCTGCCCCGAGATCGAAGTAGCCAAAACCAAGTTTCCAGGTCATGGTGAGAATCGTTTCGCTGGCCCCCTGCGGACCACCCTGCGTCATGACATTGACGGTGTCGAAAACCTGTATCGAGCCAAGTACGGCAACGACCGTGGCGAAGACTACGGTCGGTTTCATTATGGGCAGCGTGATGCGGGTGAGTTTTGTCCAGCCACGGATGCCCTCGGCCCTGGTGGCCTCGTGGATGGTGCCAGGGACGGTGGCCAGCCCAGCGAAGAAGATCATCATGCTAAACGATGCGCTCCGCCACACGCCAACCATGGCCAAGGTCAGCAGCGATGTACTCGTGTCGCCGAGCCAGTTGACCGCCCCAAATCCGGCGAACCCCAGCACTTGGTTGATGAACCCGCCCTGGAATGCAAAGAGCCAACGAAACACGACCGCCATGGCCACGAGGTTGGCCGTCATCGGCAAAAACAATGCGGTTCGCACGAACGCGCGCCCTCGCACCACAGAATTCGCAAGCAGTGCCAGGCACAGACCAATCCCAAGGCTGGGCACGATCGTGATCACGGAATACACGATGGTGTTTCCGATGGCCTGCAGTACGGCAGCATCGGTTAGAACATGTTCGTAGTTGGCCAGGCCCACCCAGGTCCACGCGCCGCCGGTCAGCGGCACAGAAAAAAAACTCGCCGCGAGCGACAACACGGCCGGAACGATCACAAAGGTACCGATACCGATTCCGGCTGGCAGAAGAAATAGTGCGGGAACAAGATTCGTACGTGAACGCCGCAACGGCTGTGCAGGGAGGCGAACAGCGATGACAAGTTTCTCGTCGTGCATGAGAGTCGTCATGACGCAATGTCCTTTGACAAAGCAAGCACGTTGCCATCGACGCCAACGGCAATGAGCCGGTCACCCGCGTCCACGAGACCTGCGGCGATCGGTGACGCGAGTTGCGTCTGCCCGATCAGCTTGCCTTCAAGGTCGATCCGCCGCACTATGCCGTCAAGTCCGGGCAGTACCAGGTGCTGCTCGAGCAGGATTGGTGCTGCGATAACGGGGTGCGGGATTTTTGTATAGGACGCCATCGGGAAAGGGGCGGAACCTGCAATCGGCAGGTCCCATAACGTGTCGCCAGTTTCGCGCTCGAGCAGCCGCAGCCCATGCCCCGTGACCGTAATGATGTATCCCGCATCCGTGATGACCGGCGTAGCCGGACTGAATCCGCCCTGGTGCGGCTGCGTCCACATCGTTGCGCCTGTGGCCCGATTCACGCGCGCGGTGCTGCCAAACGCCGGCATGAGTACCGCGTCAGTGTGTGGATCGTAGCTGGCCGTGCCCATGATGAGCATCCGCTTCAGCGCAAGGAAGGGATCTGTGCCGTCCCAGCCGGCCCGGTTCCACACTGACTCGCCCGTTTGAGCGTTCAGACCAATTGGATGCTCGGGCGTGGGCCAGAATCCCATGACCAACAGATCATCGATCAGCAGCGGGGCTGAGTGGTTCACGAGGTTGTGATGCGGCGAAAGGTCGGTGCGACGCCAGATTATTTCTCCGGTGCGGATGTCCACGGCTCGCAAGTCGGACTGGTCGCCGAGGTAGACCACTCCGTTGGCAACCGTTGGGCTGCCCCAGGCGAACCGGCGAAGCGGATCGCTTGATTCCAAGGTCCAGATGACCTCTCCGGTGGTGCGATCAAACCCGGTCAGGTCGCCGCTCACTTCAGCAGCCACGACAACGTTCTTAGTGGCGGCAGGCGTCGTCTTCACTGCCGAAGCAGTGTGTGCTTGCCAGACCAGCGCTCCGGTGGCTAGATCGAAGGCCTCTACTGTCCCGGCCGCACGATCCTCGATCTGGCCGCCAGCGAGAACGAGGTCGCCGTCAACGGATGCACGCTGCCGATGGCCAGCGCCACCGAGTTCGGCCCGCCATAGCACGGCCGAATTGTCAGACCGTGTGCTCGTTGCCGCAAAAGTAGACGTAGCAACATCGCCGAGGACGTCGGGGACGGGAACGGTCAGCAGCGTCTGCGTCTTTAACGTGATGTTCTCGCCGTCCCAGGTGACAAGACGGTAGGCCGGCGGACTGTAGTCGAGGCTTGCGAAGAACGTGGTGGGGCTGTTTACGTGCAGCGTACCGTCAACCTCGACGACTCTCGACGTGTGCCAGTGGCCCGAAAAGGTTGCCTTGGGCAACCACGGCAGCTGCTCGATGATGGAGAAATTCGGCTGGTCATGGAACAGTAAAATCCATGGGCTGCCCTCTGGCCGAAGCTGAAGGTCTGCCCGCACCCAGTCGTTCTGCACCTCGTGGTCAATACCGAGCTCATGGGTGTGCCAATCGAGTGTGACCACATGCAGCCCCGCGACATCGAAGCTATACCAACGTGGCCCGAAGTAGCGTTCATACAGCTCGGGCGTTCCATCATTGGTGAGATAGTTGTTGCGGCTGATGATGGCGCCGTGGCGCCCGTTCATATGGTCGTGGTTTCCGGGAATGAGGTGCACGGGCACCGGGCTCGACGTCAGCACGTCAATGTACGCTTCGTATTCCTCAGTAACGCCGTGGTCGACGAGGTCACCCGTAACGAAGATACTCTGCGCGTTCGGGGCGTACTCCGGTAGCCGGGTGAGGAAATCACGGACTTGGCCGGGAAGGCTTCCTTCGCGGTAGAGGCCTGAGTGAGTGTCATCCACTTCCGTCGCGTCCTGCGGGACCGTCATATGAGTGTCCGTGAGGTGCACAAACTCGTACGGAAGAGACTGCGGCATCGACAGGAGTTCGAAACGAATCTGGGTTTCGTGGTTTGCCGGAACCGGGTGCCACCACGGTGTCGCGGTATGGCCCGTTGGCCGGGTGATGACGACGAAGGAGCCTTCATCGGGCAGGGCGAACAGGCCGGAGGCGTCGGTCTGGGTAACGTGATGGCCATTGGTAACGGCAATGCCCTCGGCCGGTTGGCCCGAGCTGTAGACGACAATTCCGTGCACGGTAGATCCTTTACATATTGTGATTTGGGCTGTTCAGGCTTCGGGCCGAGTTGGCAGGTAAGGCTCTCCAAGATTCGACGGAGCTATATACGGTGCTCGATCAGCACATCCTCGGTCATGGCCAAGTGTGCTGAGCTGGTACTGCTGCGAAGTGCCAGGGTGACAAAGAGAGCGTCCAGCACGGCGAAGTGCACGATACGACTCGACATCGACTCAACGCGGTAAGCAGTTTCGGCGCTCCCCGCAACAAGGCTGAGGTCTGCCACCTCAGTCAAAGGGGAATGCGAGAAGCTGGTCAGGGCGACGGTAGTCGCGCCTGAAAGTTTCGCTGCGCGGGTGGTGGCGAGTGTTTCAAAGGTCGAGCCTGTGTGGCTGATGGCAAAGAAAACGTCACCGATCCGAAGCATCCGTGCGCTGACATGCTGAGTGTGCACGTCGAGGGCAAATGTAGCGTCAATGCCGATCTGAGTGAGGCGATAGGCAGTGTCCACTGCCAGCGGCGCAGACGTACCAACCGCTCCGAAGAGAACACGGCGGGCGCCAACTATCTGCTCGGCGATCGCTTCGAGCACGCTCAGATCGAGAGTCTGCGCGGCCTGACCAACTGCTCTGGCAGTTGTGTCCATGACCTTGAGCGTGATTTCGGCGACCCCATCACCCGGCTGGATTTCGCCGAGAACGCGACGTTCGCTCGGTATTGACTCGCTGGCGAGCGTGATTTTGAGTTCTTGAAAGCCGCGCAGCCCCAGAGTCGCGCAGAATCGTATGACCGTCGCGGGGCTGGTGTCGGCGCTCGCGGCCAGCTCACTTACCGATAGGTGGATGACGCCAAAGGGGTCCCGCAGGACCGCATCAGCCACGCGCCGCTCGGCTGGGCTGAAATCGATCAGTCTGGCGCGGATACGTTCCGGCGTGTGGATGGACCCCGGATTGAACGATGTTGCCAGCGCGGGAATTGTTGTTTCGGTCATAACTGCGACGTTAGGGAGGCGGTGTGAACGCGCCTCGCCCCCAAGGTGAACTCTGAACGTTAATTTCTAATACTGCAGACGAATGAAAGTTGATTTCGGTGAGCGCTGACCGGCGTTCGGCTTACGGTAAATGCTCTTCGGAGGGCCTTCCGTTTCCTAGAGCGTCAGGCCCCGCGGCTCTTCCAGATTTCGAACGGCGACCACGTGCCGAGGGCGCCGTGCAGGATAGGTGACCGCACGGTCAACCGTCTGCACGTCATTGATCTCCGCCGTACCGAGCGTGTCACTCACGCGTGCAGCCGGCAGCGCGGATAGATGCGACCGCCGCAGGGACAGGAGAGCCCTGAAGCGTCATCCATGGGCCGCGAGCGCAGCTTCGATTTGTTGCTGGGTTGGAGATCCGGCCAGGCCGTTCGGTGTGTGGTAGATGCGGCAGGCGAGGTCGGTGGTGCGGCCATCCGTTGGGAAGAGATCGACACCGTCGACGAGGATCGTCGGTGATCCAGCGAACGGGACCTGTGCGGCCGTTTCGGCAGAATCGACCAGGGTGGATGTGATCAGTGTGTTCGAGGGCATCGCGTTGTCGACGGCGCGCTGCAGCCGAACGAGGGTCAGCTCCGAGTTCGGGCAGCCGGCAATGTGGAGCAGCTCAATTGTCGCCATGGTTTTTCCTTCTCTATACAGGGCCACCGAAATCCGTAGCGCCTCTTCGCCCAATTCTCCCACCGCACGCTCAGACCGCGCAGTGCCCCGCGCACCTCGGCTGTCACACTCGAGAATTCTGACGATGTGTGACGACGGCCCTGATGACAACGGGCACCACGGAGAGCACGACGATTCCGATCAGCACGAGATCGATGTAGCGTGCGGCAAAATCGGCGACGCCCGGAATATGAGCCAGCCCAAACCCCAGGAGCACAACCCCGGTCGTCCACAGCGCAGCGCCGACGATATTGAACATCGTGAACACCCGCCTGGGCATCTTGCCCACGCCGGCGGCGACGGGAGCAAAAGTACGAACGACGGGCACGAAGCGGGCGATCGTGACGGCCGCCGGCCCGAACCGCTCAAAGAATTCCTGCGTTCGCGTCACACTTTTGCGGCTGAACAGGCCGGAATCGCGGCGGTCGAAGATGCGCCGGCCCGTCGTGCGGCCGATGGTGTAACCGAGCTGGTCGCCCAGCGCGGCCGAGAGTGCAATGGCCGGAATGACGACCCAGAGCGGCTGGCTGATCACCCCGCTGAAGGTGAGCACGCCGGTGAAGAACAGCAGGGTGTCACCGGGCAGGAAGAACCCGACGAGTAAGCCGGTCTCCACGAACACGATCGCGCAGACCACGACGAGACCCCAGACGCCGGCGCTGGCGATCACCGACTGCGGATCCAGCAATCCGGAGGTGGGCAGCGCGGTAACGGTCATAGAGTTCATGCTGCAAGGACTTTCTTTGAATCATCTGAAGACAGGCCGAGCATCCGCTGCCGCACGCGTTGATTAGATCGTGGCCGTCAGACGTGGATCCGTGGTGCGGGCACGGCGGGTGAGCACGATCACCAGGACGAGGATCACGGCCAGAAAGAGCACGCTGGTTCCCGTGGTCCCCAACCCCAGCCCTCCGTCGGCGACGGGCTGGGAGAGGAGATCGCCGGTGGATGCGCCCAGCGGGCGGGTCAGGATGTAGGCGATCCAGAAGGCGAGCACGGCGTTGAGGTGGAAGACGAAGTACGCCACGGCAACCACGGCGATGGCGGCGGCGAAGACGATCAGCGCCACGAGGAAGCCCAGATTGAGTCCCTCGGCGACGAGATCGCCCGCCGCGGTGCCCAAGGCAAACGTGAACAGTACGGCCAACCAGTAGAACGTCTCTCGCCGCGTCGTGAAGATGGAATGAATGGAAAGGGTCTTCTCTGAAATGATCCAGACGGTGAAGGTTACGGCCAGCCCGATGGAGAAGACGACCGTCGTCACCCACAGGGGCACGCCGAGGCTGTCGGTGAGGTTATCGGTGATCAGAGTACCGACGACGCTGATGAGCACCACCGCCAGCCAATAGACAGCCGGAGTGTAGGTGTGCAATCTGAACTGCACGACCAGCGCGGCAACCAACAGGACCGCCATGATCACCGAAGTGATCGACAGGCCCAACCCGAGGTCCACGTTGAGAAAGTCTGCGGCGGTCTCCCCCACAGTGGTCGCGAGCACTTTGATCACCCAAAAAATGAGCGTCACCTCGGGCACCTTGGTCAGGAGATGCCGTACGGGCGAAACGGTCGAGGAGAGCGTTGAGGTCGTGGACAAGTGTTCCTCCTTGGATAGAGCGGTAACACCAGCGAACACGGCGGCGTCTAAGACTTCTCACAGAAATCAACAATCGTTGCCGGAGATCTACAAATTCATAGTCTTTCGCTCGACCAACGACTGGTATCGGCCACGGCGATGATCAGGCCGACTTCGCTCGCGGAACGGTCAGGCAGATTGCTGTGCCCGCGGCAGTGCTATCGACGACGTATACTGATCCGCCGTAGCGCACGACAATTTCGCGCACGAGGGACAGGCCAATTCCAAACCCGGTGCGGGACTCGTCGCCGCCAGCTTCCGGCGGGGCGGAGTGGGCAAACCGATCGAAAATTCGGGCAGGGTCGATGCCGTGGATACCAGGACCTTGATCGCGCACGGTGACCGCCACCGTCTTCTTGGTCACGGCCACGCTAACCGTGATGGCCGAGTCGCGAGGAGCGAACCGCACAGCGTTATCCAGCAGGGCCACCACGCACCGGGTGATGCTGGATGCTGGCACCCGCACGGGCGCGGGCTGCGGAGCATCCAGTTCAATGGTGACGCGTTTGTCAACGGCAATGAGCGCCATCGACTGCGCTGCGGCAGCCACGGCCGCGACCAGATCGACGACGACGGCGTGCTGCACCGCGGCACCGCCGATTTCGGCCGATTCGAGCAGGTCGTTCACGATGTGAATGAGGTCCTTCGCATCACTGCGCAGCTCCGCGACGACCGAGGAAGACGGGTCGTTGGCGGGCAGGGTGCGTTGCAGAATCTGCAGGCGGGCATCGAGCACCGCGAGCGGGGTGCGGAGTTCGTGGCTCGCGTCGGCGACAAACGCCCGCTGGATACGCAGCACCTCGCCCAGGGGTTGCACAGCCCGATGAGTGACCTGCCAACTCAACACACCGGCCAGAACGATCAAGGCCACACCCAACACTGCAGCCGCGCGTAGCAGTTTGACGGCGCTGACCTGCAAGTTGTCGGTGTCGGGCACCGGTTCAAACAGCTCACCGGGTGAGATTTCGGACAGGATGTAGACGAACACGGCAAGGATGACCACCACCACGACGACAGCGCACGCGATGGCGATTCGAGTACCGACGACCCGGGAGGCCCGACGGATGGCGAGGGCATCGCTGTCCACGACGAAACGCTTACTGCGATTCATGGTTGTCCCAGGCGGTAGCCCTCGCCGCGCACCGTGAGGACAATTTCAGGGTCTGTCTTGCGCCGGAGGTAATGCACGTACGTGTCCACCATTCCGGCGGTGTCCGAAGCGCTGAAGGCGGCCTGCAGGATTTGCTGCCGGGAGAACGTGCGCTGCGGGGCATCCGCTAAAAGTTTGAGCAGCTCGTTCTCTTTGACCGTCAACAGAATGCGCCCGTCGTACGGGGAATAGATCGTGCGACTGTCCGGGAAATACTCCCACTCACCGACCAGCAACGTGCGGCCTTCGCCGGTGAATACCCGACGAATGGCTCGCAACCGGGCGAAAAGCTCATCGAATTCGAACGGCTTGACCAGGTAGTCGTTGGCGCCGATGTCGAGCCCGGCCACTTTGTCGAAGGTGGTCCCCAGCGCCGTCAGAAGCAGGATGGGGGTGGTAACCAGCTTGCGGCGGAGGGCTTCAACGATTTTCAGCCCGTCAAGCCCCGGAAGACGCCGGTCAATGACCATCACCTCGTACTCCCCGGCAAGGCCGGCGGCCAGGCCGTGCGCACCGTCGGCGACGAGGGTGACGTCGTAGATTTCCGTGAGCACTTTCTTGATCATCGGACCGAGTTGGGGATCGTCTTCGATCAGGAGCAGGCGGGTGCGCGTCTCACTCTCTGCGGCCATCCGTGATTCCTCCGTAAACGGATCCGGCGTGGAGGTCGGATCGACGTTCGGACCAGTGTGACAGTGAAAGCCGCCAGACCGCGTTCACCAGCGCCACGGCAGCGACCGAGTACACGATCGACGCCGCCACATCAGACGGATAGTGCACCCCCACATACACTCGGGACGCTGCCGTGGCGAGCACCACGATTGCAGCCGCTCCCATCACAAACGGATGCCGCCGGTGACCGGCCGTGACGATGACGATGCCAACGAGGAAGCAGGCGGCCAAGCTGGTGTGACCGCTCGGATAGCTGAGTCCGCCCGGTTCGAGCAGCAAGATGTGCGGGAGTGACGGGATATCGGGCCTGGCCCGGTGCACGAGCAACTTGATCACGTCGGCGCCCACGGTCGGAATCAGCACCACCAGCAGGAAGTGGATCGCCGCCCCGGGTCGCCGGGTTGCGACCAGCACCGACAGGGCTGCCAGCAGAACAAGAGCCGCTCCCACGGCCGGGCTGAACAGCCAGTCAAGACCGAGGGCCACCGCGTCGAGTGGCGCGGTGTGGACCGCATTCACGTGCCGGAGCACATCCATCTCCACGGCCGTCCACCCCGCCGACACACCCAGCACCAGCCCGCTGATGATGACAGCGAGGATGACTGCGGCTGCGGGAATAGCGGTCCGGGCGAACCGGCGGTGTGGTCGGAGATTCATGCTCATCCTCTAGAGTCACCCCTGGCGTCACAGGACCTTCTAAGAATCGTTCCTGCCGGACTTTTTTCGTCTGAGCGCCTAGACGAGATATAGCAGCGGGTGTTCCACACCTGACCCGGCCCACCCCGTGATGACGAAATCGGTCAAAAACGTGGCTATCTCCGCCTAATCGGTCGTATTCACGGACTTCCGTTCACTATTTCGGCTGCCGACTACGAGACTTCTACGCACCCGGGATATCCGGTCTACCGGCCAGGCAGGGGATAAACCGTGAGCGACCAGATTACCGAGCTGTCAGCATCCGCGCTTGCTCTGGCCATTCGCCGACGCGAGATCTCGGCCAACGAAGCCCTTGACGCGCACCTCGCCCAGATCGACCGGGTCAACCCTCGCATCAACGCCATCGTCACCCAGGACCGTGAGGCGGCCCGTCACCTCGCGGTGGCCGCCGACGCCCGCACCCTGAGCAGTGATGATCTGCCTCCACTGCACGGCGTTCCGATGACGCATAAGGACACTCATTCCACCGCGGGCCTGCGCACGACCTTCGGGTCACCGCTGTTCGCCGACCACGTTCCCGACCACGACGATCTGATTATCGAACGGTTCAAGGCCGCTGGCGTCGTCACCACCGGTAAATCCAACGTGCCGGAGTTCGCTGCCGGGTCACACACCTTCAACGAGGTTTTCGGAACGACCACCAACCCGTACGACCCGTCGCTCAGCGCGGGCGGCAGTAGCGGAGGGGCCGCCGCCGCTCTGGCCGCGCGCATCCAGTCCATAAGCGACGGCAGCGACATGGGCGGCTCGCTACGCATTCCCGCCTCCTTCTGCAATGTGGTGGGATTTCGGCCGTCGCTCGGGGTGATCCCCCTGCAGCCGAGCCTCAACGCCTGGAGCTGGCTCTCTCGCAGCGGTCCGCTGGCCCGGGAGGTTACCGACATTGCCCTGGCTATGTCAGTGCTTGCCGGGCCAGACGCCGACACACCGTACCCCAACCCGGTGCCGGCACGCCGGTTTCTGGAGCCGCTGCAGCGCGATCTCACCGGGCTCGTCATCGGCTGGTCCGACGATTTCGGTCTGGGCATTCCGGTTGAGAAAGAGGTTTTGCGCGTGCTGCACCAGAAGCTGCAGGTGTTCGAAGACCTCGGCGCGACGGTGGAGCAGGCCGCCCCTGACCTGCGTGACGCCGACGAGGTGTTCAGCACAGTGCGCGCGTTCGACTTTGCCCTGTCCTATGGCGATCTCGTGGCTCGGCATAGCGACAAAATCAAACCCGAGGTGCGCTGGAATGTCGAGCGCGGCCTTGCTCTGAACGGAGCCGACGTCGTCTCGGCCGCGCTGGCCCGCACCCGGTTGGCGCAGAAGACCCGCGTCTTCTTCGCCCGCTACGACGTCTTCGCGAGTCCGGCTGCCCAGCTGCTTCCCTTCGATGCCGCCCTGCGGTATCCGACCGAGATCGACGGCGTGCCCTTTGACAACTACCTCGAGTGGATGCGCTCCGCCTGCGTCGTTTCTGCGACCGGGCTTCCCGCGCTTTGCGTACCAGCGGGCTTCAGCGAGTCCGGCCTGCCGGTCGGATTGCAGCTGGTCATGGACCACGGGCAGGACGTCGAACTTCTGCGGGTGGGCTACTGCTTCGAACAGGCCACGCGGTATGCGTGGCAGGCTCCCGATCTGTGCCACACCGGTAGCTGAGATGCGTCGGAGGTGTTCAGATTCGCGCGGGCTGCAGCACTCGTCCGCCACGTTTGAAAGCCTCGAGCAGCAGACTGACATCAATCGATTTGGTGTGAGCAACCCAGGGTGCGGACGTCACGCAGGCATAGAGGGCGGCTTGGTCCTTCGCGGTGACATTCGCGACGATCTGGTAGTCACCGGCGACCGCGGCTGCGTACCTCACCAGCGGCGAGGCCGCGAGGTCTCGGCCGACCGCCTCGACGTTCTTCGGGTCGCTGCGGATCCACAAAAACGCTTCGACCGGAAGCCCGACACTCGCCGGTTCAACGACCGCCCGAATGTAAACATGGTTGTTCTGCAGCAGCCATTCCGTGCGGCGGCGGGCCGTGGCGTTGGACACACCAGTCAGGCGGGCCAACCGTTCGCAGGACACCCGACCGTCTTGGCAAAGCGCCTCCACAATCTCGTTGTCGACCCGGCTCAGCCGCTGCGGCTCCTGCAGACTCCACGTGTCGGTCGTTACACCGGCCCGCAGGGCATCCGCTTCGACCTCCGTCAGCAAGTCAGGCTGCCAGCCGCGGATGGTGCGAAAGTAGTGCATCACGGGGTAGCTGACTGCGCGCACCAAGCCGACCGTACCGGGGATCTCGTCCGTGAGCAGCGCCGGCATCAGATCGGCCTCGGTCAGCACTTCGGCGACACAATCCACGCCGCCGGTCATTGTGTAAGAGAAGGTCGAATCCCGACGCTGCGCCAGTGCGTTTGCGGTCGCGCGAGTGGTGCCCGGCGCGGTCTGCACGCGGATGATCACCGATGTGGATTGTGGGCGGAGTCCGGCAACCTGCACCAGCCGGGCTTCGATCAGTTCACAGCCTCGGCGGGCGACAGTGCGTTCCGGTTCGCCGAGCACTTCGGCGATTTGGCTCCAAGATCTGCGCCCGTCGAACTGCAGCGCGGCCGCGATCCGCCGCTCCAGGGGATCCAGTAGCCGCACAATCCACCTCTGCTCGTACGCCGTTCCTTGACAATACAAGGAGTTCCTTAGCGCCGAACCTATCATCACGCACCGCCCCACCCGCATTTCAGCTCTGGAGCACTTATGATCACATCTCTGCCCGGTGACCCTGGCTCAACCGACATCCTCGCCATCGCCAACCTGCCAATCCTGTGGATTTTAGCTGTCGGCGTGTTCGCCGCCATCATCCTGCAAACGGTCGTGTACGTACGTGCGGCCCGGATCGCCGCGCCGGCGGCCGGCATCAGCTCGGCCGAGCTGAAAACCTCTTTCCGCGCCGGCGCCGTGGCCGCCATTGGCCCCTCCCTGGCGGTAGTGCTCGTCAGCGTGGCCCTGCTCAGCCTGTTCGGAACCCCGGCTGTGCTGGTGCGCGTCGGTCTGGTCGGGTCGGCTGCCACCGAGACTGCCTCGGCCAGTATTGCCGCCACCACCATGGGAGCAGCCCTTGGCGACGCGAGTTACACCCAGAGCGTGTTCGCCGTCGCATTTATGGCGATGAGTCTCTCCGGCGCCATGTGGATGATCGCCACACTGGTGCTGACCCCGCTGCTCAGACGCGGCGACTCTCGGCTGCGCAGCGTGAACCCCGCCCTGATGGCCATCATTCCCGCTGCGGCTCTCCTCGGAGCGTTCGCGAGCCTCGGTATCGGAGAGCTCGGCAAAACTCCCGTGCACATCCTGACCGTTCTCACCTCGGCCGCGGTGATGGGGATGTGCCTGTTCCTGGCACACCGTTTCAACGTGGCTTGGCTGCGCGAATGGGGTCTTGGTTTTTCCATCGTGATCGGGCTCTTCGTCGCATACACCCTGCACACCACCGGCCTCATCCCGGGCGCCTGACTCCAACCTCAAGAAAGGTCAGCATGTCCTCCACAACAGTGATCTCCACGCCGTCCGCCGTTTTGGCGACCTTCGACCGCACGACCAGCCGCTGGGGTCGGCTCACCATGATCGCCGCATTGGTCATGTCGCTCGCCGCGCCGCTCTACCTGGTGCTGTTCGCCGACCTTGGCATCACGCAGACACAGGTCTGGATCGCTTTTCTGGCCGTTGCCGCGGTGTTCTCGGTGCTGTGGGTGGTCGAACCGATCACCTACTACCCGATCCTTGGCCCGGCGGCGATGTACCAGGCGTTCATGATCGGTAACATCGCCAACAAGCTGCTTCCCTCTGCTCTGGTCGCCCAGGCGGCCATCGGCGCTAAGGCTGGCACCAAGCGTGGCGAATTCTCAGCCCTGATGGCCATCTGCGGCGCGGCAATGGTGCACGTGTTCTTCATGCTGGTGTTCGTCGGCCTACTGGGTTCCTGGCTTGTCAATATCGTGCCAGCCGACGTCACCGACGTTGCGCGCCTGTACATCTTCCCCAGCATCATCGGCGGGGTCATCGTGCAGCTCGTAGTGTCCTTGAAACAACCTCGCGTCACGCTTATCGCCATCGGCACAGCCGGGTTCGTCTTCTTCGTGCTCGTGCCCGCCATCCCCACCATCGCAAACCTCGCCACCGGAATCACCGTCGTCACCACCGCCGTGCTGGCCTGGTTCCTGCGCAGCAAACCCCGTTCCGACTCCACGAAAGAGATCTCATGACCGTGACCCTCCTCCCGACTGACGACACCACGACCCGCACAATGCAGGAGCTGTACCGGCACCTGCACGCGCATCCGGAACTGTCCATGCAGGAGACCGAGACCTGTGCGTTCCTCACCCGGCGCCTTGACGACCTCGGACTCGAGACCTTCCGCTGCGGCGGGACCGGCGTCGTCGGTATCCTGCGCAACGGCGCCGGTCCCACGGTCGCCTACCGCGCCGACATCGACGGCCTGCCGATCCAGGAAGAAACCGGACTCGACTACGCGAGCACCGCCCGCGGCACCCTGGCCGACGGCACCGACGTACCCGCGATGCACGGGTGTGGCCACGACACTCACATGACAGTCGCGCTGACACTGGCCGAGCACCTCGTTACCCACCCGTCCGCTTGGGCAGGCACCGTCGTGTTCATCTTCCAGCCCGGGGAAGAGACCGGGGCGGGAGCGGTAGCCATGCTCGCTGACGGACTGTGGGATCGCGCCCCCCGCCCCGAGATCGTTTACGGCCAGCACGTATGGCCCGGCCTTGCCGGCACCGTCGACATCAGCAGCGGCGTGGCGATGGCCATGGCCGATTCCTGGAAGGTGACCGTGCACGGCCGCCAGGCCCACGGCTCCCAGCCCGATCAGTCGATCGACCCGATCGTGCTCGGTGCTCACATGATCGTGCGTCTGCAGACCATCGTGTCGCGCGAAGTGCACCCGATGAAGGCCGCCGTGGTCACGGTCGGCACCTTCCACGGCGGACTCAAGGAAAACATCATCCCCGCCACTGCCGAGTTCACCGTCAACGTGCGCACCTTTGACGTCGAGGTACGCACCCGCGTACTGGACTCGCTGCGCCGCATCATCGCGGCCGAAGCACAGGCATCCGGAGCCCCCGAACCTGTGATCGAGGTGCTCTCCACATTTCCCCGCTGCTACAACGACCCGGCGGCGACCCAACAGCTGATCACTGAGCTCGGCGGCGCCCTCGGAACGAACTGCGTCATCGAGGTGCCGCCGGTGATGGGCAGTGAGGACTTCGGACTGCTCGCCGAGGCCATCGGCGTGCCCTCGGTGTATTGGATGTTCGGCGGCTATTCCCAGCAGACCATCGACGCAACCGATTCCGTCGCCGGCAACCACTCCCCTCACTTCGCCCCGGACTCCGAGCCGGCCTTGGCAGCCGGGCTCACCGCAGCCCTCACCGCAGTCCTGTCGCGGGTCGGCACGCCGGGCGGCGCCGCATGAACACCGCAACAGCCCGACTCTCGGTCAACGGGCCCCGACTGGTCGCTGACCTCAAGGCCCTCGGCAGCATCGGCCGCGGGCCGGGCGGTGGCCTGGATCGCACGTCCTTCTCGGCTGCGGATGGCGAGGCCCGCGCATGGTTGCTCGGGCGCTGCGCCGATGCCGGTCTCAGCGCGGAAGTGGACGGCATCGGCAACATCGTCGTATCGCCCGAATATGACGACCACACCGCCGGCCGGCCCGCCGTGTGGTCCGGGTCGCACATCGACACCGTGCCCAACGGGGGCGCATTCGACGGGGCGCTCGGCGTGCTCGCCGCGCTGGAATGCCTGCGCCGCATCCAAGAGGAACGCCCAGCTCTGGACCGACCAGTGCGGGCGGTCATGTTCACCGACGAGGAGGGCAACTATGCTCACCTGTTCGGGTCGAGCGCACTCGCGCGAGGATTTTCCCGGACCGAGCTGGAGTCGCTCACCGGTCGGGACGGCGACCGGTTCGCCGACACATTCGCAGCCGCCGGCGGAGACTTCGACGCGGCCACGGCGACCAAGTTAGACCCCGCCGCGCTGCACGCCACGGTGGAGCTGCACATCGAGCAGGGACCGACGCTCGAGCAGCTCGGGCACGACATCGGCGTGGTCACCGGCATCGTGGCGCTCGGCGGCGGCGTGGTGTCGTTCCGGGGCCGGGCCGACCATGCCGGGACCACCCCGATGGACCGGCGCCGCGACGCCCTCACTGCCGCCGGCGCGCTGCTCGTGGCGTTGCCCGAAGTGGCTTCACGCGTGAGCGAGCGCGCCGTCGTCACCTCGGGCATCGTGATGGTCGAGCCGGGGAGCGCCAACGTGATCCCCGGGCTGGCCCGGGTCACGGTGGATTTCCGGGAAGCTGAGGCGGATCTGGTGGACATGTTGCAGACAACCATCGTGGATGTGGCCCGGGAGATCGCCCTGCGCTACGAGGTCGCAGTGGAGTTCGATTTTGAGGTCACGATCCCGCCGGTCCAGCTCGACGCCAACATCCAGGCAACCATCGCCACCGCGGCCGCCGCGCGCGGGTTGTTGTACAGCTCGCTGCCGTCCGGGGCCGGCCATGACTCGCAAAACATGGCTCAGCTGGCGCCGACGGGCATGATCTTCGTTCCGAGCATCGATGGACGCAGCCACTGCCCCGAGGAGAACACTGCCTGGATCGACGTGGAGAACGGTGCGAACGTGCTGCTCGATACCCTGCTGTGCCTCGCCCGCGATTGACGGTCCCGCCCTCGCTCGCATCAGATAGTGGAACCCACGTGACAGCGCGCGCCTGACGATGCCATCCGCTCGTACCGAGAAACATCCCGGTCCGGGCTATATCTACGACGTCGCATCCGGGTGCCTGATCGAGGTACCGGCGGCCACAGCAGCAGGATCGGCACAGTAGCGGACATCACTGCGCCTGATCGAGGTTCTGGTGGTGACCTCGTCGGAGTCGTCATGGTGATGTTCGAAGACTTGGTATGCAGGCATTGAGTGTGAACCAACACGTTGTTCGTCCAGGCTTGATCTTTTTTTGGTTACACTCATCTTGAACACGGGAGTCCGGTGAGCCGGGCTGAGAGGAAGATTATCAATCTTCGACCGTCGAACCTGATCTGGATCATGCCAGCGCAGGGAGGCAATTTTCTCACATCCCGTGCCCTGATATTTCTGCAATCAAGGAGGGCACGACAATGCAACTATCTCTATCCAAAAGTGCGCCGTCGCGGTGGGTGACGGTGGTCGCGCTGGCTCTTGCCGCGGCGACAGTTCTGAGCGGCTGCGCCTCAGACTCGGCGACAGGCACCGACTCGTCTATCGCGTTGACTCCGGTGGCCTTCGCCTTGGACTGGACACCGAATACCAATCACACCGGGCTGTATGTCGCTCTTGAGAAGGGCTACTTCACGCAGGCGGGGCTTGAGGTGAGGGTGCTTCCCTACAGCCAGTCATCCCCCGACGCACTCATCAACGCCGGTTCAGCTGACTTCGGTATCAGCTTCCAGCACGCGGCCACCTTCGCGGCGGCAGCGGGCGTGCGTAACATCTCGGTGATGTCGGTGCTGCAGCACGACGCTACGGCGATCGGGGTCCTGGCCAGCCGCGACGACATTCGCAGCCCCAAGGACCTCGACGGCAAGACCCTCGGCATGGCAGACCCCAGCACAACTTTTCCCACCGAGGCTTCGGACGTGATCAAGAACGATGGTGGAACGGGCGAGTTCAAGAAAATCACGCTGGGCACCTCCGCCTATGAGGCCCTCTATGCCGGCAAAGTTGACTTCACCTCGGCATTCACCACCTGGGAGGGTATCGATGCCGCTCTTCGTGGCACCCCGATGAAGTTCTTCGCTCTGCAGGATTATGGCGTACCGGACCAATACTCGGTGATCGTCGAGGCAAACCGGGCCTGGACAGCCAAGCACCCCACCGCCACTGCTCAGTTCGTTCAGGCCCTGCAACAGGGCTACCAGTACGCGGCCGATAATCCAGATGCCGCGGCTAAGATTTTGATCGATGCCAATCCCGGCGCCTTCGAAAACACGGAACTCGTTTACCAAAGCCAGAAAAAACTGAGCGCTTCCTACCTCAAAGATGCCAACGGTAAGGTGGGCACTCAGTCGGCAGACACTTGGCAGGACCTGGCCGATTTCCTCTACGGTGCCGGCCTCTTGGCCGACGAAGACGGCAAACCGCTCACGGCATCGCTGGACACGTCGACATTGTTCACCGAGCGCTACCTTAGTGAAAAATAGCATCACCGTGAAGCCGGCTCCAGCGCCCCGCACGAGGGTACTCTCGGCGCTCGCGCCTCCTGCCGCGATCCTCGCCGCGCTCGTGATCACCTGGCAGGTGGCGGTAACGGTCGGTGGAGTGCAACCGGCGATTTTGCCCTCCCCGCAGCGCATTCTTCAGCAGGGCTGGGAGGCCCGCACCGCGATCTGGGAGAATACGCTCCCTACCCTGCAAGAAACGTTTCTCGGCTTCGCCGTCTCCCTGACCGTCGCTTGGACGCTGGCGATCCTGATCGATTTTTCGCCCGGGCTACGGCGAGCGCTGGTACCACTGCTGGTGGCATCCCAAGCCATACCCATCATCGCGATCGCGCCGCTGATAGTTATCTGGTTCGGGTTCGGAATGCTGCCCAAAGTCATCGTCATCGCCCTGGTGACCTTCTTTCCGGTCACGGTCGGACTGATTGACGGTTTCAACCGCACCGATCGAGACGCGATCAATCTGCTGCGCAGCATGGGGGCCAACCGGTGGAAGCAGTTCGTGTACGTGCGTCTTCCGTCGGCGCTTCCCTCGTTCTTCACAGCCCTCCGAATCGGAATCGCCTACGCCGTCACCGGTGCCATTTTTGCCGAGTATGTCGGCGCCGAGCGAGGCCTGGGCATTTATATGGCGATGATGAAGAACTCGTTTCGCACCGATCTTGTGTTGGCTGCCGTTGCGGTGACCGCGTTCGTGAGCGTGTGCCTGTTTCTGTTGACCTATGTCGCCGAACGGGCGATCATCCCTTGGCATTCGAAGGAACGTAGGAGCCGGCATGGTTGAGGCAACGCCCCCGAAGATCGAATTGCGCGGAATATGTAAGTCGTTTCCGCTCGGCCACGGGCAGGTACGGTCGGTCCTCGACGACGTCGCCTTCTCGGCGCAGCCGGGTGAATTCGTTGCCGTGATCGGTCCGAGCGGATGCGGCAAGAGCACCATGTTCAACATCATGGCCGGCCTGGAGACGGCCAGTTCCGGTGAGATTCTCGTCGACGGGGATGTCGTCACCGGTCAACATGAACACTTCGCATATATGCCGCAGAAGGATTTGTTGTTCCCCTGGCGCAGCATTCTGGAGAACACATCCCTCGGCCTCGAGGTTGCGGGAGAAACTAAGAAGATCGCCCGAGCACGGGCGGCCAGTCTCTTTCCAGCCTTCGGCCTGTCTGGTTTTGAAGATGCACATCCTTTCGAACTCTCCGGGGGCATGCGCCAGCGCGCGGCCTTGCTGCGCACCGTGGTGCAGGGCAGAGATGTCCTGCTGCTGGACGAACCCTTCGGGGCTCTGGACTCCCTCACCCGCACGGACATGCAGTCCTGGTTGCAGGGGGTGTGGTCCCAAAACGCCTGGACTGCGGTGCTGATCACCCACGACATCCGTGAGGCGATCTACCTCGCCGACCGGGTGGTCGTTCTCAGTGCGCGGCCGGCATCCGTGCGGCTGAACCTGACCATCGACCTGCCACGGCCGCGCGCGCTGTCGATGACCACCTCAGCAGAGTTCGCCGGATACGAACGCACACTCCTGGCGACCCTGCACGAGGAAACCCGCTCGTCCAGGGCACCCTAAGCGTCAGCGCCGACCGTGGGGCGTTGTAGCCCCAGATGCCCACGCAAGGTATCGGCGGTGTAGCGGTTGCGGAACAGACCGCGCCGTTGCAACACAGGGATCACCCGGTCCACGAACTCGTCCAAGGATTCCGGCAGCAGCGGCGGCATGACATTGAAGCCGTCTGCGGCACCGGAATGAAACCACAATTCGATTTGGTCGGCGATCTGCTCCGGCGTACCGACCATGGTGCAATGCCCACCGCCGGCGGCAAGCCGGCCCAGTAACTGCCTGACCGTGGGCTGCTCAGCCTGGATAATTCGTAGGATGGTCGCATACCGGCCCTGCGGCCCGGTGAAGCCTGCCAGCGGCGGCAGCGGCGGCACCGGCGCATCCAAGTCCCAGTTACTGCAATCCTGTTGCACGAACGTTCCCAGCTGCGCGAGCGACTGTTCGGTCGGCAGGAGGGCGTCGACCTCCGCCTGCTTCGCCTGCGCCTGCGCTTGTGTGGACCCGACATAAGTGACGAGTCCGGGCATGATCAACACCGCATCCGGATCGCGGCCGGCTTCGGTAATGCGCTTCTTCACATCTTGGTAATACTCCTGCCCGCTGGCGAGGTCATAGGCCACCGCATAGATTCCTTCGGCATAACGGGCGGCCAGCGCCCGGCCAGGGTCGGAGGCGCCAGCCTGGAACAATACCGGTCGACCTTGCGGCGGGCGCGGCACCGTCAGCGGACCGTCCACCCGGAAGTGTTCGCCGGAGTGGCCGATCGCTCGCACCCGGGTCGGGTCAGCGTAGAGACCTCCGCGGTCCAGGACCAAAGCATCGTCCTCCCACGAATCCCACAATTTCAGTGCCACCTCGATGAACTCCGCTGCCCGGCTGTAGCGCTGATCATGGGAGGGCAGCACGTCCATTCCATGGTTGCGGGCTTCGGCGTCAAACATGGAGGTGACCACGTTCCAGCCGATGCGCCCCTTACTGATGTGATCCAACGATGCAAGCATGCGCGCCGCGTGGAACGGCGTGTAAAAGGATGCCGAGACGGTGCTGACCAGCCCGATGCGGCTCGTCGCCCGCGCCATCGCGGCCATCGCGGTCAACGGCTCAAGAAACCACCGCGGGCCGGTACTCACATCACCGACGGCATGCCCGTCGGCGAAGAACACGGCGTCAAAGAAGCCACGTTCAGCGCTTTGGGCGAGCCGTTCATAGAAACTGATGTCTCCCAACTGGTCGGCGGGCGACTGCGGCCGCCGCCAAGCGGCACCGTGGTGGCCACAACCCATGAGGAATGCATTGAAGTGAAGCTGGCGCGGAGCTGACATGAGCGGCGCGCCCCTAGTTCATCACCAGGCCGCCGTCGACCACCAGGTTCTGCCCGGTGACCGACCGCGCCCAGGGGGAAGCAAAAAAAAGTACCGCATCGGCAAATTCGGCGGGGGTTGTCACCCTGCGCAGCGGGGTGGACGCGGCAATGAAGTCGAACACGTCCTCGGGGGTGGCTGCGCTGGCATCCGTGGTGCGCAACAGCCCCCCGGAGACCATGTTCACCGCGATGTTGTGCGGGCCAAGGTCTGAGGCAAGGGTGCGGGTCAACGAGAGCAGTGCGGCCTTGGAGGCCGTGTAGTCGTGGTACGGCACCACCGGGTTTTGGAATAGGTTCGTGCCGATGTTGATAATGCGGCCAAACCCGGCCTCGCGCATGCCGGCCAGCGCCTGCTGGGTCGTGTTCAGGGCACCGCGGACACTGCCAGAGAACTGCGCCTCAAACTCGTCCCAACTGATGTCGGCAGCGCCGGAGCGGGCATCGCCGTTGAATTGGAAATCGGCCAACGCGTTATTGACCACCGTCGTCACGGTGGCCCCGAAATGTGCCTGAGCCTGCGTGAATATTGCCGCGACCTGGGCTCGGTCGGTGACGTCGGCCCGCACAGCAAAAGCGTGTTCAGGGCCGTAGCTGGCAGCCAGGGTCTCCGCCGCTGCGGCGCTGTTGCGATAGTTAATGACCACCCGGGCGCCCTGAGCCGCGAAAGCGTGCACGATGCTTGTACCCAAGCCGCGTGCACCGCCGGTGACCAGGACAATCTGTTCTGCTATTTGCATGATTTTCTTCACCTTAGGTAAGGCGAAAGGACGAGATTCGGCACCACTCTGGTACACGAAATTCTCCGTGACATCCCTTCGCTAGTTCGAACTAGATCAGGTTCAACGGGTGTCATCTCAGCCGACCGTCATCCAGTCGGCACCCCGTGTCGCTGGGACCGAGTATACGCAACCGCCGGTACCGGCAAATTCGCGTCCCAAGCCTGAACTCATCAACTGCCGCGCTGGTCGACTTTGTCGTTGCAGGGCTCAGCGCCAACTCCGTTATTTACGGACTCGGACTAGCAGCGGGCCCTATACGCCACCATCGCCTCGGGCCGGCTCACCGATACCGTCAGTCTGCTTCAGCATCCGTCGGTGCACACGATCGACACGGGGGCTCCGGTGGCTGCGCCAGGCTAAGAACATTCTCTTTTGTGAGGTGTCCACTCACCGGGGCAAGGCCAAGGCGCTCACGGCCGCGCAAAGCACCTGACAGCCTGAACGGCCACCTAAACAGTAGGCAAGAGTGAGCAGTGCCCAGCACTCGAGGACCGTCTTTATGCGGGTTGCCCCCACGAATGAGCCGCGCCGACGCCGTGTCCTGACCACAGCAGGGTTCTCTAGATTCGGCAGTTTCGCCCATGCCGTGATGAATGTTTCTTGGACGACGTCGTCCACCTCGCTTTTTGCGCCCAAGATGCGCATGATGTACATGCGTATCAGTGGCCCGTGCCGCCGTACGAGCACCTCGAACGCTCGAACATCGCCGTCAACAGCACGGTCCACCAGAATCCGACCAGACGCATAAGAAGTCTCAGAATGGGGAAGGAATGCATCACCCTGACTGTCCGGTAATCAGCTGGGAAAGTATCTGCCGCCCTGCGAGGTGACGGTCCAAGTAGCAGATAGCACGATGAATTTCGTTGAACCCGCCTGTTCGTTGAGGGCGGCGGCGTGACTCCATATGAAGATCCATGTTTTTGCCATGGCTTTGTCGGCCAGTAACGGGTTTGCACACTTATTCAGGCAGATTGCATAGGTGTCGGCGACGAAGGCGTCATACAAGGAGCCGAAGGCGAGTGCGTCACCCGCGGCCACCCGTTCGAGTAGCAGATGACCGCCAATACTGCTTTCCGGAGAACGCGGCTCCGTCTCGGCGTCGGTCACGATGCGGGCCGGAACGATCGAATAGTAACTGCAGACAAGGGACTCCCCAGACGTGGTAATTGAATCCACTGACAAGGTCCAGGGCAGCGCTTAAAATCTATGCGATCTCAATGGGGCATGTCAAGACAATTGATAGACAAGAAATCGGTCACATAGCTGTCGAGATAACGTTAATGACCACTGCGACTAAGAAGCCACGGTTTCAGAATCCGCAGAACAGGATTAATTCACGTCGCTTTGGCTTGCACGGTGATCTTTCGCACCACGCAGACCGTCTGACAAACCATGTAACAAATTCTAAATTCCTGGGCGATACGGTCATAATGTTATGCAATTGTTGCATTGACCGCTTGAAACTGTTGGCAATACTGGTTCTCTTCTCAGTCGGCGTTGATAGCACCGGGGCCGTTTGGTGGCAGTAAGTTCGTTTCTTCTCTTGCTGCTCGGAGTCGCAGTGGTCATTGTTCTCTCCATCAGCAGGACGGAGCTCCGCACGCCGCTGGGAGTATCTGTGGTCACTGCTGATGGGGGCGTGGCGCGCATTATCGACGTGGACTCATTGGTGGGTCACGGTTGGATGCTGGCCGAGCCTGCAGCGGAGTTGCTTGGAAAGATTCCCCGGTAATCCACCGGGTGCGGGTGGTCGTCGGGGTGACGGCGCTGGAGCCTCAAGGCTTGAAATTTACCGCTGCGCAGTACTCGATCGAGGGTTTGGGCCTGACGATTCCCACGGCACCATGGTCGTCCCCGGTCAGACAGACCGCCGCACAGGGCGAAACCATTCGGGCCACCTTGGTTATCTGAATTTCATGATGAAGCTATTGCTTTGGCACCAGAGAACAGCCACAAAGCCTGATTTTCTCCCGGCTCCAGACGTCACACTTCTGTAAGAAAAGATCCATAGTCACCCGCCCCGATGCGTTATACCGTTCTGAATCCAACAGCATATAAAAGGATTGAAAGCATGACTATTTCTCGGCGACAGGTTTTGTTATTAGGTGGTGCAGGAGCGGTGGGAGTGGGTTTGTTGACGCTGCCTTTGCGGAATGCGGAAGCAGGAGCCGCGAGCGCTCTTGCTCCAAGTGAATTGCCCCGACCGTATCAAACACCGTTCGTTCAGGCGCCCATTTTGCGGCCTGATCGATCGGGTATTGATCCCGTTGATGGGGCGCCCGTGCAGTATTTCACTGTCGCGGAGGTGGCGGCCACCGCTGCTATCCTTCCCCGGCTGAAGACCCCAATTCTTGGGTACAACGGTATTTTTCCTGGCCCCACCATCAGCGTCGAACAGGGGACGAAGGCTGTGCTGCGCGTGCGGAACCAGCTCCCTGCCAAGCATCCGTTCGACGGTCACCCGCTCTACACGTCCACGCACCTGCACGGATCCGCCTCGCTGCCACAATATGACGGCTACGCAAATGACATTACGAACCCGGGATTTCGCAAGGACTACCGCCACCCCAATTTCCAACCGGCCCGCACCTTGTGGTACCACGATCATGCGGTGCATCACACCGCGATCAACGTTTACTCCGGCCTGGCCGCGCAGTACCACCTGCACGATCCGCTGGAACGGGCGCTCCTTCCCCAGGGAGAATTCGACGTAGCCCTGACCATTAATGACGCCATGTTCGCCGTCGATGGATCGCTCGGTTTTGATGACAGTGACCACTCCGGGCTCTGGGGCGATGTGATTTTGGTCAACGGCAGGCCGTGGCCGGTCATGAAGGTCAAGAAGCGCGTCTACCGGTTCCGCGTCGTGAACGCCTGCATTTCCCGATCGTTGCGTCCAACCCTCAGCACGGGAGATCCCGTCACAGTCGTCGCCACCGACGGCGGACTGATGCCGGTATCCCAGTCCGTGGCGAGCTGGCGCCACGCTCCGGCCGAGCGCTATGAAATTCTGATCGACTTCCGTAAATACAAGGCGGGCCAACGGATCGAGCTGCGCAACCTGTCTAACAAAAACAACGTCGACTACGAGTTCACAAATTCGATCATGGCTTTCGACGTCGTTCCGGACCCGGTCGACACGAAAGATCCCACCTGGAACACGATTCCCGTGCAACTGGCCCCGAGTGAGGCGATGTCGCTCAAACCTTCCGCAGCGACGGTCCAGCGCTCATTCCGGGTCAACCGCAACAACGGTTTGTGGACCGTGAACGGCAGTACGTGGGATCAAGTCGTTGCCAGTGGATACCGTGACGTATTGGCGAATCCGGAACTGAACTCGGTTGAGGTTTGGGAATTTGCCAACAACGCTGGCGGCTGGTACCACCCCATGCACGTCCATCTGATCGACTTTCAGATTCTCAGCCGAAACGGGCAGGCTCCGTTCGCATATGAGAAGGGTCCGAAGGACGTTGTCTACGTCGGCGAGAATGAAAACGTCAAGGTACTGATGAAGTTCGGGCCACACAGTGGCCGGTACATGATTCACTGCCACAACACCGTGCACGAAGATCACGACATGATGGTTCAATATCGGGTTGGACCCGAAGACGCAGTTGACACCATCACGAACAATCCGATAACAGCGGCCCCAGCACAATGGGACACCGGGCTAGCCTGACCGGGCTGGAAGTCGGACAGAGGTGAAAGGTTGGTTACCGTGATGCGAGCGCGGACTCCACTGCGATCAAATCGCCCGTGACCAGCGCATCAGGGTCTGACGCCGAGGTTGCTCTCGGTCTGGGTCTTGCTGCGCTGGTCCTAGCCACAATTCGCCCAAGACCTGGCGCGTTCGCGGCAAATGACCCGTTCATGCGACACAGCCGACGCGGCGCCTGGGGAATCGGGCCAGTCGCGTTGAAACACCCATCGTGCAGCGCCTACTGACCGGTTCGGAGTTCCGACGGCCCGTCATAGGGAACAGGTTCCGCTGTGGCCCCGACCGCGTTGTGAGATGTCCACACAACGGGGTCGGGGCCTGTTGGCGAGCAGGCTAACCAGAACCGCGGCAGAGAACTTGGCCTGATAACAAGAGCCAGTTAGCGGAACGGGTCAATAACGAGGTCAAACGCCGCGCCGCGCCGTCGTCGGCGTGTGCCTCGACCCCGCGGCCCTGTTATGCCTAAGCCGATCGATCCTGATCGAGCAGCACGACGAACGGGAAGCCGGCAAACGCCGCGACGCCTCCACCGACTCAATGCTCTAGCTGGCCACCATGAACAACCCCACCGACACCCTCGACGAGGGGTGATCTTCCCCGAACTCACCGCCGCAGACACTGAAACCTCTGAGTCGCATGGTGTCGAGGAAGCTCCACAAAGATTGTGGATCCGGCCTGAACCTATCGACTTTGCTGCTGAAGTCTGGTTTACTACCCCCAGGAGGGGAGTAATCCCTAGAAGCTTCGTCGTCAATTCGATCCCGTCATCGGGGTTCGGCGGAGTTGGCCCGACCAGGCTGGACCAGACCTCCGAGTGAATTTACCTCGGAAGGCAGCATCCGCAATGACTGTTCCTCTATGGGCCTGGCTGACTGTTCTTGGTGTCATCATGGCCATGCTCGCCATCGACCTCATCGCCCATCGCACGGCGCACATCATCGGTGTGAAGGAAGCCGCGGGATGGTCGATCTTCTGGGTCGCGTCCGGCGTCACCTTCGGCGCAATCATTTGGTGGCTATTCGGCGCCGAATTCGGGCAGCAATACTTCGCTGGCTTCGTGATCGAGAAGTCACTCGCGGTCGACAACGTATTCATCTGGGCGATCATCTTCACCGCATTCGCCGTACCACCACAGTTTCAGCACCGCGTCTTGTTTCTCGGCGTGCTCGGAGCGCTGGTCTTTCGCGGGATCTTCATTGCAGCAGGCGCTGCCCTGATCGAGAACTTCAGCTGGGTGCTCTACATCTTCGGCGCGTTCCTGGTCTTCACCGGCATTCAGATGCTCCGCCATCGGAATCAAAACTTCGACCCCGAGAAATCACGCACCTACACCTGGTTCCGCGGGCACGTACCGATGACCGATGCCTTTTACGGACAGCGCCTCCTCATTAGGAAAGGCGGGATTCTTCTGGCGACCCCGTTGCTCGCCGTACTCGTGCTCGTCGAGGTCACCGACATCGTCTTCGCCGTCGACTCTATTCCCGCGATATTCGCCGTCACCTCCGAACCGTTCCTCGTCTTCACCGCCAACGCGTTCGCGATCCTCGGGCTCCGGGCGATGTATTTTCTCCTCGCCGACCTAATGCACCGCTTCGTATATCTGAAGATCGGTCTCGCTGTACTCCTCGTCTGGGTCGGGGTGAAAATGCTGCTGCTCGAAGTCTTTTACATCCCCACCACGGTATCGCTTCTCGTCATAGCCTCCATCTTGACCGTGTCGATCGTCGCCAGCCTTGTCGCTACCCGCGGTCAATCCCGGCGTTCGGTCGAGGTGACAAGCGCCGGACCGTTCCGGATGGCAACTGACGACGAAATCGCCCGCGTCGAGTCCGTGTGGCACAAACCGCGCGTCAGAACCAGCAACGAAAGCGGCGCCGATCGTGACCGACGAAAGTAAGAGCCTGTGTCACCAGTGGAATTTACTTCTTGCCGACAACGTCCCTGACACGAAGAGGAAGATGCACCCACACTCCGCCGATACCCTGCGCGGAAACGGGCAGGGTAGTATCGCGCTTTTGTGGCCGCGAATGGGGTTCACTACCGACGCAGCCATCGTGCACCGGTGGGCCCTTCGCTGCCAAGCGGTGATCAACGAGCTGAACAGTCTCGCCGCGTCACGATCCCGCACAACGGGACGCACTCACACCACGGCCGAACTCTTTTATCGGTGGTCACGGCATCGCGCTCACCGCGAAAAATGCATTGCTGCAGCCTTGGACAGGTTGTGGGCCGCTACGTTCTCTTGGAAGCCATGCTCCCATTCCTTACCGGGGCTTGATGATCGAATTCGCCCGATTGGAAGGTTCGATCTACACCGCTCCGCCGTAATACTTCGAGACGGATGTCCCGGTAGCTGCGCAGGCAGTCGGCCTGGCCGAGGCCTGGGACTGCCCGACGCGCTTCGGTACGCCGCGGGTGAGCGCCCACAAACGTGCTCTCACCCAAATTCTGCTAACCAGCCTCGCAAAACGATCATGGGTGCGTGTCACTGGGCCGGCCGATTGCCAAGAGCATTCTTAACGCTCTCGATGAAGTGCCCGCGGTGTTTGGGATGGCCGCCTGATCAGGTTCTGTCAGGAGCTAATCCTGCAGTACACCGTGCGGGTAGCACTGTGACGTACGTCATCGTTCTGCCGTGCGTGGACATCAAGGACAAGTCATGTACTGATGAATGCCCGGTCGACAACAGAGTCCCACCAACACCAACACCAACACCAACGCCAACACCGGCAGGAACGAGAAGGTATCTGTGCACGGAACCTCGGCAGCGTGAACAAGTGATGAGACTGGCTAAACGACGGGCGAGGGAG
>NZ_PJJW01000020.1:0-16822 GCF_002929675.1 Cryobacterium sp. M15
GCCACGGACCAAAACTCTCCGGCAAATCCCGCCAAGGAATCCCGGTTCGATACCGGTAGATGATCCCCTCCACCACGCGGCAATGATCCTGAAAGGGGCGGCCACCCTTCGCCGCAGCAGACGGTATCAACTGCTCAATCAACGACCACTGCGAATCAGTAAGGAAAACGGTGCGAGTCACATCTAAATGCTCTCACAACCAACCCACTGGGTTAGGAGACACGCCCTAGCCGCGTCGGCGGCCACTGAACAGATCCCTTCGAGCGTGNCGCGTCGGCGGCCACTGAACAGATCCCTTCGAGCGTGGTGATGGCTCGATTGACTGCCAAAAACGATGGTTTGACGAGGTCCCCAAGTCCCACCAAACATGAGTACCACAAAGCAGTTCGCCAACTTAGCCGTCTATCTGGTCCAGCGGTTGCCCTGATTGGTCTGGTTGTCTTTCTCCTTCGCCACCCTCGCGGCCGCCGAACGGACGTCCGTGGTCAGCGAACTCTTCCCGGTAGTAGGACATGGCCCATTCGCCTAGTTGCACTCGCGCTCCGGTTCGAAGAATGCGCCCAGCCTCGGCAGGGGTGTTTTCTGTAGGCGTTTTCAGATCGCTACCAACCTCGGCAGGTCCGTAGAGGAAGAGGACATATTCATCGTGCTCGTCATGGCGGATCTCCGCATGGAACGGATTCAGACCTTCTAGGCGCAAGTCCATGTCCAGCCCGGATCCAATTCTCGTTGACGGATCACGCAGCGCGAACTCGGCTGGATCGCTCCCATTCCAATTGTCGGAACCGACAACAAAGATGAGACGAGGACGACCTTGACCGTGCTCGGCATTCGTTGAGCCTATGCGATGGGGCGATTCACCGCTCTCTTCAGAGGTCATACTGTCCCCTTTCCCTTCACCCTGGACACCAGGTTCACTTCGGTTGAGTGGTCGCGGAAAAATGAGCTGTTGCTTCCATAAGCGAAAGGAAAGAAAACCGCTCAAGCCCGTGATCGATCTGTACCGCCTCGAAGAGATTGTGTTTCCTTTCGATGAAACCGAGCAAACTGCGGGCGTCGTGCTCCGGCCAGCGTCGATCGCAGACGCGCCATTGCGATCCGGACATGGGTTGAACTTCGATATCTCTCAAGACGATTGTTTTACGAAGTCTAGATGGTGCCGGCGTCGCGGCTCGTCCAGCACTCCCAAAGAATGCGATTACCACAATGACTTCTCCTTGAACGAATCAGCCGCAGGCGACAGATCTCCGGATCATGTCAAACGGATCAAGTTTCATACGGAAGTGTTCCTGCGTCCTGTGATGAAGCGGAGCAGCCACACGATGATTGCGATGATCAGCAGGACAATTCCCACCCAGAGCAGCCACTGGACGGCTTGGACGAAGCCGCCGACGAACAGCAGAACGATAGCGACGACAGCGACGATAGCGACGAGTGCATTCATGTTAAACACTTTCCAATCGGTCGATTTCTAGCGAGTTCTATATTTCATTCGTAATTAGCAACATGCGCACTGTCAAGGGGTGGCGTTTGCGTCGAGGGTGCGGTACGAAAACCGATAAGTTTGTGCGTTCCGTCACAAAAAGGCTTGATTGTGGAGGCTCCGCACCTGCATAACGCCACGGTTCGGCGCGTGGAAACGGCTTCACCCCCCGGGTCGACGATCTGGAGAACGCCACGCACCAGCAGCGGCCCGTTCGGGCAGGCAACGATGAGCGTCTCCGAGGACTCCATGCCGGTCATCTTCGAACCTCCCGAAGTGAGCGCAACGACTTCCTCAGCCTTCGTGGCGCGCTGGCGGAGTCCCAAAGCCTGCCGTCCCCGTAGCGCACACCGCCACGAAACAGTCGTGCTCCGAGAGCGAGCCAGCTGCAGATGGCACGTTCGGCCAACCAGGCCGGAGCCCATAGGGCGCTGGTGACCGGAAAAACAGTTGCGCCGGCCGCTCGTTGTCGCCCCACTTCGGCTGCGCCACAGGCGAGGAGTGCCATAGCCAGAAGCCGCATTGGCCGACGCGCCGACCATGCTGCGAGGGGGAGGAGCGAGAGCTCGGCGACCAAGCGCTGTGGTTGTGCGAAGTCGTCGTAGGCCTGGCGCACCCGTTGAGAGAGAAACTGACGCGGCCGGGGCGGCCGGCGGGCCACGAACAGGTCGTCGGCACGTAACTCGTGGCAGCCGAGCGCTCTCATGGTGCGGATGAGTTCCAGGTTTTCGAAGAGGACATCGCCGCGATATCCACCCGCTGCGAGCAGCCGTGCCCGATGCAGGGCGAGCGTGCCGGGATAGTCGGAGCCGAAAGCACGGTTGATCAGAGTGCGTGCGGTGTCCCAGCGAGCATGCCAGGGGAGCGGCGCAAAATAGTTCTGCGGACGGACCAGGTCGACATCCCTCAGCGCTGCAACGACCGCGGCGAGTGTCGCTCTGTCATAGCGCACGTCGTCGTCGGCGATCACGACCCAGTCGTGCCGTGCGAGCCGAAGGCCGGTCATCACCCCTCTTACTTTCCCGTTCGCCCCCGGCCACGGCGCAGGCTTGCAGTGTCTGACGAGAGTGCTCCAGGCGCGGGAATGGGCCGCAAAGAGTTCGGCAGGCGAGCCATCGACGACGGTGATGTCGATCCACCGGCCGAGCTGTTCCAGATAGGCGGTGAGCTCTTCCAATTCGCGGTCGTCGAACCACCGCAGCGGGAGTATGTATTCCGCATCGATGCGGTTCATCGACATCATGCGCGGGGGTGATCCGAGTCGACCGGCGGCTCCCGTAACGAGGAGAGTCCCCGGGACCAGGCATCGAGCATGTGCTGTCCTACCCAGCCGTCAACGGCCAGACAGGCACTGGCTCCAAAGAGGATGTCGTCGAGGAGCGCGGGTTCGTCCTCGGCCAGCGCGCCGGCGAGATCCCGTCCTGCGATCTGTTCGTGGACGGCATCCGCTTCCACGTGCACGTCGAAGTACCGAGTCACATCGGTCCCGTATCCGAGACGACGGAAGCCATTGCCGTAGAACCGGTTGGGAATGGAGGACGTCATCTCGAATGCGGCGAGATGACCGACGATTGCGCCTCGCAGCCGCCGATTGAGACCGAACATCGTCATCATGTTGAACGAGGCCAGCGTCACAGCCGGCACACGATCCACGTAAGCTCCGTACCGGTCGTCGAGGCCGAGGGCGCGCATCGTGTCGGCGAAGATCGTCGCATGCATCTGGTCTGGGCGCCCCTGCCCGTACTCGTCGGCCTGAATCTCCACCAACGCTGCCTTCGCCCGCCCGCTCAAACGGGGGATGGCCCAGGAGTGCGGATCCGCCTCTTTCAGGGTGTAAATGGATCGCTGGATGACGAACTCACGAAGTTGTTCGTCGGTGGCCCGTTTGGCGGCGTATCGGGACAGGCTCGGCCCGCCATCCGGGGCGGTCAGGGCGAACAGGGCTGACGCGACCGTTTCCTGGTCGATCCTCGGCGCGGTTGGACAGACGACGCGGGAACGAAGACAGTGTTCGAAGGAGCTTTCGAGTTGGAGCCGGAGGGCAAGCAATGACGGCTGCCATTCCCATTCGGCATCGGCATCGAGGAGGTCGCCGTAATGCAAGCAGTACAAGATGAAGAGGGTCAGCTGCAAATCCTCGTCGCGGGCGAGATCGGCTGTCTCGGCCAGGGCCTCGGCGGTAGCCACCGACAACTCCTCGAGCGTGTTCTGCACCTTCGGTTCAGACGCTTCCAGTAGGCGCATCAGCCGGGTGCTGACCGGACCCCGCGGGTGGATGAACGCGGCCGAGCGCGACCCGCTGACCGTGTCCTTCTCGAGAGTCTTCATGCGCTCAGTGTTGGGCCGGAGACCGATTCCGTCAACGGCTTGTGTTCTCACCGTCATTGGCGTAAGTCAATAACAGGTTCCTTGTGCGGAATCGAGTCCGGTTTCAGTGGAACCCGGAATGGGCGAGCCGGGGGAGGGATGCCATGACGAGGTTGAGACGCAGCGATCCCTCCGCAGCAGGCTTCCACCGGATTCCGTCCGGCCGAGGCTTCAGCTATCGCGGTTCGTCGGGCGAGACGGTTCGCGACGATGAGTTGCGAGCCCGATTCGACGCCCTTGCCATTCCTCCTGCGTGGACCGAAGTGTGGATAGCGCCTTTTCCCAATGGGCACATTCAGGCGACCGGGCTCGATGCGGCCGGCAGGCGTCAGTACATCTACCATCCGTCGTGGCGCGAGCGCCGGGACCCCGGCAAGTTCGGTCGCGCGCTCGCCCTGGCCGAGTCGCTGCCCGCCGCCCGCCGCCAGGTCGCCCGCGCGCTGCGTAAAACCGGAGATCCGCGGGGCGCTCGCTCGCTGCGGCATTTCGGATGCTGGACACCGGATCACTTCGCATCGGAAGCGAGCGGTACACGGAGGCCAACGGCAGTCGCGGACTCTCCACCCTGCTGTGCTCTCACGCGCGGGTGCACCGGGACACCGTGACCCTGTGCTTTCCCGCGAAGAGCGGTCAGCAGTGGGAGAGCGAGATCGTCGATGCCGACCTGGCCAGCTTCGTGCGTGGGCGCCTGCGTCGCGGCCCAAAGAAGCTTCTGCTGTCCTGGAGCCGACAGGGGCAGGAACATGGCGTTACGGCGGCGGACATCAACGCTTTCGTCCGAGAGCGCACCGGCGGAGACTTCACCGCCAAGGATTTCCGCACCCTGCACGGCACTGTCGCGGCGGCACTCAGCCTTGCCTCGAGCGGTCCGGCGAGCAGTCAGCGAATGCGGACCCGCTCGATCGGGCGCGCGATGGAAGACGCCGCGGCTGTCCTCGGCAACACTCCGACGATCGCCCGGAAGAGTTATGTTGATCCCCGTCTCATCGATCACTACCTCGCGGGGGAGACCATAGATCCGGCGAGACTGCGCTCAGCGGAATCGGAACTCCGCGTCCTGCTCATCCACGACCCGCAATAACCCGGCATCAGTAACCCGGCACAAGGAGCAGAGAATGAACGACGGACGCTCGGCCACCGATGAACCACTGCAGGAGCTTCCCCCTGAGCATGGGAAGACAGTCGACGAGCCTGGACGGCAGGGCAAGCGCATCAGCACCTCGCCGCGCACACTGAGCGCCCCGAGCCGGGTCTTCTGACGGAGTGCGAAATGGACGATCGCCGTCCGTTCCGTCTCTTCGAGTGTTCGTCGCAACAGGACATACGCCTTCGACGACTTCGAGTCGGGCTCCAGGAAGTAGCTGCGGTCGAACATGATCGGGTCCACCTGGTCGCTCGGCACGAACTCGACGACCTCGATCTCCCGACTCCGCTCCTCGGGAAGTGAGCTCAGGTCGTCGTCGGTGAGGATGACCGTCCTGTCGCCTTCCTCGTACGCCTTGTCGATGTGGTCGAAATCGACGATCCGCCCGCAGACGTCACAGCGTCGCTGATACCGGATGCGGCCGCGGTCCTTGTCGTGCACCTGGTGCAGGTCGACGTCGTGATCCTCGGTCGCGCTGTACAGCTTGACCGGCACATTCACGAGCCCGAAGGCGATGGAGCCCTTCCAAATCGATCTCATGTCCCCAGTACACACCAGTTCGCGGTCCTCGAACAGAGGACCTTGCTTGTCGATTCAGTCGGAGGTTCCTGCTGGGTAAGGGTCGCGCGCCAGGAGGCGGGCAAGATGGGCCGCGTTCCGAGCGAGCGTGGCGTTGGCGGAACGCACCGGCTCCGGAGTCTCGCCCAGGTCCTTGTAGTCGACGGTCTCCATGGCTCGGCCATTCCAGTAGGTCCCGCCCTGAGCCGGAATCGTAAAACCGACGTCGCCCAGCGCCTGGTAGAGGTCCGCCGTGATCTTGTGAGCGCCATCCTCGTTGCCGACCACCCCCGTCACCGCGACCTTGCCGAACAGGATCGGTCTTCCGTCGTCGTCCGTCATCGACAGTTCTGCGTCCAGACGTTCGAGCACGCCCTGCATGATGCTGGACATGTGCCCGAGCCAGGTGGGAGTGCAGAATGCGACGATGTCGGCGGCGAGAACCCGTGTTCTCAGCTGAGGCCACTCATCGGAGCCGCCCATATCTGCCTCCACACCGGGGCTGATCGTGAAATCGACGAGACGCACGCTCTCCCCTCGCACACCGAGGGAAGCGAACTCGGTGAGTAACTGGGTCCCCATGAGTTCGGTGCTGGAGGGCTCCGGAGAGGCTTTCAGCGTTCCGTTGAGGACGAGGATAGAGAGCTGCAGATCGGTCATGCTCCGGTTCTACGCGAGGATGCGCCTCGATGCCAGGGGTTGACATGGTGGCGACCGGATGCTGCTATCGCGATAGTTGCGGGGAAAGCTCACGCGGCGAATCTGACGAAGGAGGATGCCGGTGCCACGACTCCAACTCGACACTGGAACGGCTTCGAACAAGCAGGTCGTGACCATCGACGGCCATCGTCTCAAGTTGACCAATCTGGACAAGGTCCTCTATCTGGAGACCGGCACGACGAAGGCGGATATCCTGGCCTACTACGCAGCCATCGCAGATCTGCTCATCCCGCACGCTGCGAACCGCCCGGTCACCCGGAAAAGATGGGTGAACGGGGTGGGCACCGCCGACCATCCCGGCCAGGTGTTCTTCCAGAAGGATCTGGACGATTCGACTCCCTCCTGGGTCAAGCGCCGGGCGATTGAACACAAAGATCACACCAATGAGTACCCGCTGGTCAACGACCTGGCGACCCTGATCTGGCTGGGCCAAATCGCGGCCTTGGAAATCCACGTGCCACAGTGGAAATTCGGTCGCACCGGGCAGATCCAAAACCCGGATCGACTCGTCCTGGATCTGGATCCGGGGAAGGGGGTCGAACTGCAGGAGTGCGCCGAAGTCGCCAAATACGCGCGGGCGATCCTGAAGGACATGGGGCTGGATCCGATGCCGGTGACCAGTGGCAGCAAGGGCATCCACCTCTACGCCGCCCTCGACGGCAAACAGACCTCCGATCAGATTTCGGATGTTGCCCACGAACTGGCGCGCGCCCTGGAAGCAGACCACCCGGAGCTCATCGTCAGCGACATGAAGAGAGCGTTGCGCCGCGGCAAAGTGTTCGTGGACTGGAGCCAGAACAACGCCGCCAAGACCACGATCACCCCGTATTCGCTGCGCGGGCGCTCCCGACCCCTGGTGGCGGTTCCGCGGACCTGGCGCGAACTCGCTTCCCCGGATCTCGCACACCTCGACTACGAACAGGTCCTCGCGAGGATGAAGCGGCGCAAGGATCCGCTGGCCGATCTCGCGATCGGGCATCCAGGTACGCGGGAACCCGCCTCTGTACACGGGGGAGATCCGGAAGCCTCTGCGGTGGATCGGCTCGCCCGGTACCGGGCCAAACGCGATGCCGCCAAGACACCTGAGCCGGTTCCGGCGGAAACGACGTCTCGGACCGAAGGCCAGAGTTTCGTGATCCAGGAGCATCACGCCCGGCGCCTGCACTACGATTTTCGCCTCGAGCACGACGGAGTGCTGGTCTCCTGGGCTCTCCCCAAAGGTGTCCCGACGGATGTGAAGAAGAACCACCTCGCCGTGCGGACCGAAGACCACCCGCTGGAATACGGCAGCTTCGAAGGGCGCATCCCCGAAGGGGAGTATGGCGCTGGCGATGTGAAGATCTGGGACACGGGCAGCTATGAGCTGGAGAAATGGCGCGAAGGCGAAGAGATCATTGCTACCCTCCATGGCGAGGAGGGTGGCGGGCTCGGCGGCCAAAAGAAGATCGCGCTCATCCACACGGGGGGCGAGGGGAAAGCTGCCGACAACTGGCTCATCCACCTCATGAAGGACTCACCTTCGCAACCCGCAGGCGCGACGAAGAAACGCGCAGCAACCAGCGCAGCCGCGACCCGGCAGAGCACTGCCCTCCGCGTGGCCGAGCCGCATCCTCGTAAACCCCTGTCTCCCATGCTGGCCACCCTCGGCAGCAAAGAAGACCTCTCTGAAGAAGACGATTGGGCTTTCGAGATGAAATGGGATGGCATCAGGGCGCTGGCTTATCTGGGCGAGGACGGCGACGACATTCATTTACGCACTCGCAATGGCAACGATGTCACCGTCGCCTACCCGGAGATCGCACACCGGCTGCGCGAGAGTACCGGGCGAGGTCACGTTGTTCTCGACGGCGAAATCGTGGCGCTCAACGGTTCATCCCGGCCCGATTTCGGCTTGTTGCAAACCCGTATGGGACTGAGCCGGCCGGCCGATGTGGAGCGTGCTGCGCGCAGGGCACCCGTTCAATACCTGTTCGATCTTCTGGAGCACGACGACAATGTGCTCATCGGAAAGGCGTATGACGAACGGCGGCGGCAATTGATCGAGCTGATTCACGCGAAAGGGCCCGTCCAGGTTCCACCCGCATTCGAAGGAGACTTCGACCAGGCTATGCGCAGCAGTCGCGAACTGCAGCTGGAGGGTGTCATGGCCAAAAAACGAGACAGCAGCTACAGCTCGGGACGACGCTCGAGAGCGTGGATCAAGGTCAAACACCACCGCACCCAGGAAGTCGTTGTTGGCGGATGGCGGCCGGGCAAAGGACGTAGAGCCGGGGGGATCGGTTCACTATTGCTAGGAATCCCCGAGAAGGACGGCCTGCGTTACGTGGGCAGAGTCGGCACCGGATTCGATGATCGCGAACTGGAGGCCATGATGGAGCGCCTCACAAAGATGCGCCGCACTGGCAACCCGTTCACGGACATCCCGCGCGGGGACGCATCCGACGCGTGCTGGGCGAGGGCCACGCTGGTGGGCGAGGTCGAGTTTGCTGAATGGACTTCCACTGGGCGACTGCGTCAACCTTCCTGGCAAGGATGGCGACCGGATAAATCCGCCGACCAGGTGGTCAAAGAAAGCTGACTCGCTTCTTTCGAGAGTCTCGCCACATATCGCGTCCGCGGAAGGGAAGAGGCCCACACCACGACGATGCAGGCCTCCCAGTGAGCATTAGTGCTTGAAGGCGTCTTTGACCTTTTCAGCGGCCTGCTTGACATCGGCTTTCGTCTGATCAGCCTTGCCTCGGCTTCCAGCTCGTCGTCGTCGGTAACCTTACCGACCGCTTCTTTGCCCTTGCCTGCGGCATCTTGTGCCGCATTGTGGATTTTGTCTGCTCCGCTCATGAGTTCCTCCTTAATCAGGCCGTATGGCTCAATCGGCCATCTGGTGCAGTCCGCGTAAATGGATTTTGTCGTCGTCGCTAGCCGGTTGACATTCGCGTCTCGGGGATGATAGCCCGGGGATAAGAACTCCACCTTTCGAACAGGAAGATGCTCATGATTGCTTCATAAGAACTCGGTGACAACCTTCAGGCCAACCCAAACAATCGAGCTGATTGTCGCCGGTCTGGAAGGCACGACGACAACGATCCGCGCTGTACACGACCAGGTCGATGGTGACCTCGCCACCGCCGACATCCTCCACACCTTCCTTGAGGAGCTCGAACAATACTCCTGGATGGTAAGTGCCGAAAATCGCACCCCGACCACAAGCTCACAGGACGCTGCACCGGACGCGCTGAAGAAGACATCCAAACGAAGGCCAAGAACCCCTAGACCTTACGGCCCACAGTTTCAACCCGTTCCCAAAGAAATAATCGAGGCCTACGCTCGCCCACTATCAACTGAATAAACGAGTGGAAGGAAATATCGTGTCTGAGACAAATGCCGAAGGACAGTCTCCCCTGAACGAAGGAACCCTCCCGGACCAGGATCGTGAGAGCCTCATCGACCCCAACCTCGACCCGGACAAGGAAGACAAAGAGACCGAGGAAGAAGAAGAGGAAGAAATAGAAGCCGACGGGCCGGTACGAGAAGACCCGGAACCTCTCGACCATTGAGTGTTCTCACGGCGGCCAGCGGGATGGTTCGTCTACATTCCTACATTCCGGAAGCGATTTTTCCATACCCCTGGCACAGGCCGACGAGGAGGGTGTTCTCCGTCGGGAGGGTGGATAATTCATGTCAGAAATGAGCCGTAATGCCCCAAGGCATGACGAAGACAATCCGGTAACGAAGTATCGGACAGAAGGGTTTCCCGAGCAGCAGCAAGACCAGCCCGGACTTACCCGAGCGATGGTTCCGCGGCCCGACCACGGGGAAAACACCTACATTGGTTCCGGGCGGCTCGCCGGGCGGGTGGCGCTCATCACTGGAGGAGATTCGGGCATCGGGCGTGCGGTCGCTCTTGCCTATGCTCGTGAAGGCGCTGACGTCGCCATCGCCTACCTGCCAGAAGAGCAGGCCGATGCCGACGAGACAAGCGAACTCGTCCGCAGCACAGACAGGCAAGCACTCTTACTGCCCGGGGATCTTCGCAATGAGGACTTCAGCCGAAGCCTTCCCGCAGCCGTCATTGAGAAGTTGGGCGGCCTCGACATCCTGGTACTCAACGCCGCATACCAGCAGAACAGGGACGGACTGGAAAACCTCACCACCGACGAATTCACCCGAGTCATGGAAACCAACCTGTACTCCACGCTATGGATCACCAGCGCGGCATTACCGCACCTGCACCCCGGTGCGTCAATTATCACAACCTCCTCGATTCAAGCATTCAACCCCTCGCCGAACCTGATCGACTATGCGATGACGAAAGCAGCCCTCGTCGCCTTCACCAAAGCATTGGCACTGCAAGTTGGACGCAGAGGAATTCGAGTGAACGCGGTGGCGCCCGGTCCTATCTGGACCCCTTTGATCCCGGCCACGGCCTGGCCGAGCAAACTGCCCACCTTCGGGCAAGACACGCCTCTGGGACGTGCAGGGCAGCCCGCAGAACTCGCGCACGCTTACGTGTACCTTGCCTCATCGGACGCATCCTATGTATCCAGGGCGGTCCTTCCCGTCACGGGAGGCAAAGGTCTCTAACCAGATTCAGAGAAAGGAATACTGAAATGCCAGGCGCAAAGAACTCCCGTCTCAAAGATCCAGAACTCTACGAAGAACTTCGAGACGACGGAGCCTCCAAGGAAAAAGCAGCACGCATTTCCAACGCCGCTGCAAAGAAGGGCCGCTCCACCATCAGCCGCAAAGGCGGGGAGTCTGGTTCCTATGAGGACTGGACAGTGGCCGACCTGCACAAAAAGGCGAAAGAACTCGGCTTTTCCGGTTACTCGCGTCAGAAGAAAGCAGACCTGATCGAGAGTATTCGAAACCACTAGCACGGCGGCTTGCAATGCTTGACCCGGCCCAAAGCCCACGAGCCGAGGACGGCCGCGAGGAAACTCCTGATGAGCAGTTCGATCGAAACTGGGAAGAGATTCTCCAAGAATTGCGAGTCACCCAGACGGGAACCCAGATCATCAGTGGCTTCCTACTGACTCTTGCGTTTCAGCAACGATTTAAGGAACTCACCAGCTTCCAGATCATCGTATATCTTGTGTTGGTCCTTCTTGCTGCTGCGGCGACCGCTATCGGACT
The DNA here is from genome assembly GCF_002929675.1 of Cryobacterium sp. M15. Lineage (NCBI taxonomy): Bacteria > Bacillati > Actinomycetota > Actinomycetes > Micrococcales > Microbacteriaceae > Cryobacterium > Cryobacterium sp. M15. The sequence continues at coordinate 11,406 of NZ_PJJW01000020.1, forward strand.
CGCACCGGTGAGCTTGCATCGAACGCTGTTTCGTCGTCACGAGAAAAAGCGGATGGTTGCGATAGGGAACCGTCTCCTCAAAATAACCCTGGTCGTCGTTGCGCTACTCACCGGGGGTGTCGTAATGTTCATCTTCGACGTCGTAGGGGGGATCCTCACAGGTATCGTGGCAGGCGCTGCGGTATTCGTGTTACTCGCCCTCGTTCTTGTCGTGCTGCCTTGGTCTGCCCGACGCCCAATTACAACCTAGGCACCGCAATTACCCACCCGTCATAAGTGAAATCTGTCAGCCACCTGAAGGCTGTTTGTTTGCATAGTGCATAGTTGCTCAAAAATCAAGCACCCCCCAAAAAGGGGTGAGGGCGAGTATGTTCCGAGAAGGGCGAGAAACGGTTTTTTACGATCGCCACTCATAGGACGGACGGTTTCGCTCTATGAGGCAAACTGAATTCAAGAGCCATGGTGAGCCTGACAATGTCGTTGGGATCCCCTATATCTGGCGGGAGAAATCTCATGAAAAGAGCTTTGCGAGAGGTCGACCCCCTCGGCCGAGATTCGAGGCCGTCAAAGCCGCAGTTGGCTGTTCGATCGATCGCGGCAGAGTCGGACGAGGTCCTCCGCACGTGGCTGAGCGAAGTGAGTGGCACCCTTCACGCCCGCAAGGAAGCCGTGCCACGCTATCGACGCTCAACCTGAGGTCGAGAAATCAAAGTATACAAACGAGCGGCAGCAGAACACTTGACCTATAAAAAGGGGGCCTCATAGTGGAGGCATTCTTCGGAGACGACGATTCGATCATCTCCAATCGCGGAAGACGACTGAGCCCGCCCAGTCGACCCCTCGGCGCGCCCCCAACGGCCAAACGGGGTGAACTGCTCATCTACCGCCCACGCGCGGAAACAGAAACCGCGACCCGCACGACCGACGTTCCGGCGCCGGAATCGACAACTGCACCGGACAAGAAGATCGTCGTCGTATACGGTGGCCGCAATTTCGTTGCCACCCCGGACATGGTCGCCTGTTTTCTACGGCACGCACGACGCATTGTCACAAGCCATGAATCGGGGCTGGCCGTGCTGTTACATTCGGGAGGCGTGGAACTGCTATTCATCGCAGACACGATCCCATTCACCGTGGGTGACATGTGGGATCATCGTCCCGGCGGTCACCAAATTGATGACACCGGGCTTGTCCGCCGTTTGCTTTAAGTCTCTGGAATGGGTCTGCTCATGCTTGCGATCGCACCGGTTGTCACAGGGATGGCTTTACCGCAAATCGGTGGGAAACCCGGAATCGGGAATCGTTCCTGTTCCAGCTCTGGTACCCCTTGCATTGAGTGCCGGCACATGATCGGGTTAACTATGGGAACCTTCTGCGTGACACATCCCACAGGGTATGTGTTGTTACGGTGAGATGGCGTTGCCCTCTCTGTCAACCTTGTTTGAGGCACCGGGATCGTCCCGAATAGTGTCGTAGAAGGCGGGGAAGGAGTTTCCTTGACGAACGCAGTAATGACAGGACCCAGCTCGAGCGGGCAGGCTGTAGGGATGGAAGATGTTCCCGATCCCCAAGTTCCCGAGCGTGCACGGCGGCGGACGTACACAGCCAAGTACAAACGCGACATTCTGACCGAGTATGACCGCCTCGATCGGCAGGGCCGCGGCGCGCTGCTCCGACGAGAAAAGCTGTATACCTCCTTGGTCAGCTCGTGGCGTGACCAGCGAGATAAAGGAGTGCTGGTCGCGCTGGCACGGCCGGCAGGAGCGCCACCTGCCAGCATCGCGGAGAAGGACGCGGCCCGGCTGCTGAAAGAGAATCTTCGTCTGTCGGGTGAGCTGGATACGGCGAGGCAGGTGATCGCTATCCAGGGAAAACTCTCGGCTCTGTTGGATCAACTCTCGACCAACAGCAGCGCGACGAACACCGAGAAATAATCGACGCCACCATCACCGCCCTCGTCCCCCTCGTCGGCACCAGAGACGCATGCCGAGCCGTGGGACGATCCCGGGCCACGCACTACCGGCAGCACCCCCGCGCACCGCGGCCGCCCTCATCCCCGCGGCCCCGGCCCGAGCCGATGAAGCAGCCTCGGGCGCTGACCGAGCCGGAGCGCAACGTCGTTCTGGAGGTCCTGCGGTTGAGCCGGTTCGTGGACAAAGCGCCGGCGGAGATCCAAGCGATCCTCCTCGACGAGGGCACCTACCTCTGCTCGGTGGCGACGATGTATCGCCTCCTCCGCGCCCACGGCGAGACCGGGGAGCGTCGCGCTCAGGCCGAGCACGCGTCAAGCCCGAACTCATCGCCACCGGACCCAACATGACCTGGAGCTGGGATATATCCAAGCTCAAGGGACCGGCCAAATGGTCGTACTTCCACCTGTATACGATCATCGACATTTACTCGCGGTACGTCGTCGGCTGGATGGTCGCGACCCGGGAATCTCACCAACTCGCCGAGCGGCTCCTGTTCGACACCATCGAGAAGCAAAACATTCGTCGAGACCAGCTGACAATCCACTCCGACAACGGCTCCTCGATGGCGTCGAAACCCGTCGCGTTCCTGCTCGCCGACCTGGGCGTGACCAAGTCACACTCCCGCCCACATACGAGTAACGACAATCCATTTTCGGAGTCGCATTTCAAGATTTTGAAGTATCGGCCCGAGTTCCCCGACCGGTTCTACAGCCTCGCCGAAGCACGCTCATTCTGCACCGAATTCTACGACTGGTACAACGGCGAGCATCGTCATTCGGGCATTGGAATGCATACCCCGTTCAACGTGCACCACGGCCGCGCACCCGCTATCCAGCACGCCCGCGCCCGCGTCCTCACGACCGCATATGCCGAGCATCCTGAGCGCTTTGTGCGGCAGCACCCGCAGCCACCAACGTTCCCGACGACGACCTGGATCAACGAACCCAAGAAGGAAGAAACGAACTCAATGACCGGCTAAAGAAACTGACTCATAAAGGTTGACATCTTCCGTTGTGATGGATGACTTCCAAGGAATGGCACTGGATCAGTGTTAACGCCGACCCAAAATAGGGCCAGTATCGCCGATTGAAAATAGGGCCACCAACCACTATGGAGGGAAAACAAGAACCCCACCACCATCTCGGCACGATGCCGGAACGCCGCGGCACCCAGGTTCTCACAAACTCTTCTCAGAACAGTATTCTTGCATCATCCGGCAAAGACGGATTCCGAGAACTGAAACGGTGCCTCATGCTCATCGGCTACGCCCGCGTCTCCACGACCGACCAACACCTTGACCTGCAACAAGACGCCCTGACCGCCGCAGGCTGCGAAAAGATCTTCAGCGACGTCATCAGCGGCGCGAAGGCCTCCCGTCCGGGGCTGGATAAGGCCCTCGAACAACTCCGCGATGGGGACACCCTCGTCGTCTGGAAACTCGACAGACTCGGGCGCAGCGTGAAGAACCTGATCGCGTTCACCGACCAACTCCAAGCCGCAGGGGTCGGATTCCGGTCCCTCACCGACCAGATCGACACCACCACCCCGGCCGGCCGGTTCTTCTTCCACGTCATGGCATCCCTCGCCCAGATGGAACGAGAACTCACCATCGAGCGGACCCGAGCCGGACTTGAAGCCGCACGCAAGAACGGGCGTCAACCCGGCCGGAAACGTCTCATGACCGACCGCAAAATCATGGCCGCCAAGCAATTGCTCGCCCAAGGCACCTCCGCGGCCGACGTCGCCCACAACGTCGGCGTTTCAATCCCGACTCTTTACCGATGGATCCCCGCCACTGACCGCTGAACGGAAAAGGGAGCTTGAACTACGCTAACCAGCCACCAAAAATCGGCTTAGCGTAGTTCAAGCTCCGAATTCTCAAACGCTCCCATTCGGCTTCCGGGGCGTCGTCGTCGGCCTGTGGGGTGTGAGGAAGCGCGAGGTACTGTTCCGGGGTCAGCCCACCGCGGCCGCCCGACTGGAAGACGTGTCGCTCACCCACCCGCACCACGGGCCAACGGGATTGGTCATTGACTAGGAACACGGGCGCGCCGGGCGCGAGGTAGGTTCCGAGAAAGTGGGCGTACGCCTCGGGAAGGTCGAGCCATTTAGTGCGGAAGTAGGTCATCCGCGAGGTCATGAGTTCGTCTTGAGCCGAGTCGTGCATTTGGTGCAACCCGACGTCCGGGTTCGCCGTCAGCAGTCCCGGCGCAACTCGCCGCCCGAAGTCGAGAGCCTGGTCCGGCCGCTGGGGATCACCGAGTCGATGCACGGGGATGAGTACGGTCTGCGGCAGCCACGGCACCTGCAGTGCGGCGGCCAAGTGGGTCAGCGCACCGTTGCTTGCTCCTATGAACACGGCTGGGTATTGACGGTGTGGGTACGCGTCAGCGAACCTCGCCGCGACTGCGGCGAGGTTGACACGTCCAAGGTCATCAGGATTGATGCCCTCGGCGCCGCCAATGCGTGTGTAGATCTGGCGGAGGATCGGCCACGGCAACTGGCCGGCCGCCCGAACGCCGACACCCTTGATAGTCGAGCTACCGAGATTGGGGAAGGCACGCTGTTCGAGCGCCGCCACCGTCGCCGCGTGCAGGACGCTCGCGGAGTCGAATGACGCGACAACCCTATTGGGATCAAGGGTCGTTTCAGTCATCGTGTGAGGTCCTCAATGATCTTCGCGAAGCCCGACTCGTCGCCAACCGGCCACGAGTACGATGCACCGTTCATCTGCAGGAAGCGCCCGCCGGCGAGTCGCGCGAGTTCGGCCGCCCACTGCGCGGAGCCCAGCCGGTCATGCTCGGAATGGATGATCGTGACGTGGGAACGGACCTGCGGAAGAATCTCCTCGAGCGGAAGGGCGGCGATTGCAGAGTTCCATCCGCGTACGATCCGCCACAGACCCGCGTGCGCCCAATCGGGTATCGAAGCGAGAAATCCCGGTTCCTCGTCACCGCCTCCGCCGTCCCCATCCTTCGGCGCAGCCCACGCCCTCAGCAGGGTGAGCTGGTCGCGGTTGCAAGGATCGACGGTGGGGCTGACGAGAAGAAGACTCCGCACAAGATCGCTCTGAGCCGCTGCGATTCGCAAAGCGTCAGCGGCAGGCTTAGCGTAGCTGCGCACCGCCAACCCAGGCACGATCACGATACGGGTTGGTCTGGGCATGCTTCCGTTCTACAGGTCTTGCCATGGTTGACCCAATCAGGTGGAGTGGATGGGCTCGCCGGAGACGGTGGCCGAACGGTCTCCAACGATTTCGCGGGGAGCGGCGATCGCCCTCCGCCTGCTGGCCCCCGCCGCGATCTCGATCGCCCTTCTCGCGCCGGCAGTACTGCAACGGCGGGGTGGATGAGCACTAGCGTTCTAGAGGCCCTTGCCGCCGGTGACCGGCAGGACCGCGCCGGAGATGTACGATCCCTCGTCGGAGGCGAGCAGCACGTAGGC
>NZ_PJJW01000018.1:0-12589 GCF_002929675.1 Cryobacterium sp. M15
CTCCCTCGCCCGTCGTTTAGCCAGTCTCATCACTTGTTCACGCTGCCGAGGTTCCGTGCACAGATACCTTCTCGTTCCTGCGAGTATTTCCTTACCCGGGTTGACCTTGGATTTGCCTTCGATACGGTGAAGGGGTTGCAGAAACTATTTCATCCGTTGAATTCGCATTAGGAGGTCATCATGCCCAACGCCATCGAGACTGTCGACGTCAACGTTCCCGTTACCGTCGCTTACAACCAGTGGACTAAATTCGAGGAGTTTCCAAAGTTTTTGAGTTTTATTGAATCCATCACTCAAGTAACGGACACTCTCACCGAGTGGACGGTTAAAATCGGCGGCGTGGAGCGCACGTTTGAGGCTCGGATAACTGAGCAGCACCCCGACGAGCGTGTTGCCTGGAACAGCACCGGCGGCCAAGTCGACCACGCGGGCGTTGTCACGTTTCATAAGTTGGCTGCGAACGAGACGCGTGTGACGGTTCAGCTTGATTGGGAGGCAACAGGGCTGCTTGAGAAGGCTGGGGCTGCTCTCAGTATCGACGACCACGCTATCAAGAAAGACCTCGCGGACTTTAAGGAGTTCATCGAGGCGAAAGGAACCGACGATGTCGGATGGCGCGGAGATGTGCAAGCCTGACACCGCTGGAAGATTGGCTTACGACTCGTGGTGGCCCGGACATCTCACACCGAAGTTCGCCACGGCGCCGGCCGGGTGCGTGACATCACAACACGTGGTAATCGTTTGGGAAATACTGACTCTCTCGGTCGCGACGTTAACTCCAAGTCCGTTGGCCATCTCGAGCACATGCTCTGTGAAAGCGAACCGCACGGCCTGTTCGATCGGGCACGTTTGTCAGAATTTCGGCGCGGGTGCGGTGGTCCTCGAGGCCGGGGAATGTCCGTCTCTGGAGAACGTATTTCTGACTCTCCCAAGCACGCAACAGCTCGATATGTAATGTTCCCTGCGCTTCTGCTTTTTTGTGATGAGAACTTTCGGCCCAGTCAATTTCTCTTGATCCAGCCTGCACACTGCTGGTCGCTTCGTACAAGACAGATACTGGCTTTTAGTGCCCGGCGTGGGCGTCGCGATAATTGCGGCGGTGAGGCGGTGCACATAGAACGGTGGTAGACACACATTATGCACAATCCGTGGGCAACTCGAGGTTGCCTCGGCACTAAAATTCGTACACCTCCGAAAGTGAAGACGGACCGTTCGTGTTTGCGGTCATGAAAATCAGGGAGTGAAAAGAAATGAAGGCAGTCGTTTATAAGGGCCCCAATGAGGTCAACGTTGAAGAAGTTCCGGATGCCACGATTGAACGTCCCACTGATGTTTTGGTACGCATTACGGCCACGAATATTTGCGGTTCAGATTTACACATGTACGAAGGACGCACCAATTTCGAGACTGGACGCACGTTTGGCCACGAAAATATGGGCGAGGTCATCGAGGTCGGTAACGGCGTCGATGCGGTCAAGGTCGGCGAGCACGTCGTGTTGCCGTTCAATATTTCTTGCGGGTTTTGCAAGAATTGCGAACGCGGTTTCACTAACTATTGCATGACCACTCAGTCAGATCCGGTCGGTGCGGGCGCCGCTTACGGCTTCGCTGGTATGGGTCCGTATCCGGGCGGGCAGGCACAAATGCTGCGTGTGCCCTACGGCGACAACAACTGCTTGCGCTTGGGTGAAGACGCCGTAGAAAAGCAAAACGATTACGTGATGCTCTCGGACATCTTTCCAACTGGCTACCACGCTACCGAGATGGCCGGCGTCATCCCCGGTGACACGGTCGTGGTCTACGGTGCTGGTCCGGTCGGGCTCATGGCTGCCTTGTCTGCCATGATCAAGGGCGCCAGTAAAGTCTGGGTTGTGGACCGACGCCCCGACCGGCTGGCCCTCGCCGAGCAGATCGGCGCGATAGCCGTTGATGACTCAAAGACGGACCCGGTTCAATTCGTATTGGACCAGAGCAAGGGTATCGGCGCTGACCGGGGATGTGAATGCGTGGGCTATCAAGCCCACGACCCCCAGGGCACCGAGGATCCTGCCATGACTTTGAACCGGCTGATCCAGTCCGTGCGCATCACCGGGGGCATCGGCGTTGTCGGCGTTTTCCTGCCGGCGGATCCTGGCGGCTTTGACGAGAACGCCAAGCAGGGCAAGCTTGCTATTGATTATGGTCTGCAGTGGCTTAAAGGCCAGAGCTTGGGCAGCGGCCAGTGCCCGGTGAAGAAATATAATCGGCAATTGCGCGAGCTGATTGCCGTCGGCAAGGCCAAGCCGTCGTGGATCGTTTCGCACGAGGTCCCGCTCAGCAAAGCCGCGGATGCCTACAAGAACTTCGGCGACCGCAACAACGGGTGGACCAAAGTCATCCTCAAGCCCGAATAGACCAACACCTAGCGGCCCATTTGACCCAGCTCCTTTGGTTCAAATTACGGCGCGCGCGGCAGGGAGAACCAGACCGCAAAGTTTCCCTGCCGCCCGCTGGGACGTGCGTAAAACACTGCACGTTTTCTGCGCCTTCAATCGAGCCGTTGCTGACATTTCGGTCAGTGGTGCGTTTCACGGTCGCTTCAGTATCCCGATGGGATCGTGTGGAAATTATTGACTACTGGGTGGTCAGCAGACGATGCCCGGGGCTGAGCCAAGTTTCTTGGACTGTGACTTCTCATTTTTTCAGGCTGTGAGAGCCTCAACAGCTTGAGCGTGATGGGACACGGTGGCCCTTCAAGGACGCGAGGTAGTTCAGAGTGGAACGTAGCGGTTTCCGTCTGTAGTACGTCTCAACGTAGTCGAGGACCGCGGTTCTGACTCCGCCCGAGTGTCGAAATCCGTTTGGTAGTATATTTCGTTTTCAGCGCCGCGAAGAACGTTTCAGTTACCGCGTTTTTCAGTCACGAAGCCGCCGGGATCATTTCAGCTAGAGGTAGTGAAGTTAAAGGGGTGGCGGTCGGAGGTCATGTTGTTGCTTCTCTCATCCGGTTTCGTGGGACATGTGAGAACTACACCGCCGGCTGTACTTTCGACTGCCTGAACCCTGGGGTAACTCTCCGCGGAGCTGAGGACGTCCGCATCAGCGAGAAGGGCACCACAATGGTTCAAGCCTCCGGCATCGACGAATACACCGAACGCGTACTTGTGCACGAGAACCGGCCCGCCGCGGTGGACACAAAGATTCCTTTCCCGCATGCGGTGTCGAGGGTGCACCGATGATCGTCGGCCGGGCGTTGGTACGAAAACTCACAAACGCCGCCACGTCATTGACCGCTGTTTCACCATATTTAAACGGTGCGTCAGTGCGCGCTGCACCGAGAGATCAGCAATGAAAAACACCATAGACACTAAGCACAGTTGAAGGAGACGCACTCATGGCAACACGCATCGTCATTCTCGGCGGTGGAGCCGCCGGGCTCACCACTGCCCTTAAATTGCAGAAGAAACACGCGACCCGTCGGGCCGACATCACGCTGATTGATGAATTGCCGTATTACACCTATCAGCCCCTTCTGCCCGAAGTTGCTGGCGGCCACATCCAGGCCCGCGACGTGACTGTTTCTTTGCACGAGGCGCTCCGACACTCGAACGTCGTCCAGGCTTCCGTCACCGGCCTGGACAGTACCGTCAAGAGCGTCACGGTGATGACACCAGATGGTGAATCCCAAAAATTTCCCTACGATCACCTTGTTGTTGCGCTTGGAGCGGTCACGCGCACCTTTCCCACACCTGGACTGGCCGAGAACGGCGTGGGGTTCAAAACTGTTGAAGAAGCACAGTACGTGCGCGACCGCATTCTGGGAAACATTGCCCGCGCCGCCAGCGTTCAGGACGTGGCAGAGCGTCGGAAGTTGCTCACCACGGTCTTCATCGGCGGAGGCTACACTGGTGTTGAGGCGATGGCAGAGCTTGATGATGCGGCGAAGGCGGCGATACATAGTTACCATACGCTCTCCCGTGAGGAGCTACATTTCGTTCTGGTGGAGGCGCTCGACCGGGTCGCACCCGAAGTGGGGCTTAAACTCTCCCAATGGACTCTCGGCCAGCTCCGTGCCCGAGGTATTGACATTCGTCTAAATACGACGATGCCATCCTGCATCGATGGCAATGTCGTACTTAGTGACGGCGAGATAATACCAGCTGGTGCGATCGTCTGGACTGCCGGGGTAAAGCCGAACCCTGTTCTGGCAGACCTGAATTTGCCTCTGGGCCCCAAGGGCCACGTCAACGTCAACGCCGCGCTTCAGGTGGAGACTGACCGCGGTGTCAAACTCGATGGAGTGTGGGCTCTCGGGGATGGAGCGCAAGTTCCGGATCTGTTAGCCACGACACAACCGGCTTACTATCCACCGAACGCGCAGAATGCTGTGCGTCAAGCCGCGACAGTATCCGCTAATATCCTCGCCATGATGACCGGAAGACCGGTCGTGCAATATCGACACAAATCACTCGGAACGGTCGCGAGCTTCGGCATCGGGAAGGGAGCAGGCATCGTGAAGGGCATCAAGCTCAAGAACGTACCAGCCTGGCTGGCTCATCGCGGATATCATCTTTACGCTATGCCGACCACGAATCGTAAGATGCGCATCTTGGCGGGGTGGATGACCAATTTGATTGCCGGCGGGGATACGACGCCGATCGTTGGCCACAGCAACCCGCGTGCCAGCTTTCTTGAGGCCACATCCGTTGTCGCCAAACAGAAATAAGAGTTCTATGCAGCACGGGGCTAAGAACCTGATATCCGCAAGCACGATCGGCGCTATTCCACGGCGGCGTTCATCTCGTGGTGTTTAGCTGTTGGCGTCAGAATACGCACCGAGCGAGGCCGTCAAGACCCGAGACGTGTCATCGCATGCTTCGTCGGCTCTTCTAACAAAGTTGAGGCATGTCCTGAACGAAGTGCGCCGCGACGATGACCCCAAAGGTTCTGCCCTCGCCGGGGGCTCCTGGCTGCCATATGATGTCCGAGTAAACGAGTAAACGAGCAAACGTTCGGCGAATTGGCGGCCGAATAGGCGTACCGCGAGCTAAATCACAGCGTCCCGATGCGCAAGCATGCTGATTAAGAGACGTCATGTCTACGCCCCGCCGAGGTGCGTGACACAAGCCGCCTCGGCTTGGCGCAGTGCGGCGAGATAGCCGCTGGCGGCCTCACTGTGTTTGCCACGAAGGACCCCCCGTTAGCCGTCGCTGCCGATGATTTCGCGACCGTGGAGCTCGGAACCGAGCGGAGGCTGCAGTGCCTGCTGTGACTCAAGCCACGCACGGTCTGCGTCGGTGGATAGTGTGCCGAGCGTTGCTTGCATACCGGGTTGTGCAGGCTTGGGCGAATCCCTACGTGTCAGGGTTGGGTGAGGCCAGTGCCTCAGAGCAAGTCCGCCGTATGACGTAGGGCGAGAACTAGGAAACCACCACCATGTCCAGCCCTTCTTTAAACGCAGTGCGCGACGATAGTCATATGAGTAGTCCCGGACCCCAAGCTGGTGGTCCGACCTCGCGAAGGTCATTCACCCCAGCGCAGAAGCTGGCGTACCTCGCCGCGTATGACACCGCGATCAAGAACAACGAGGGCGGTGCGTATCTGCGCGCCGAAGGTTTGTATTCGTCGCAGATCACGGAATGGCGAAAGCTGCGTGACGCGGGTGTTCTCGCAGGGAAGAAACCCGGCGAGAAGATTGGCCGGTTAACTCCGGAGCAAGCTGAAATCGCCCGGCTGCGCCGCCAGTTGCGTAAGACCGAGCAGCGCCTGGAAACGACGGGGGGTGGCGCTGGAGATCATGTCAAAAATGCACGAGCTACTCGAAAGTCTTTCGAAGAGCGCGCGGGACGAAACACCGCATACGAAGCCGTAATGACCGCGTACCGCGAACTGGCCAGGCGAGGAATCTCGACTCGCGTTGCAGCCGACCTCGTGGAGATCCCTCGAGCGACCGCCACCCGGAAACCACGCATTCCGGTGGTCGGTCCGGCGCCGATTCCGGCAAACAAGATCAGTGATGTCGACCGCCGGCAGATTTTGGACATCATCAATTCAGATTCGTTCGTGGATTTGCCGCCGATCCAGATTTACGCGCAGCTGCTGGACGCCGGTACCTACGTGTGCTCAATATCAACGATGTATCGGGTGTTGAACGAGAATCAGCAGGTCAAGGACCACCGTCGTCTGGCACGCCATCCAGCCCGAGCGATCCCCGCGCTAATCGCTACGGGCCCTGGCCAGGTGTACTCGTGGGACATCGCGAAACTTGCGGGCCCGGTCAAGGGCAAGTATTTCGATGCTTACGTGATGATCGATATTTACTCCCGTTACATCGTCGGCGCGTATGTTCACGCGTCGGAATCGGGCGAGCTGGCGGCGGAGATGATGAAGGAGATCTTCAGCATTCACGGGGCCCCGCAGGTCGTTCACGCGGACCGCGGAACGTCGATGACGTCCAAGACCGTCGCGGCGCTGTTGTCTGATCCGGAGGTCACCAAGTCGCATTCGAGGCCTCGGGTGAGTAACGATAATCTCTACAGCGAGGCGTGGTTCAAAACCCTGAAATTCTTGCCGACGTTCCCCGAACGCTTCGGCTCCCTCACCGACGCGAAGACGTTCAGGGCCTCGTTCGTCGACGGCTACAACCATGAGCATCGCCATTCCGGGATCGGCCTGAACACCCCAGCAGACGTCCACTACGGCCTCGCTGGGGCGAAGGCTATCGAACGAGCCGCGACGCTAGACGCGGCACGCGCACGCTTCCCCAGCGATTCAGCACAACCCAGGCACCGGAGATCCTGTCCATTCCAGCAACGGCATGGATCAACAAACCCGCCGACAAACCCACCGAGAATGAAGGGCTCGAGCTAGCCGCTTAAACTCCCACTGGCCTCATCCACCTTGACAAATTTCAGAAGGCGCCGGATGTCTACTTACGGCTGTGGCTTTCGGATTCGTGGCTGCGTTGTATCAACGATAGAAAGCGGATTGGCCGTTTTTTTCGTGGAATGCGCCGGTATTAGTGAGACCTCTCAATCACCGCCTCTATTTTGTTCGGAAGACATGCTGTCATATAAACGCGAAACCCACACTCTGTTAGATTCAATTCGGTCCACCGATGACCGGACGCTCTTTCTGGAAGCGTCGCCCGCTTTATGTGAATACCTGGTTTTACAGGTAAAAATTCGAGGAGGACACTCAATGACTGATAATTCGCTGAACAAAACTGAGCTCGTTGCGAAGGTTGCAGCCGATTCGGGACAGAGCCGAGTCGCAGTCGATGGCATTCTGAACACTTTCTTTGCAACCCTCGCTGAGGCCATGAAGAACGATAGCAAGGTTACCATTCCGGGGTGGCTCGGGGTTGAGCGCACTGCAACTGCGGCGCGCACCGGTCGTAATCTGCAGACGGGTGAAGAGATCTCCAACGCCGCGGGGCACCGCGTCAAGCTCACTGCCGGAAGCAAGCTCAAAGCAGCCGCCAAATAAGTTTCCTCTCAAGGCACTGCAAGTAGAGCGTCGATGTGATCGACGCTCTACTTGTGTAACTGAGTGGTATCGGGCTTGACCGTGACGCGCCTCAACGCTGAGAGTATTTGTGAGCGGAAGCGCCGCATCTGACTCCTGCGCAGAACGGATGCATCGACTCACCATAAGTATTGGTATGAAAAGCGGCGCTAACGAATATTTTCTCGTGACGTCCAAGGTCAGCGCTGACAGTTGTACACAGCATCAATCCCAAAGCAACCTCCCGCGATGGATATGACACCGGCATCATGCAGCGTGTGCAGAAGCTGTTTCAGCAGGGAACGATTATTTTGATTTGTCGTTACGGGTGAGCCTGATGTGAGACTGTCGGGCCAACGTCGGGCCCGTCTTTGTATCCATCACGCACCACGAATCGCGTATGTTCGGGGAAACGGAGAATACTTTAGGGGTAAGTGACAAGATTTGATTCCTACGGGAAATTGGGTATGTTGTCACGTATTCGAACGTATAGATGACACGGGTCAGTATGCTCGTCGGGTACATGCGCGTGTCGAAAGCCGACGGGTCGCAGAGCACCCACCTTCAAGTAGATGCGCTTTTGGCTGCCGGCGTAAAGCTCGCCAATCCCTACGAGGATCAGGCGTCCGGGAAGAAGGACGACCGCCCGCATCTGACGACCTGCCTGAAGGCGCTGCGCCAGGGCGACACGTTCCTGGTCTGGAAGCTGGACCGGCTTCGCTGAGATCTACGCCACCTCGTCAATACAGTGCATGACCTCACCAACCTCGGCATCGGCCTTAAACTGCTCACCGGCGAGGGCGCGGCGATTGACACCGCGACCGAATCTGGCCCTGCCCGAGCTGAGTGGACGCCTCACAAGAGAGAATGTTCACATGGGAAAGACACGTAGGGAGTTCACTCCTGAGTAGAAAGACGAGGCCGTGAAGCTGGTGATCAACGCCGGCAGGGCCGTTGCGACCGTGGCCCGTGAGCTGGGCATCCACGAGGCCTCGCTGGGCCGGTGGGTCAGCGCTTTCAAGGCTTGAAATGACACCGGAGAGACCACTGTCACGGAGTCGGAACGGGCCGAGTTGCTTCGGTTGCGAAAAGAGAACGCAGATCTGAAACTTGATCGAGCGTTTCTAAAAAATGCGTCCATCTTCTTCGCCCAGGAAGCGTCGGATACGAGCGTAAAGCGTTCAAATTGATGCTGGCGGAGAAGACCAATTTCACCATCACCCGCATGGTTCGCCTGCTTGAGGTGTCTCGATCGGGCTATTACGTCTGGCTCGACCGGAAGCCGTCGGACCGCATGATTCGGCGGGAGGATATCGAGCAGAAAGTGGCGTGGTTCCACGGCGACTCCGACGAGGTTTATGGGTCGCCGAGGATCCTCGCGGACCTTCGTGCCGACGGGAAAACCATCTCGCGCAAGACCGTCGCTAAAACCATGCAACGCTTCGGATTGGTAGGCATCTGCCCGAAAAAGTGCACGACCACCACGATCATTGACCACGCCGACGCTTACCCGGTCGATGCGGTCAAACGGGAATGGGACACCGGGGCGCTGAACCAAGTCTGGGTCGGCGATATCACTTACCTGAGGACCTGGGAGGGATGGGTCCACTTGGCGACCGTGATCGACGCCCACAGCCGCCGAGTGATCGGCTGGGCCATCGCCGCCCATATGGGGACCGACCTGATCCAGGACGCCCTCGCGATGGCCATGACACTGCGCGGAGAACGGCCGGCGCAGGCCATCTTCCACAGCGACAGGGGCACCCAATATGCCTCCGCTCAGATCACCGCATTCGCCGACGAGAATGGCATCACCCGCTCGATGGGATTGACCGGTATCTGCTGGGATTGTGAGACGATCAACGCATCAGGCCGGGTCGCGGCTTGACCCGTGTTGGGATTGACAGCTGGTCTCATCGTCGGCGTGTCCTTGCGTTGATCTGTCGGCCGCGACCGGGTCTGGTGCCTGAAGTTTCACCTGGCCAAGCCATGTCCCAATAGGGGCCTTTCCGTGGGCGTTCGCTGCTTGCGTGGATCGTCACAGTCCTGACTGACTTCTTCCCGTGGAATTGCTCGTCAACACCCCACGAAAGGCAGCCATGAGCTCATCTGTTCTGAAGCACCCGCGAAAGTCGCGACCAGCGCTCCACGGCGAAGGGGTGATCCTTGGCGTAGACACACACAAGGATGTCCACGTCGCGGCGATCCTGACGATCGCGAGAGTTCTTCTAGCGACTCACAGCTTCCCGACGACACGCGAAGGCTATGCAGCGACTTTGGAGTGGGCCCACCGGTTCGGGGACGTGAACGCGGCCGGTATCGAATGCACCGGGTCGTACGGTTTTCGCGCTGATGAAGTACTTCCAAACCCAAAACGTGACAGTGTTCGAGTTGAATTAACCAGACCGAGCACTGCGGCGCAAAGCCGGGAAAACAGATGCCGTTGACGCTGAAGCCGGGGCCCGGCAGTCATCGCCGGTCGGTCCTTGGCGACGCCGAAAACAGGTATCGGTGCCGCCGAAGAACTACGCCAAATGCGGTTGGTGAAATCGTCAGCAGTGAAGGCACGAACGACCGCGATCAACCAGCTCAAAGGCTTCGTAGTCGGCGCAGAGCCAGCACTGCGCGATCAGCTCCGTGGACTCAGCAGCAAAGCCCTCAGCCGGGCCCGCACGCTGCTGCTGCCCAGCACCGTCGAACGCATGCTGATGAGTGAACTCGCCACCCGCATCCACCACGTCACCGAGCAACTCAGCCGCCTGGAAACGGCCATGACACGCACGGTGACGGCCTGCGCGCCCGAGCTCCTGGACCGCCCCGGCGTCGGCTACGACAGCGCCGCGGCGCTACTCATCGCCGTCGGCGACAATCCCGAAAGAATGAAGAACGAAGCCGCCTTCGCAGCACTCTGCGGCGTCAGCCCGGTCGAGTTCTCGTCAGGAAAAACGACGAAGCGGCGCCTCAATCGCGGTGGGAACCGCCAAGCCAACGCAGCCCTATATCGAATCGTGCTGACGCGACTTCGGTGGGATGAAACCACCCAAAACTACCTACAGAACCGCACCGCGCAAGGGAAAAGCAAGCGAGACGTCATCCGCTGCCTCAAACGATACCTCGCACGCGAAATCTTCACCATCCTCAAAACCATCCCCGACCAGTACAAAAACCTTGCGCAGCACAAATTGACAACATAGGGGCATCAACGCGATGGCCGAGAGCTTCTTCGCGACGCTGGAAACGGAGTTCTACTACCGCCGAGTGTGGCCCACCCGCGAAGTTGGCGCCTGGATCGAGGACCGCTACAACCGCCGACGCCGGCACTCCTCGATCGGGCACATCAGCCCAGCCGACGTCGAACTGCAATACTCGTCAAAGACCGCGGAAGTTCAACTCGCCGCTTAACCCGTGTCCACCAACCGGGGGCAAGGTCAGCGAAGGTCCGCCTGGCCATGGCCGCGATGGGACAAAAGAAAACGAAGGCCAGTGACCTCTGCAAACAACTCGGGGCCACCCGGCAGACGCTGTCCCGTCATGTTTCGCTGGCGGGGGAGTTGCGACCTGACGGTGCGAAGCTTTTCTCCACGTGGCGCAGATTGTTACGTATCTGAAAAAAGAGCAGACTGATAGAGGCTAGCGCGACATTGTGCCGCGGGCCGAAGGGGTAAGTGCAATGAAAGTAACCGCTGCTGTCGCTCTCGCCAAGGGCGAGCCACTTGTAATTCAGGAACTCATTCTCGATGCGCCGCGCGCCACCGAGGTACAGGTGCGCATGGTCGCTACGGGCGTCTGTCACACCGACGCTATCGTGCGCGATCAGTTGTATCCCACTCCGCTGCCTGCCGTGCTCGGCCATGAGGGTGCTGGGATCGTCGAGGCTATTGGGGATGGCGTGACGAGCGTCGAAGTCGGCGACCATGTGCTCCTTAGCTTCTCTAGCTGTGGGGTGTGTTCTTCCTGCGTCTCTGGGCATCCCTCGTACTGCATCCACCTTTACGACCTTGACTTCAGTGGCGCCCGTCCCGATGGTTCGACCGCGTTCACTGCTGACGATGGCACGCCCGTTTCCTCTCACTTCTTTGGTCAGTCGTCGTTTGCTTCGATTAGTAACGTCGCCGAGCGCAGCGTCGTGAAGATTTCCAGGGATGCACCGTTGGAGCTTATGGGTCCGCTCGGTTGCGGCATTCAGACCGGCGCGGGCGCTGTGCTCAACGTTCTCCGGCCGGAAGCCGGCAGCAGCATCGCCATCTTCGGATCTGGAGCGGTGGGGATGTCCGGTCTTCTCGCCGCCGTCGTTGCTAACGCCACGACGATCATCGCCGTAGACATTGTCGACAGCCGGTTGGAGTTCGCCAAAACGCTGGGCGCCACCCACACCGTTAACAGCAAGAACGAGGATGCCGTCGCGCGGATCCGTGAAATCACTGGTGGCGGGGTGAAATACGCCCTCGACACGACGGGCAACAAATTCGTCTTCGCTCAGATGACCAAATCCCTCGGTGTCCTTGGACATGGTGCCCTCGTCGGCGCGGCGGCACCAGGCACCGAATCACCGATTGATATCGGCAGTTTACTGCTGACCGGGCTGAAGATCAGCATGGTGATCGAGGGCGATTCCGTGCCGCAAACTTTCATACCCCAGCTGATCTCGCTTTACGAGGCTGGGGTGTTCCCGTTCGACAAGCTCGTCAAGAAGTATGACTTCGTTGACATCAACGAGGCCTTTGCTGATAGTGAGAGCGGCGTGACGCTCAAGCCAGTCGTTATCTTCTAGATCTGCGTGCGATGCCTGTCCTGCTCATTCGCGGTAGGTTACACCGGCTAGTGGCCGACTCGTGCAGCGGCTTTGGGCCGCGCCGGTCACTTTCCTGCTTCGGCTATCAGACCTGGACGCCGTCCATCGTGAAGGCACCACCGATGAGTGGGCAGTTGATGTTCACGGTGCGGAGTAACCCGTGCGCGGGAATCCTTTCGAGGGAGCCATCTGGGTTTTTAGCGTTCGCGTCAATGGGGACTGAGCTAAGCGGGCGGGAAAGACCGCACTCGCGAGTGCAGTTCCTCCCGCCTGCTCGTCCATGTAGCTTTGTCGAACCCCGGGTTTGGTGAA
>NZ_PJJW01000004.1:0-1654 GCF_002929675.1 Cryobacterium sp. M15
GGGTTGTTGAGTTTTGTCGTCGAGCTATGCGCTGAAGGCGACTTCCAGATTGGTGTCAGCACGTTGTGTAATTTCGAGTCGCCGTAGGCGCTGGTAGGGTACGTCGAGTTGTTTGGCCGCCTCAGTGAGGACGATTCCGAGGGTTTGACGACGTTGTCGAAGCCGCGGTCCGATAGGTAGCGCGATGGTGGGATTCTGGGTGAGCAATGCGAATATTTCGCTGGCGACGTGGCGTTCGAGGCAGCGGACGATGTCGCGGTCGGAGAGGCCTTCGGTGGTCCGCCAGGCGATGTAGGCCGTACGGGGTTCTTTGTGGTGTGTGCGAAGCAGCACGATGCGGTGCAAGGCCGCGTTGGCCTGCCGGTCACCACCACGAGAGAGACGGAAGCGCTGCCGTGTTCCGGAGGATGCCGGTAGCGGTGCGGCGCCGCAGAGGGCTGCGAATTGACCCTTGGTGGTAATGCGATTTGGATTATCACCGGCGGTGGCGAGCAGGTGCAACGAATGGGCCGACTCCGCTTGCGGCCATGCGGGCCGGGTTCTGACGAACGGCGAGGACAGCGAGTTGCTGGTCGATATGGGCAATGTCTGCCGTCAGCGCCTGGTGGCGTTGCGCGAGCCGTTTCGCGGATGCTCGAGCTATCACCTCCGGAGTGGTCCCCGGCGCCGGACGTGTGCACGCGAGAGTGACCGCCAGTTTGGCACCGTCAAAGCGACGAAAATCCTGTCGGACTGCCTCGGGCGCGCTGACCAACAGTCCGTGGATCTGATTGATGCTCGCGGTGCGTGCCTTGGTGGCTGAGGCGCGTTCCGCGAGCAAGATCCGCATCGATTCGATATCGCCGTCGCGTTGTCGGACACGGCGTGATCGAAAGTGGACATCCTTCTCGAAAATTCTGAGCTCCGTACCGGCTACTGCGGGAGTGGCTTTCTCGTCGGATGTTTCCCAGCGCCTCGCCAGTATTTGCGCTTAACCTGCGGGGCGAGCGGATCCCAACTCTCCGTTGCCGCGGAAGAGACTTAGACGATGCCGAGAACGATTTTCCCGTGGAACGCATCACGGCTGGCGGTGGTCCGTCGTCTTCAACCTCCGCGATTCCTCCAGGTCACCAAGATTGCTGTTGCTGTGGCGATTGCCTGGACGCTGTCCCCTTTTCTCCCTGGGGATGCTCAGGAATTGCGGTACTACGCGCCGCTGGGCGCACTTTTGAGCATGCACCCAACGCTTATGCGTTCTCTCCGCAGCGCTTTACAAACCCTCGCTGGGCTGGCCGTCGGAATCGCCCTCGCTGGGGCCGTGCTCCTCCTGAGCGAGCCCAGCGTGTGGACGATTTCGCTGGTCATCGGCCTCGGTTCTCTTATCGGAGGAATGCGATGGCTTGGTGTGGGCGGGGAACAAGTACCTCTGACTGCTCTTTTCGTTCTCATCATCGGCGGCCCGGAAGCCGATGATTACTCGGCCGGTTATCTCACCCAAGTCTGTCTGGGAATAGTGGTGGGACTTTTGGTCAACCTGCTAATTTTGCCGCCGCTTGCGATCGGCACGGCTGTCGAACGGTTGACTATTTTTCGAGGCACCCTCGCCACGCACCTCAGCGATATCGCCGTGGCCTTGGTCGAGAGTTGGCCTCCGGAGCGTGAACTCTGGGCGACC
>NZ_PJJW01000015.1:0-6556 GCF_002929675.1 Cryobacterium sp. M15
GGGTTGTTGAGTTTTGTCGTCGAGCTATGCGCTGAAGGCGACTTCCAGATTGGTGTCAGCACGTTGTGTAATTTCGAGTCGGCGTAGGCGCTGGTAGGGTACGTCGAGTTGTTTGGCCGCCTCAGTGAGGACGATTCCGAGGGTTTGACGACGTTGTCGAAGCCGCGGTCCGATAGGTAGCGCGATGGTGGGATTCTGGGTGAGCACTGCGAATATTTCGTTGGCGACGTGGCGTTTGAGGCAGCGGACGAGGTCGCGGTCGGAGAGGCCTTCGGTGGTCCGCCAGGCGATGTAGGCCGTACGGGGTTCTTTGTGGTGTGTGCGAAGCAGCACGATGCGGTGCAAGGCCGCGTTGGCCTGCCGGTCACCACCGCGAGAGAGACGGAAGCGCTGCCGTGTTCCGGNGCGAGAGAGACGGAAGCGCTGCCGTGTTCCGGAGGATGCCGGTAGCGGTGCGGCGCCGCAGAGGGCTGCGAATTGACCCTTGGGAGTAATGTGATGTCGAGTGTCAGCGGCGGTGGCGAGCAGGTGGGCGGCAACGAATGGGCCGACTCCGCTTGCGGCCAGGAGAACTGGGTTCTGGCGGCTGGCCTACTTCGTGACGATGGCAACATCGACATCGGGAATGACCGCTGGGAAGGAAACTGGCTGACCACAGCCCTGCGCGCCGCGATCTCACACGTGGAGGCCTGGCCAACGCCCGGAATTGGCGAGAGCCCACTGCATTAGCGGTGGGCCCTCTCTCGCTACAGTAACCGACGTCACTAAAAATACTATCCAAAACGATTCAAACGAGTTGCTACCGGGGACTGAGCCGGGGATTGACCGGACCGATTGCAGGCCAGCGGTGGGCTCAGCGCGCACGGCCCTAAATGGCTGGGAGTTTCCAACGAGTTCGGTGATAGTTACGAAAAAGCCCCGACTACGCTGCGCCTGGGGGAGGTGAGGAATCTGTCGGGACTCATTCGTTGGAAGTGGGGACTCCGTTTCGAACAATACGAGTATGGACTGAATGCCGGCTGAACAAGCTCTGTGTTTGGCAAAACAAACAGGCGCATCCCGTGGGATACATGACATTGGGTCTCTCTCATCTCGCAGACTTAGTCCGACCGAAGACCGGTCGAGGCCGCCTGGTTGCAAAGGCGACTCATTTCACGGCGTCGTTTCGTATTCGGAAGTGAGGTCCCGACGTGATTGTGCTTTGATGACATTCTCTTTCGTGAGCTGTCCGTTCAACGGGTCAATCGCCTGCCGGGTCAATACAGCTCAGCGCGGTCTTTGGGTTGATGGTCATATTATCAGGAGAGACCTCAAACAGGTCAAGACGTTTGTTGAAACTCGCTCAACCGCGACGGTGGCTGACGCAATGACGCCATGTTTTTTGCTTTATCCGTTTACCACGGAAGGACACCATGCACGCCTCCGAGACACTTCGCACGAACTTGCAGTCCGTTCTTGTCGACCTGATTGCGCTGCATTTGCAGGGCAAGCAGGCTCACTGGAACATCGTCGGACCGAACTTTCGTGACCTGCACCTGCAGCTCGACGAAATCGTCGGGGATGTGCGTCAGTTCCCGATCAATTAGCCGAACGCTTGCGCGCCCTCAACGCGCAGCCCGACGGACGCATCGAAATTGTCGCCGCGACCACGCATTTGCCGAGCTTTCCCGCCGGCGAGGTAATCACCACGGACGCGATCAACCTCTTCACGCAACGCCTGAACCTCACGGTGGAGAACATGCGGGCCGTGCATGATGAGGTCGACGAGGAAGATCCCACCAGTGCCGATATTCTGCATCTTTTCATTGAGAAGTTGGAGCAGTACGTCTGGATGGTCAGCGCTGAGAATCGGCGGCCGCAATCGGCGGCGCAGAACCACGTCTAAGCCCAGGCTTCGACAGGTTCAATTGCCACGAGTTGATCCGTATTGTGTCCGGGGATGGTGACTTTCTGGAGCGTCCTTGATGTGTCATTCTTCTCGAAGGCGTCAAAAACGGCTGCTGCAGGGTCCGCGAGGTCGCTCTGAATGGAAGATGCGGCGAGAGTCCGTGTGCTCAGGACATTCTCCAGTCCGGCTCTCGCTGCTCGCAAAGCAACATCGACGTTCTCTACCGCCGTGCGCGCCTGTACTGATTAGTCGCCGATTGCAGCAGTGCAGCTTGTCATGTTCAACGGGCACGCAGCGGCCAAAAGATGAGGCGTGCCTGAGCAGACCCGTTGGCGCATAGGCACACGTCTACCACGTCGGAAAGCTCAGCTGTATGAGTGAGGACAACGTTGCGGGATGTGCTCCACTGCATGAATGGGTTGGTTCGCCAATGTGCGTAAGCGAGACGCCTTCTAGGCTCCTGATACGGTGATGGGAACTTAGTCGAACGGGGAACTTATGAGTAGGGGAACGTTTTTTGCAGCCGTCGCAGGTCTGGCTGTGATCCTGACCGGTTGTTCCTCGAATGGGCCTCAGCCAAATAGTCCGGCTCCAGCGGTTACCCCAACGACCACAGAAGAGAACGAGGCGAGTCCCGAGGCCTTTGCCGCGCCGGACCATTTGGTTGTGTCTGCGAGTAGTATCCAAGTCGTCCTGGACGATGGAACGATACGTGATGAGTTCGGTTATTTCGAACCCATTGCACCGGTGGCTGCTGCGCTCACGGCCGTATTCGGGGAAGAACCCGTCATAACCACCTATGAAGGTATCCCTTCGGTTGACTACGACTGGAGTGGGGTGTCGATCGGCACGGACGGGCCTGCGCAACGTCCCACCAACCCGGAGATCATCATGCACGTCACGGCGGCAGAGGTCCACGGAATAGGAATCGAGACCGTTGACGGCATTCAAGTCGGTGATCCGGTGGCTGTTCTCGAAGTTGCCAATCCCTCACATCGTTGGCAGCGTGATGGTGTGGAGGAGTTGGTGATCAAGGTGAATTCGGTTCCTGTTACCCCTGATGACAACGAACGAACGTTTTCCGTGGAGCTCAGGTCTTTTCCCTCTGACGGCCCCGTAACCCAATTTGTGGCCCCAATCAAGAACTTTGAATAGTAACGTGTGGCCGCCTGTATTCCATTACCGATAGCGAACCTATGTTGCTGCTTAAATCTGGCAACGCCCAGCGGAACGTTATTTGATGACCAGGAAGATCGGACACACAGCTGCGTGATCGGAAGATTGAACCACAGCGACGATAGTCAGCACGCCAAGCGCTACCACTCGGTTACACTTTCGAGGCTAAGTCCGGAGAGGAACTGACCGGAGGACACGATGAAATCCGATCCGCTCTCAGCCAAATCGCGACATTCCAGATCAACAGACCAGAGAGAAAAAGGTCCTGAGGCGCCGCGCTCGAACACACCTGACCGGCATCGTCTGAGAAATAACACAACACCAGTGAGGGTTCCGCGCCTCCTAGGCGGCAGTAGCAACGGGCGCCGCAGAGCAAAGCGACGGTGATGAGGAACGCGGTCAGCGCAGTGTGCACGCTTTGGGCGTATACCTGATCGAATCGAGTGCTGTGACGTCAACTGGAATACGGACGGTTCACCCCCGTCGGCTGGCGTCCAGCCTAAGCCGTTCCCGCAAGTTATTGTCGGCCGACCACAAGGCCGATTGGGTCGCTGGCTGGCAAGGTGTTTCTGACAGGTGAATCATTGAAATGACGGTTCCGACAAGAGTTGGGTGGGGAGTGGTCTGGTTCTGTGCGTGGATGTCGTGGTCGACGAGCGCTTGCTGTGCTTTTTTCTCAGCCCTGCCGACAACGTCCGGAAATGTGGGCTGTGCGGCCCATGATCGTATCCAGCCGACAGAATCAGCTACAACCGAGCGCATTGACGCTCAACCAGCGCTTTTCTAGCGCCCGATGAAAGATCGAGGTTAGTGCGCGGACACCCTTGGGCTGCTCGGGAAGTGGCTTACCTCAGGTCTTCCACTGTTTCGCTGATGTCATATGTGATTTCACAACACGGGAAAATCATCGAACAGGAATGCTGTCGGTTTGAATGGCTCTGACGACGTGCGCGTTAGCAGTTCCGTCGGAGCGTCCACCCGACGGGACGTGACCAAGACGCCCCTCGCTGGCAACGGAGATGACCCTCGATAAGCCGCCATACACGAGGGTAGGAACAATTTTTAGTCAATGCGCCGCGGTTGGAACCATGAGGGGTCAAAACCCGATACTGCCCATGCCGATCGCGTCGGGCATATAGTCGAAAGAGTTTAACTATGCCCATTTGTCCGAAGGGAACTCCATGAAGGCACTCGTTTATAAAGGTCCAGGCCAGAAGTCGTGGGAAGAAGTGCCTAACCCGGCGATCCTGCAGCCGACCGACATTATCGTGAAGATCGACACGACGACTATCTGTGGCACCGACCTGCACATCCTCAAAGGCCACGTTCCCACGGTTGAGGTGGGAAGGATCCTCGGCCACGAGGGCGTGGGCACGATCACCGAGCTTGGGACTGCCGTGACGAGCCTCAAACTGGGCGACCAGGTCATTCTTTCCTGCGTCTCCGCCTGCGGACACTGCAGCTACTGCAAGGTAGGGGTCTACTCGCATTGCCTTGCCGACGAGGGCGCATCGGGCACTGGCTGGATTTTGGGCCATCTCATCGACGGAACGCAGGCCGAATACGTACGGGTACCCTTCGCGGAGACGTCGGTTTACCTGCTGCCCGAGAACGTCACCCCTCAGCAGGGAACTGTGCTCTCGGACATCTTGCCGACTGGGCACGAGATCGGTGTGAAGTATGGCAGGGTCAAGGCCGGCGATGTCGTCGCGGTCGTCGGTGCGGGTCCGGTCGGACTCGCGGCGATCGCCACGGCTGGTCTCTACGGTCCCTCGCGGATCATTGCGATTGACCTCGACGCCAATCGAGTGGAGGAGGCCACAAAGTTCGGTGCCACCGACACGGTCGTCTCGAGTGAAACCGACTGGAAGAAGCAGGTACTCGCGATGACCGACGGGCTCGGGGTCGACGTCGCGATCGAGGCCGTCGGTATTCCGCAGACCTTCGCAATGTGTCTCGACATCGTGCGTCCTGCCGGCGCCGTGGCGAACGTCGGAGTGCACAGTAAATCGGTCGACTTCCCGCTGCAGGACCTGTGGATCTCGAACATTAATATCAGCATGGGCCTCGTCAACACCGACACGCTCGATATTCTTCTCAAGCTCGTCGCGCAGAAAAAGATCGTGGCCGAGAACTTCGTCAGCCACACCTTCAAGCTCGAAGACATCATCGAGGCCTACGACGTGTTCGGGCGTGCTGCCGAGACGAAAGCTCTAAAGGTTCTTCTCAACACATGAGCAACTTCCCATTCGGAGCCGAATATACCGAAAGTATCTTGCATCTTTGATTCCGGGCTGTCTGCGCTCTTCGATAAGTAGGCCAGTCACGCTAACAGCGCCCTGGTATTCTTTTCGAAGAGCGTCCATAATTCTCTTTACCGCTCTCAAGTCACCACGCGAACGCAGGTTTTCAGAGATGAGTTGCCGGCTCGAGAACATGTCGACGACGCGGATCGTTCATGAGGGCAACCTGGATGAAATTGGTTCTCACTCGCGTGCCGGTTGTTGCTCGCGCGTTCGTTGCTGGTGGATGGCGGAGGCCATCGCGGCGCTGACATAGCGCATGTCAACACTTTTGTGAGTTCGTTTGCCGCGTATTTCTGAGCGATTTTTCTCTGACGTAATGAGCATCCCGAAAGAGCTGTCGGCGGACAGGGTGAGTTCCGCCAACCAGACCGGATTTACGCTGGGCGAGCGACTGCCATGGAATTTGAAGTAGAGGGGGATGGCGGGGTGTACCCATATTGAACTTCGACCGGGTCCCGTCTCCGCGACATTTTCCCAGGACAGCAGGAAGCTCTCGCCTCGGCGAAGCTTGCGGACAATCACGATTTGAATGTGCGCCAGAACCCGATCGTCAAATTCGATCGTTTTATTGCCGTACTCTAACGAACCCACAACACACGACGTTTCCTGGGATATGTGGCGTGCGTCCTGAGTGAGGAGTCACCCGCCATTGAAAGGTGAAAAGATTTTTCTACAGACCGTTTTATGACTTCGTCAGCCCAATTCGCATATCCCTGTTTTCCCTCCGAACGCATTTGCAGAACTGCAATGGCACGGTTCAAATTGAATGAGTAGGAGATCTGGCGGGTGTTGCACCGGCCGCTGGCTGGCGGGGTTGGTGGCAACCCTGGTAGAGACGGATCGTGGTGGCGTTATCGCCGGAATATTTCAGCACATAGCGCGGTGTAGCAGTCTCTGCGTTCCAGGCAGGGTTCAATGTGATCTGCGTCTGAGGACGACAATACGAGCACGTGATTCTCACGAATGAACACCTTCGTTCGGTCTGCCCTCCCAGTATGACATTGCGCAATATCTCGCGGGGAGCAGTCACATGGAGCGGGGCCTGCATGACCGGGTTTCGGTCGTGCAGGCCCCGCTCCATGTGATTCTCTGTGAACTAGTTGTTGTGTGCGGCGCGGTTGAGGTTTGTTGCGTCTTCGAGGGATAGTTCGGAGTCGGCGAAGGTTTGGTCGTCTGCGAATGATTT
>NZ_PJJW01000033.1:0-187462 GCF_002929675.1 Cryobacterium sp. M15
TTCACCAAACCCGGGGTTCGACAAAGCTACATGGACGAGCAGGCGGGAGGAACTGCACTCGCGAGTGCGGTCTTTCCCGCCTGCTTAGTCGTTGTGTCGATCGCGGCGCCCTCGCCGGTGAGCACCTTAAGGCCGATACCGCGGTCGTCAGCAGTGAAGGCGCAAACGACCGCGAGATTTCGACAAGCTCGATCCGGCGGCCGCGCAGGTCATAGGGCGGCGGCGACCTGGGCGGCGACAGTGTCGGTGGTTCCGGTGCCGCCGCAGTCGGGGGTGAGCCGCTCGGGCGTGGCCGTGACGGTGCCGAGCGCGCGCAGCAGGTCGGCTGCGGCCGCCTTCTCCCCCAGGTGCTGCAGCATCTGCGAGACGCTCCAAATGGTGGCGATCGGGTTGGCGATGCCTTGGCCAGCGATGTCGGGCGCCGATCCGTGCACAGGTTCGAACATCGACGGAAAACCGCCGTCAGGGTTGATGTTTGCTGACGCGGCGAACCCGAGTCCGCCCTGAATGGCCGCTCCGATATCGGAGAGAATGTCGCCAAACAGGTTGGACGCCACAACAACGTCCAGGGTCTCCGGGTGGGTCACGAATCGAGCCGCGATGGCATCGATGTGGTACCGCGTGACGGTCACGTCTGGGTACTCGGCGGCGAGTTCGTCGGTCACGTCGTCCCAGAACACCATCGTGTGCTTCTGCGCGTTCGATTTGGTGACCGAAGCGAGTCGACCCGAGCGCGAGCGCGCCTGCTCGAACCCATAGCGAAGAATGCGCTCGACTGCGGCCCTCGTGAAAATCGCCGTCTCAACCGCGACCTCGATCTTGGTGCCCTGATGCACGCGTCCGCCCGCACCGGAGTATTCACCCTCGGTATTCTCTCGAATCACCAGAATATCGAACTCAGATTTGCGCAACGGCCCCGTAATGCCGGGAAGCAACAGGTGCGGGCGCATATTCACGAAGAGATCGAATCCTTGACGGATGGGCAGCAGCAGCCCATGCAGCGATACCGAGTCCGGCACCTGTGCGGGCCACCCCACCGCCCCGAGAAGAACCGCATCGTGCCCACTCAGCTGCTCGAGCCCGTCGTCGGGCATCATCGATCCGGTCTCGAGGTAGCGCGCGCACGACCAGTCGAAGGTCGATTGCCGCACCGCGAAACCATGCTTGTCAGCTACCGCCTGCAACGGCACAAGGGCGGCGGCCACGACGTCGACGCCGATGCCGTCACCGGGAATGAGCGCAAGCGAATACGTAGCCTCCGATACGGTCCCGTTGTCGGCCAGGGACACAGTGCTGTCCTGTCGTGATGCATCGAACATGGGTTCTCCTTTGATGAGTGGTTGGGGATACCGATAAACTCGCGGAATGGCAGGCAAAGTAGCGTCGAACAGTCCGTTGCTCGTGCTGGCGAAAATCAGTACCATCCTCGACGCGTTCACGTTTTCGACACCGGAGCGGTCGCTGGCCGATCTGCGCACCGCGACCGGGCTGCCGGCGTCGACGGTGCAACGCCTGGTCGCCAATCTCGTGCAGAGCGGGTTTCTCGACCGCCACGGCGACCAATTTCGCATCGGTCTGCGCATGGCGACCTGGGCGGCATCCGCTTTCCACGGTCTCGATGTGGGTGAGTTGGCACAGCCCGTGCTCGCGGCCCTGCGAGATGAGACCGGTGAAACCGCGTGCCTGTTCATCTCCACGCGCGAGCTGCGCGTGTGCGTCGCGATGGCCGAGAGTCGGCACAGTGTACGACGGGTGATCGCCCTCGGCGAGGTGACGCCGGTGAACGTCGGGTCTTCCGGCCGGGTGCTGCTGGCGTGGAACGACGAGCTCGCGACCCGGGTGTTCGAGCATCCGCTGCCCGCCTTGACGCAAGAGACGATTGTCGATGTCGACGAGTTGCGCCGATCCCTCGTCACCGTGCGCGAGCGCGGCTTTGCGTACACCGTCGGCGAACGCACGTCGTCGGTGAGCAGTGTCGCCGTACCGGTGTTCCAACACGGCGGCTCGCTGTTCGGGGCACTGAGCCTGCTCGGTCCGAGTTCGCGCATGACACCGGATGTCGTCACCCACCTCACTCCGTCGGTGGTCGCGGCCGGCGCCCGTCTGAGCCAAGCACTCGGTTCGGCGATCACAGCACCAAACTGAGCAGCATCGTGAGGCCGAGTGCGATCACGGAGGCGACGGATACCGCGAGCGTGCAGGTTTTGAACGTGCCGCGGGTGGACTGGTTGAGCGAGCTCTGAAGCAGCCAGAACGTATTCGAGGTGACGT
Source organism: Cryobacterium sp. M15 (assembly GCF_002929675.1). NCBI lineage: Bacteria > Bacillati > Actinomycetota > Actinomycetes > Micrococcales > Microbacteriaceae > Cryobacterium > Cryobacterium sp. M15. The sequence continues at coordinate 2,272 of NZ_PJJW01000033.1, forward strand.
GCACGGCGAAGAGGGACCCGGCGGCGGCGGCGAGGGCCACGAGCACCGGAGCAACGTCGATCTCGCTCATAACGGAGGCGAGCAACCCCGCGGCAGTGATGGCCGAAATCGACACCGATCCGATAGCCATGTGAAGCACTGCGGCGACGACCCAAACAATCAGCAGCGGGGCGACGGTCGTGGTGGTGAACAGTGAGCCCAGAATCTCGCCGATGCCCGTCGATGCAACGGCCGCCGCAAGGGAACCTCCCGCGCCAGTGAGAATGAGGATCTGACCCGACTCCCGGAAGCCGCGGGAAACAGCCTTCTCGACTCGTTCGCCGCCGATGGTGAGCCGGGCAACGAGGCTCGTGCCGAGCAACCCGACCAGCAGTGCAAAGACCGGCTCGAAGAGGATGCTGATCGGGCCGAGGTCAGCATCCGTTGCCTGCACAATCGCACCGGTGGCAACGAACAGCAGCGACACGATCATGGGCCCAAAGAGCAGCGCAAGAGCGGGCTCGCGGGTCGACTGCTGCACACGGGTCCGCGCGCGGGGCGGGGCGCCGACCGTTGCGATGACTGAGGTGTAGCCTGTCGCCGGCCGGGTGGCATACTCATCGTCGGCGTCTTCGTCAGCCTCCGTGTCGATGATGGTCACGGATTCATCGCGCTCGGGATTCCAGAAACCACGGTCATAGGCGAAATACATCACGAAGAGTGTCAGGAGGATCGTCGGCACGGTGACCACTACGCCGACAAGCAGCATCATGCCAAGCGGCACGCCGAGAAGCCCGGCAAGGGCGAGGGCGCCCACGCCCGGCACGATCATCACGATGCCGCATTCGAGTCCGACGGCGATGGCGGTGGCAACCCGCGCGGTGCCGGTGCGACCGAGGCGTGCCGCCATCCGTCGCCCTAAAGGTGCGCTCATGACGAGCAAAACGTCGATATAGATCGAGGGCAGCGCCACAGCGAGAGTCGTCGCGAACGCGTAGGGCGCTCGGCGGGCCCCGAAGATTCGCAAAAGCCCTTCCACCAGGCGCTGGATGGCCCCGGCTTCGCTCAAAATGGCACCGATGAGCACGCCCCACGCGATGAGCAGTCCGATCTCGGCCATGATCTCGCCGAATCCGCCGGTGACGATACTGGCCGATTCCGCCACATTCCCGCTGACGACGAGGGCGATCACACCGGCACCGATAACCAATGCCACGGCCGGGTTCAGGTGCACTTTGACGATCAACACAACCATTGCGACGATCACCCCAGCGGTCACTGCGATTACTACCCAGTCGTCCATAGCGTTTCTCCTCATCGTTGAGAACTCAGTATGTGAGTTGCAAACTCATATTATGGCTTTATGCCCATGCCGTCAAAGTCGCCTGTCGTCGAATGTCCCACCCAGGTGAAACCGACCGCCACGCAGTCGCCATCGACGATGAAGAGGTCAGCTCACGAAACGGACTACGTAACACGCTCAGGGTTTCCGGCTCTGCTACATGGCCCTATCTCACGAAACGGAGTAACTACCACGGTGGGAGTCCGATATTCCTGATCACATCAAAGAGATCCATTGCCTCGTCGCAGGGTTGACACCCAGAAAGCGTGTGCGCGATGATCGCGGCAGTTACGTGGATAGCCCACTTTCTGAAGTTCGGTTTGCACGCGGATTGGATGGAACCAATGCCTCCATGCCGGACATTGTTGAGTATGGACACCTTTGATTCCCACGCCACAGACTCCGCGCTGTGGTTGCACGTCCGCGGCGGGAATGGACGCGCGTTTGGTGTCCTGTTTGACCGCCACCGAAATCGGGTTTTTGCTCACAGCCTTCGACTGGTCCGCACACAGGCGGAGGCTGAGGATGTTACTGCGATGGTGTTCCTCGAAGCTTGGCGTTGCAGAACACGAGTTCGGTTCGTTGATGAGTCCATCCTCGGGTGGCTCCTTGTAACCACTCACAACGTGGCCCGGAATCAACTTCGGTCCGGTCTCCGACATCAGCGACTTCTCCGACGGCTTCCACCGCCGGATTCTGTGCCTGACCACAGTGAAGCGGTGCTCGACGCGATCGACCTCGGCTCCACAGGGAACACGGTTCAGCGCGCCTTTGCGCACCTAAACTCCCAAGACCAACAGATACTGCTGCTGTGTGTCCTGGAAGACCTGTCGATGACGGACGTCAGCCAGCTTCTTCGAATACCTTCGGGCACCGTCAAATCCCGGCTATTCCGCGCAAAACAACACCTCGCTCTCGTCCTCACCGAGTACAACCCGATCCAACCATCCCCATCAGCTGTGGGAGAAAGCACATGATGAACAACACGCCGACGGAACCGCACTTCACTGCGAACCGCAGTGCGGCGATCCGAGCCCTCCTTGTGAACATTGCCGAACCAGGAACGCCAGAGAATCTGAGACTTCGTCGTGCTCGACGCGTTCGGATGGTCGTCCCCGCAGTCATTGGAACCCTCGTATTGACTGCCGGTGCCGTCGTAGCCGTCCAAGCGCAGGTGACGAGAACCGATCACATCAATTGCTTCGCTCGAGCGGAGCTCAACATGTGGGGGGAATTCCCGGGTGCTCGCGTGACCAGCCTCGAGGGCACCATCGGCGACAGCGAAGGGGGTCCGGTGTCAATCAATGACGCCCTGGCCGCGTGCTCAGACCTCTGGACCCAGCATGCCCTGGACGCAAGTATCGAGAGCGGCGTTCGTTCAGATCCCGTTGACCGATCATTTTCCTACCCTGTCCCCGAACCGCTCACGGTCTGTGTCATGTCCAATGGAATGGCCGCCGTGATCCCCGGCGCGTCCGACGTCTGCGGTCGCCTCGGCCTGGCGGAACGAGCCAAGTAGAAACAAACAAATGCCATGACCGAAACTACCCACGACGACGTGTTTCCTGGCGGCGTGTTAACGCCAACCGAAAATAGGGCCAATAGTGTTTCGGTCGGTGTAAACGCACCTGGAATTACGGCCTCCCCTGTGCGGGGATCCACCCAAACAGCGAAGGGATGGAGACGCCCAGGTCACGCGCAACGTCGCGTGGTGTCGTACCGGCATCGAGCAGCTGTATTGCTGCAGGGATCTTACTGTCAGTCATGATGCGTTTCCGGCCGGGAAGGTACCCTGTGGCCCGCACAGCCGCAAAGCCGGCTTGGGTGCGTTCGAGTTCCTGGCTGGTCAGTGATGGCATCGAGTGCGGTCGCGGCGAACGTTTAATCTGGCATCAATGTGTGACTACGGACCTCCGTTGTGAAAGTGAGACGTTGAACATCTCCACTCAGCACTGGAAGTCCTCCTTTTTCAAGGTCTCACGTCACTGACGTCATGGCCGGGTGCAGCGTGGTGGGTAAACGCCACGCGTTACCTCAGGTGCTGCGTGTTTCTAGGATTGCTGACCCTGCCCCGGAATGTTTGGCGAACGATCGTTACCGAACGCCACCCCCCCCCATAACCTCTTAGCGTCAGATATTTGACGATTTTATAAATCGCCCCAACCTCAGCGTCGGATACTCGACGAATTCACAAGCCACCCACATCCATCGCTGACAGCAACTGCCATTCCACCCTTGATCAGTCAGTCCGGGTAGCCCCCAAAAAACGCCGGTCCCGCCTCACCGAGGCCGACGGTAAAAGCGGCTACCAGTTCGTTAATCTACGGTTAGGACCACGCGGAATCGGGCGTCACCAGACATCATGCGGTCAAAGCCTTCAGCCGCCTTTTCAAGCGGATAGGTCTCGATCATCGGGCGAACGCCGGTCAGGGCGGCAAAACGGAGAGTGTCCTCTGAATCCTTCGCTGTTCCCGAGGCATGCCCGGCTACGGAACGACTACCGAGTACCAAGTCCACGGCACTCACAGCAAGGGGCTCCTGCGGGACGCCGACTACGATTAGCTGTCCCCTCGGTTCGAGTCCGGGGACAGTTACAGACATGGCGTGGGCATCGGTAACGGTGGCCAAGACGACGCGCGCGCCGCCAAGCTTTTTCAATTCCGCCGCGACATCGTTGATGGTGCTGTCGATGTAGTGGTGGGCGCCAAGGTCGCGGGCGAATGCTTCCTTCTCGGCGCCGCGTGCGATCGCAACCGTCTCGAAACCCATCTTGGCCGCGAACTGGACCCCGAGGTGACCCAGACCGCCCAGTCCCAGGACAGCGACGACATCCCCGGCCCGAGCACCACTGTTACGCAAAGCATTGAACGTGGTCACTCCGGCGCACATCAGCGGAGCCGCATCCGTGAATGCGAGAGCGTCAGGTACGGCTGCAAGGGCATCGGCGGGGGCGAGCAGATATTCAGCGTAGCCGCCGTCCGCGGTCAGTCCGGTGACCTTTCCCACGATGCATGAAACAAAGTCCCCGCGCCTGCATGGGGTGCATGTAAAGCAGGCTCCGCCAAACCATCCCACCCCCACACGCTGGCCCGCTGACCACTGCGAGACGCCCTCCCCAAGGGTCTCGACGGTCCCGGCAACCTCATGCCCGGGAACACGGGGATAGGACGAAGCCATGCCTGCGGCGGGCATGACATCGCTGTGGCACACACCACTGGCCGCGACCTTCACGAGCACATGTCCGGGCAGAACGTCGGGAAGATCGTACTCGGCGAACTCCAAGGCAGTATTGGGGGCAGAAAATCGTACAACCTTCATGATGACGAATCCTTTCATGATTACCGTTGGTGCCTCTGTTTACACGCACTCTGACGGCTCTTCCTGACAAACGGATGCTATCGCCGGTATTCCGGGAGACCTTCCAAAGGACGGAGGGCTGTAGTCCAGAATGGAACATTGGAGTAGGTGGCATTCTCAAAAACACCTTACGCTTAAGCTCGACAAGGGCAACTGCACTGCCTGCGAACCGACATCATTTTCTTATGCGCAAGCAGGGTTCCGCTTGTGTAGACATCCTCGCTGAGGATTCCCCGGTTGCCGTCGCTCAGGCCATCGTGGATTACCGGGCAGATGAGCCGGCACACGGCTACTCCTGCAGAACCTGCCGGTCGGGATCGGTCCCACACGACGCAACCGCTCAGCGGTGGCCTGCGCCACAACACAGTCAGCCGTGTGTCCTCCTGCTGCCCCGCCTGGGTAGCCGAACGGATGTCGGAGTAGCTCACGGCCTAAGTCTGCCAGTCATGAGTGGCCTAGACGACGCAGAACCGATCACGGCCAAACATCCTGCCGCCTCAGGCCGGCTGCGCCTGCGGCCCGCAGGGGGACCGCTAACGGGCAGGCTCATCGGCAAGTCTTTTCGAGGCACGGGCAGTCTGTGCGGGTTTGGAAATGATGGCGACGGAGATTGAACTGAGGACGATGACGATCCCGGCTATCTGCATTGGGGTGAGGTTTTCGCCGGCGATTACCCAGCCGAGGAGGATGGCCACGACGGGGCTGAGTAAGCCAAGGAAAGCCGCGGTGCTCGCCGCAAGCTGTGCGATTCCACGAAACCACATGACGTAGGCGAACGCGGTGCCGATGACCGACAAATAGGTGTAGCCGACAACGTTCAGGGGTGTCATGGGAGCAACGGGAAGGCCCTCGATCAGGAGCATGAAGAGCAGGAGGGAGAGGCCTCCTGCGATGAGTTGCCATGCAGTGGTCGTGAGTGGGGGCGCGGGCTGCCCCCACTTTTTGGTGAGCACGATCCCGGATGCCATGGAAAGGGTTCCGCCAAGAGCAGCCAGGAGGCCGATGGTGTCGAGGCGCGCTTGGGCCTGGAGCACGATGAGGCTTACGCCGAATAGGCCGGTAGCGCCGGCGATGACCACCCGGCCTGTCAATCGTTCGTGGAGCACGCGGCTGGCAAGAAGGGCGATGACAAGTGGCTGAAGCCCGCCGATGATTGCGGCCACACCGCCCGGGAGTCGGTAGGCCGCGATGAAGAGCAACGCAAAGAACGCTCCGATATTGAGCATGCCAAGGACCCAGGATTTCCACCACCATGCGCCATGTGGCAACGTTCGGCAGAGCATGAGTAGGAGGATTCCCGCCGGCAGTGCGCGCAACGTAGCCGCGAGCAGCGGCCGATCCTCCGGCAGCAGCATCGTGGTTGTCAGGTAGGTTGTGCCCCAAAGCGTCGGGGCCAAAGCTGTTGTCATCAACATAAAAGTTCGATTGCTAAGCACTTAGTTATTATACCTAAGTGCTTACCAATTGGTACTATGACTTAATGCCGGATCAAGTCGATCGAATCATTGAACAGTGGAATACAGAAAAGCCCGACCTTGATGTATCACCGATGGCCGTCGTCGGTCGATTAAGTCGCACCGCCCTCGTCGTGGAATCGCGACTCGCTAAAACGTTCGCCCAGCACGGTTTGGACGCTGCTTCCTTTGACGTGCTCGCAACCCTCCTGCGAAGCGGTGCCCCCTATCGGATCGCCCCGCTGGAGCTGGCACGTGAGGCCATGATTTCAACAAGCGCAGTGGCCCAGCGACTGAACAAATTGGAGAGTCGGGGGTTTGTCGTGCGCCAGGCAAACCCCGACGACGGCCGTGGCACACTCGTCGCGCTCACCGATGTTGGAAAAGATCTTATCGAGACGGCATTGCCAGATCACCTCGAGACCGAGCGCGCCATCACAGCCGTCCTCAGCCTCGCGGAGCAGACACTGCTCGCGGACCTCCTTCAACGGCTCAGCACCGCAGCCATTGACGGATGATTTCCCTGTCCGGATAAGCATTCTTCGACCACCATGTCTTCGAGTCCCCCTCACAGACGATGCAACCACGGTCAGTCCCGCTGGACGAACGTCTTCTGGGGCAGGCGTCGTACACGCGGTGGAGGCAGCGTATTAGTTTCCTCAGGGCTCCGAATCCCGCACGTTTGGCTCGCGGGAAGGTGGAAATTTGTTGCGCACGAAACCGCGAGCCCAAGCTGATCGATGGCTGGTCGCTGTTCCGACCTTTCGTATTCTCAGCGATCGATGCGTCGATGAGGTCGAGCAAGCTGCCTATTGGTCGGAAGGCACGTCATCGGTGTCGCGATGCCAACGACCGGTCTCGTCAACTCGGAGTCCGTACCCGTCGAGCACCTGCTTGATCGTGTAGAGATTGTTGCCTTCACGATATGACGAGAGAAGCTCTTCGCTTCGGCCGGTTATGTAGATCGCCAGTAGGCGTACGACCATTTGGTTGACCTCGCTTACGACGTAGGACTCGTCGTGGTCAGGGAATTCGCCCCGGTCAAAGTGTTTGACATCGTTGTAGTTGTTGGCAATAGCTCGCGACAGCCCGACGCGGTCGCGAATGCGCTCGGGCCACAGCACTGCCAGCGCGTCTAGGCATCTATAGACGTACGTCGCAGTCGTGGGTCTTGAGATGCGCCCTCGGCTCCACGTCACTCGTTCGCCGGCACATTCACCAAGGATGCCGCCGGCCGCTTCCATGCTCATCGAAGTTGAAATGACGACATCCTCGATGAACCTCCCAGGTCGACCCAACACGCTCACGCTAGGGAGAATGAAACGCTCCCAAGTCTCGTATTTTTCCGACCATGTCGCGAGTCCCTCGGCCCCGATCTGGGCCATGTGCGCGATCGGATGTCCTAGATCCTTCTTGGACGGAACTTCGGTGCGCCGCTCCTGGCAGGTGTGCCGACTGATGATCTCGGTTAGCGGATGCGCGTGGATACGCCCGTCCATCATCCGCGAGGCAAAAAGGTCATCGCGCAGCTTATGCTCGCGGAACGACAGTGGTCGCCCGAAGAGGAAGACCATCAGGTTCGCGACCTTGCGCTGTTCCACAAAGTGTTCCCAGAAGGGCGTCGGTCTCGAGCCGAAGGTGCTCTCGATATGCACGTTGTCGTCTACGATCGTCTTCCGGCCATACCCATCCTGCTCGGGCGAGTAATACCACCCCGCCCGAACGGTCATCGTTGCGTCGCCCTGCTGCCAGGTAATGCCGTCGTCTCGATGAAGCAGCAGCGTCACAGACTGGATGAGGTCCTCCTCATCAGTCTCCCTGTCGCTGCTGACGGCTGACAAACGCGACCATTCATTCAACCCATCCAACCGACTTTGCATCTCGCTCATGACCAGCGGGTCAGCCAACGCGCCGTCGCGGTCACCGAGGACGGTAAGGGCGGGGCGATCCTACGGGGTCACCCTGAATGCCGTTGTGGGAATCACTACGGCCTACTGCGTCAATCCCGACGGCGCGCTTTCCTGCCCAGCCTGGGTGGACCGGGCTATTGGCACGGAAAAGCCGGCTTCGGCGTCTCGAACCTCTGAAACTCCAACAGTGACGACAACTTGGTCGTACGCACCCAAGGGTATCGACTCACAACATGACCGTTGACGTTGAGCTGTTCCTGCGCACCATCCGGCAGCAGTTGCAGCAGACACCACGAATAGCTCCGGAGAAAGATTGAGTGGCTGGCGGACAGGCCGCTGACGGTCGTGCCGTCGTTCTCTACACGGTGAAAGACGGAGGTGCGCTGCTAGGAAGATTCTGGAACCTGGACAGCTACGCCGTGCTTTTCGGTACTGAGGACGCAGCGAAACTGGCCCGCGCCGCTTACACGAGCGAGATATCAGAGCCGAAAGGACCCGCCGTGTTACGACAGGAGGGCTGGGCAGACGGACTAGTCGAGAATGCCAACTCGGTGCGGTGGCTCGGGCTGGTGCCAGACACTACCCCTGATTCCATCGTTTAGCTTTCGGCAGACAGCCTTACCTGATGGAGGTTTTTCGAATCCTCGCTAGCGATAAGGCTACGCCGCGGCTAAGCGAGTCGGTGAAGCACCAGGAACGAACTGATAGCCGTCGGGCGGCGCCGCATCCAAGCCCAGGGGCCTGTACCGGCAGGCTGAACGTGGTTCGCCCTGGTCAGCCAAATCAGCCTTCCAAGGCCAGTGTCTAGTTGCCGCGGCCGGCACAGATAACTTATTTGCAAATGTCTTAAAGAAGATTCGTCCTAAAAGAACGACGGCATGGGTCCACAGCTGGGTGGATAAATAGCGGTAAGAAGTGACCGTAAGCCGAACCTCTACCGGTCGTGCGCATTCCTCAGCGGGACATGACCCCGGAAGGCTCAGGCCTTACGAGCCGCCACAGAGAACATCAGAGGCACCCTCGCGCGACCCGAGGCCAAAGCAAATCCGGCCGGCGTCTCTACGAGTGGGGGCATCGGCTTCCAGGGCATAGCGGCCCATCCACCCTCGCAGGCCGTCGAGGTGCGAGTGTGGTCGACCACGTGCTGCCCGCGGAGGTTCCTTGGCCGTCCCCAGCCTGATCAATCCGTGCAACGTTCGGCTCGCGGCCTCAAGCGTCGTTCGGTCAAGGCCTCGACGGCGTGGAGGCGCAGCGCGTGACCGCGCCGTGCCTCCACGCCGTCAGCTCGCCGGGACGCGACCTCCGGGGTCAGGCGGCCATCGCCCCGTAACGCTTGTGGCCCTTGACGTCGTAGCGGTCGAGCATCATGACCTTCGACCAGACGCGGATGAATTCGCGGACGAACCGCTCTTGCCCGTCGCTGCCCGCGTAGGCGTCGGCGATCGACCGCAGTTGCGCGTTCGAACCGAATACCAGGTCATTCCGGGAGGCCCTCCAGCGAGCCTCGCCGGTCGCCTGAACCCGACCAGTGAAGGTCATCGCGGTCTCGTCGTCCTTCGTCCAGATGAGGTCGGTGTCGGTCAGATTCACGAGGAAGTCGGTCGTCAGGGCTCCGACGTGATCCGTGAGCACACCCACGTCGGACCCGTCCCAGTTGCTGCCGAGCACGCGGAGCCCGGCGTGCAGGACGGTCCACTCCGGTGCGGTGAGAGTGAACAGGTTCGCCTTGTCGAGGAATGCCGCCTCGGGCGCGACGCCCGGAGCAAACTCTTCGAAGCGCTCGGACACGAAGTTGCGGAACCCGTCCGCAATGGGTCGCAGCCACTCGAACATCTCGATGTCGGTCAACTCCTGCGTCGTGTCGACACGGCCTGGCGTAAACGGCACGCTGGCGTCAGATCCTGCCGCCCGTGCCGACTGCTCCACGGCGGCGCTGCCGGCGAGGACGATGAGGTCGGCGAGAGACACCCCCCGTCCGCCCGACGTCGCCGTGAAAGCCGCCTGCACGTTCCGCAGCGCGTCGATGACTGGGACGGTGCGTCGGTTGACCGGCCAGTCTTTCTGCGGCGACAAGGCCAGGCGGGCACCGTTCGCCCCTCCGCGCTTGTCGCTGTCGCGGTAGGTCGAGGCGGCGGAGAACGCCGTGTAGACGAGGTCGGACACGGACAGCCCGGTCGCGAGGACGGCTACCTTGAGCGCTGCCACGTCGGCCTCGTCGAGTGAGGATCCTGCTGCGTCCGGGAGCGGGTCCTGCCAGAGCAGGTCGTCGGCGATGGTGACCTCCGGGCCGAGGTACCGGTGCTTCGGCCCCATGTCGCGGTGCGTGAGCTTGTACCAGGCCTTCGAGAACGCGAGGGTGAACAGATCGAAGTCGGCCAGGAAACGCTCGCATATGGCCCGATACTCCGGGTCGACCTTGAGTGCGATGTCCGAGGTCATCATCATGAGCGGGTACATCTGACCGGGTACGTGGGCGTCCGGAGTCTTCGGCGCCTCCGAGTCAGTCGGTGTCCACTGCAGCGCGCCGGCCGGGCTTCTCGTCTGCTCGTAGTCGTACGCGAACAGGTTCTCGAGGTAGGTATTGTCCCACTGTGTCGGGTTCGGAGACCAGCTGCCCTCGATGCCGTTGGTCGAAGTGTGCTCGGCACTGCCGGTACCCACCGGGTTGTGCCAACCGAGCCCCATCGACTCGATCGGGGCTTTCTCGGGTGATGGTCCGATGTCGGATGCGGGTACCTGGCCGTGGCTCTTACCGAACGCGTGGCCACCGGCGATCAATGCCACCGTTTCCTCGTCGTTCATCGCCATCCGCGTGAACGTGATGCGAATGTCGCGTGCTGAGCCCAGCGGGTCGCCGTTCGAATAGGGCCCCTCAGGGTTGACGTAGACGAGCGCCTGGTGCGACGCGGCCAGGGGGCTCTGCAAGTCGTAGCCCGCGTCGCCGTTCTGACCATGCCAGCGTTCGTCGCGGCTCACCATCTCGTCAGGGCTCGCGACCGCGTGCGGGTTCCAGACCTCCGGGCCCCACCAGGTGCCGTCGTCCGGTTCCCACGCATCGAGTCGTCCACCACCGAAGCCGTACGTCGGCAGGCCCATCAACTCGAGGGAGCAGTTGCCGGTCAAGACCATCAGGTCGGCCCACGACAGAGCGTTACCGTACTGGTGCTTGATCGGCTGTAGGAGTCGTCGTGATTTGTCGGTGTTGGCGTTGTCCCACCAGCTTCCGATTGGTGCGAACCGCTGCATCGCGGTGCCCGCTCCGCCACGGCCGTCGGCAATTCGGTACGTGCCGGCGGCATGCCACGCCATTCGGATCATCTGTGGACCGTAGTTGCCGTAGTCCGCCGGCCACCAGTCGACCGATGTGGTGAGCAGTCGCTTGATGTCCGACTTGAGCGTCGTGAGGTCGATCGTGGCGAAAGCCGCCGCGTAGTCGAAGTCCACGCCGAGCGGGTCGGCGTCTACGCCGTTCCGGTGGAGAAGCTCAACCCGGAGACGCTGCGGGTACCAACTGTCCAGGGTCGGCGACTGACCGAAGGTGCCACCGAGGTGGTCGCCACCTGCTGGCAGCGCACCGCTCATGTGGAAACTGCATGTGTTGGTCTGGTCGTCAGTGCTCATTGATGCTCCCTGTGTGCTTTAGCTGGATGAGAAACGGTGTCGTCGGGGTCACAATTTAACGATTAGCCGCCGCATCGCAGCGGCGTCAATCTGTGGTGCAGCGATGCTTCGACGCTGCTGTGAGGCGGTGCGTCGCGGGCTGCCGACGTGACGGGAAGCCCGATAGAGAGAGATCGTATTCCCGCAAGGTGCGCGTGGCCTGCCAAGAAAGTGACTGACTTCTACACGGCGGTGGTGCGGTGGCCGAGCGCACGACGGCCAAACCAAATAAAGCCCTGCGCCGATTGCTGCGGTGCGGGCGGTGCGAAGCCCGGTGAAACCGACGACGGAGGATGGGGGCTGTCGAGAGCTTGATTTCCGCGAATCGTGTTCCGCTCGCGGTGACCTGGGAGCACCCCCGCCAGAGGCTCCTAGTGGGGAACGGTTATCGGGGCAGCTCATCAGTCAGGTCGAAGTTCATTTGAATACGCCGGCCGTACCCAAGTCCCCGCTGTTGCTCTGCCGCTGACAGATCACGAAGAAAATCAGAATCGGGATCACGCTCGATGAAACCACAGATCAAGTGGAAGGGCGCATTCCATGGAACGTCCGTGAACGTTCGCAAGGTTACCCGTTTGCATCCGCGCAGTCGTGATTCGCTCTTGACTGCCTCGACGAGCGCGCGCCCATGCCCGCGGTGTGCCGCCGACGGCATAACCCACAGCTGCTCGAGATGACTGATGCTAGGGACTTCGAGGACATGGGCAAACTCGATCGGGGCCGATCCCGGATTTTCGCTGGCTACGAGGATGAAGCCACTCTGCAGTGAGGGCGTCGCATAGGAAGGAGCAGGCCGCCAGTCGACTATCGAGAACACGGTCGCGATCAGCGCATCTGCTTCATTCTCGATCGCTTCAAGAAACTCCAGGTCGTCGGCCGTCGCCTGTCGCACAAAAGTCCTCCACATGACTCCGAATGTAGCTTGACGAAGGGTGCCGTAAGCCGGACCCTCACGGGTTGCTTTTGGCGGATCGCGCGCTAGCTTTCAGGCGAGTCATCCTGAGACTTGTCGAGCGCAAACTTTTTGCAGATAGCGGCGACGACCGTAATGGATGAACGCCGCTAGCCCGCAGATGAACTGAATGGCACCGAGTACCAACACGAATATGTCACCCGGCTCGCCCTCCCCCTCAGCGATCCGAAGCAAAACTTGCGCCAGGCCGGCGACAGCGAGGACCGCGGCCGCCAGGATGATGACGGTGCTTCGCGTCTTGCTGATCGGGGGTATCGAACCCATGCAGCCGAGCATACGCTCGGAGAAATTTGCGTGTCGCTCATGCGACTGCCCGTAAGCCGGACGGCGACCGGAACACCCAAACACGCAGGGAATACCAACAGTTCCTCGGAGAGTTTCGCGACACTCCATGCCCGTATACCCCGCCTGAGAAAATGCCCGGTGAGGGGGGCGGATTCAACCGGTCGTCGCAACGATGGGCTTTTCTGGCTCTGATAATAGTCGTTGCATGGCTTGAGCGGGTGTGATGCCGTCGAGTGTTTTGCGGGGGCGATTGTTGAGTTCGGTAGCGACTTCGAGTAGCCGCTCGGGCGAATGGACGGATAAGTCGGTGCCTTTGGGGAAATATTGGCGCAGCAGCCCGTTGATGTTTTCGTTGGTGCCCCGCTGCCACGGTGAATGCGGATCACAGAAGTAGATCGCTATCGTGGTGGCCAGCGTGATCTGCCGGTGCTGGGCCAGCTCGGTGCCCTGATCCCACGTCAGAGTCTTAACCAAGTGTTCGGGGAGACTTTTAATGGCTGCCAACAGCCCCTCGCGAACCGTGATCGCGCCGTGATCGCCGGGGAGGTGGACCAGCATTGTGAACCGGGTCTGACGCTCCACCAACGTAGCGATCGCCGACCGGCAGTGTGATCCCAAGATCAGATCTCCTTCCTTACGTTGTTGTGGTCGGTGATTTCGGGACTGTCGTAGTGTGTCGATCACCCTCGGGTGGCGGGTATGGCTGAGATCGCCTTGCCGCATAAACGGCTCACTGGGAATGGCCGCCCGCTGCCCGCAGATGACTGGACCGCTGATTGAGAATTGCGACATTAATCGCTGGGTAAGGACGTGCCGGCGTGGTTATCGACAGGGAAACTGCTATCAACGAGACGGAAGGAACCTTCAGATGCCAGCAGTATGGGCGGGAATCGATTCAGGAAAGCGGGCGCATCACTGCGTCGTGATCGACCAGACCGGGGAGATACTTCTCTCCCAACGGATAGATAACGACGAGACCGTGATGCTCGAGATCATCGCCACGGTCACCGAGATTGCCGATGGACACGAGGTCGTATGGGCGACGGATCTGAACTCAGGCGGCGCAGCTCTCCTGATTTCCCTGCTGGTCGATCACGGCCAGCAACTGCTCTACATCCCGGGCAGAATCATTCACCACGCGGCTGCGACCTACCGCGGTGACGGCAAGACAGACGCGAAAGATGCCCGAATCATCGCCGACCAGGCACGGATGCGCACCGACCTCCAACCCGTTCGCGATGGTGATCAGATCAGCGTTGACCTGAAACTCCTGACCGCTCGACGCCTGGACATCATCCACGATAGGGTGCGCGCAATCAATCGGCTCCGCGCGACCATGCTGGAGTACTTCCCTGCGCTGGAGCGCGCGTTCGACTACTCCAAAAGCAAAGCCGCTCTCACGCTCTTATCGACCTACCAGAGGCCCGGAGCGCTTCGCCGGATGGGAGTGACGCGTCTGGCGGCATGGTTGAAAGCCCGCGGCTGCCGCAACAGCGCCACCGTCGCCCAGAAAGCAATCGACGCCGCGCGTGAGCAAGAAACGACGTTGCGCACCGAGATTGTCGCCGCCACCCTCGTGTCGCGCCTGGCCGCCGTGATCACCGCGATCGACGCGGAGCTGGTGGAACTCGACGCGACCATCACCGCCCGATACAACGAGCACGAGAACGCCGAGATCCTGCAGAGCATGCCCGGCTTCGGCCCCATACTCGCCGCAACCTTCCTCGCAAACATCGGTGGAGACCTCCGTAATTTTGAGAACGCCGATTCTGGACTAGGAGCAACCCCGGCCGCCCACCGGTACTGCCTTCGTTGAATTGTGTCCATTCCGCGACCCTATCGACCGCACAGGGTCCCGACTGTCGAACCCCCTGCGGGGCTCCGAACGGGCACGAGATTTGCGCGGCACCCCAAAAAAGTTCGAGTGGCGGGGACCGATATGATTTCGTTGTGTCGATCGAGCCAACTGGAACCCGAATTGCTGCGGTGGCACTCTTCGCCGCTTGGCTTGTGCACGACGTGGAAGAAGTGTTCACTTTCCCGGCCACGTCCAGGCTGCTCGCCGCACGTTTGGGCACCGACCGGGTGGTAGTTTCTCCGGCGCAATCTGGACTCGCCATCGCGCTCATGGGAGGGCTTGTTGGCGCGGCCTGCGTTCGCGGCGCACGCACCCAAGGAAGATCACGTCTCTACCGAGCGGTGTTAGCGGGATTGGAAGCTCATGTGGTCACGCACGTCGCGACTTCGATCTCCTTCAAGAGCTACACCGCTGGGCTCATAACGGCACCCCTGGTGATGTTGCCCGGGGCGCGAGTAGCCCGGGCTCAACTCCGTCGAGGCGGCTCGCCGCTCCTGCCGTCTGACACCGTACGTGGCGGTGCGCTTTTGTTCGCCGCGGTCATAGTTTCACATGTCGTTTCACGCCTCGTCCTCGGAGCGGGTTGCCCGCGGGTACGAATCCCACGTACGTAACAAATCCGGCTTCGGCGTCAGCCAAACCTCACTCGGGCATCGTCCGCTTACCCAATTTTCGAGGCACTTGTTCGAAGTCTGCAGGAGCGAACGGGACAGATGCGAGCGCGCGCGTGAAGCTCCCAGACGAGAACGCCCACCGAGCAGACGGGAACGCCGCAACTGATCGCTATTTCGTCTTACGGCCGGCAGGAGAATTGCAAGCCCGCAAGCCCGCAAGCCGAACGCTCAACGCTCAACGGGCATTGTGAGTGCGGCGGGTCCCGGGCCTACGGCCCATTGCGCTCCACGAGCGCGGCGCCGAGGCGCATGAGTTCCGAGCGCACGGATGCCGGCTCGAGAACGTCAATGTATTCACCCCATCCAGCGAGGCCACGTGCGAGCATGATTTCGGCCGGCGCACTGATTCGGACCCTGGCTCGATGGTCGTCGATCGCGGTGTCCTCCACTGCCAGCTCGCCGAACTGTTCACGCAGGAAGGGCAATATCGAGGTTTTTGTGACCACGATCGTGGATGCGCTCTCGCGCTGCTCGTTCACGTCGCGTACGACGGTATCCCATGCCTCTGCGAGGTCGAAGTCGTCCGGGCGGTCGGCGGGATCTTCTGTGACAACTGCCCAGATGATCCGCTCGATGCGAAATGTGCGCTGGGCGCCATCCACGCCGCCGAGTAGGTACCACACCTCGCTCTTCTCGACCAGGCCCCACGGGTCGCAGAGTCTTTCGACCGGGTCGCGGTCCCAACCCCGGTAGCTCAGGCGTACCTTCCGGCGCTGTATGACAGCGGCCTGGAGCTCGGTCACGAGTGGTGGCTGTGCGCGGTGGGGCCGGCCCCACCGCGCGGGGTCAAGCACGACGGCCTCTGCCGCCGCTTCGGCATCCGTTCTAAAGCTGTCGGGAAGGGCGTGCACAAGCTTGCGGAGCGCCGACTTGGCCTCTGGGACTACGGACGCGGCTGGCCCGACCAGGAGGAAAAGCGCACGCGCCTCAGCCGATGTGAGCCCGCTCAGGTCGGTGCGAGCACCGCCGAGTAGTTGCCACCCACCGCCACGGCCGACCTGTGGGTACACGGGAATTCCCGCAGCTGACAGCGCTTCGAGATCACGCCTCGCCGTAGCGACGGATGTCTCAAACTCAGCAGCTACTTCCTTCGCTGTCACGCGTCCCCGCGCCTGCATCAGCAGGAGTGTGGCGACGAGGCGATCTGCGCGCATGAATCAATTGTCGCAAACAAAGTAGTCAGAAGGTGAGCACTTTACTGGTGGAGACTGACATCACGTGAATCGGAAGGAAAATCACATGTTGCGAGGCTTCGCTACCGTCAGCTATTTCGCCGCCGATCTGGAGGCGGCACGCAAGTGGTACAGCGAGCTGCTGGGTATCGACCCGTACTTTCAGATGCCCGGGTATGTGGAGTTCAGGGTTGGCGACTATCAGCACGAGCTTGGAATCATTGACGCGTCGTACGCGCCGCCAGTACCAGACGGGTCGGCCGGGGAGATCATTCACTGGCACGTGGACGACCTGCCGGGGTCATTCGAGAAGCTACTGTCGATGGGGGCGACCGAATACCAACCGCCGACTGACCGCAGTGAAGGCTTTGTGACGGGATCCGTCGTCGATCCTTTCGGCAATATCCTGGGGATTATGTGTAACCCGCACTATCTCGAGGTGCTCAAGAAGGTTTCCGGGAAATGAGCGAAGATGTCATGTCGCGGTCTGTCGCTGAGAAGATGGGAATCAAAGAGGGCGCGCTGGCCCACTTTGTGAACGCCCCTGCGTCGACCCTGAAGGCCATCGGACTTCCGGAGTTGGAGGTCAGTGAGGATCTCGAGGGTGACTTCAACTGCATCCATTTGTTCAGCGTGACTCAATCCGAGATGCACGACATCTTTCCAACACTGAAGCTCCATCTGAAGCCGTCGGGCATGTTGTGGCTCTCCTGGCCGAAGGCGCGGAAGCTGGGCTCAGGTCTCAGTCTGCCGAAGGTCATTGAGATCGGATATAACCACGGCCTCGTCGAGAGCACATGCCTGCGCATTGACGACACGTGGGCAGGGCTGAAGTTCACGCACCCGAAGAACGGCAAGATCTACAACAACAGCTACGGATCCCTGCCCAATCTCTGAGCCGGGTGCGCTGTTCTGCCCTCGGGTGGCCATGATTAACGCGGCGCCCGTGCGCGTCATAACTCCATGATTGCGCCGCGCGACACTTGTAAATTGGTTCGAATGCAATGGCCGTATGCCGTATGCCGTATGCCGAACGGTGACCGGGACGACGATCCGCCCCCAACGAATCATGATCCGTCCCCGTCGATGAACCTTTTCAATTCGCGCGCGGCGACCTCGGGACGGAGGACGCGTTCGGATCGAGATTCGGGTCCCACGGCTGGGGCATGCCGATCGGGTTCGGAAATGGAAAGACCGTTTGGCACGCTCTTGCGATGGGCGCAAGCGTTCGGGCGACATCCGCGATCTCGTCCTCGGTCACTCCGCTCCACGGACGGACGGCCAATCGGTTGGTCACCTGCTCGGCGCGATCGAGTGCCGCTGTGCCCTTCTCGGTGATCTGGCCCTGGCCGGCCAGTAGCCCGCGGGCCGAGAGCTCGTCGACTTCGATTGCCCACTGTTCCTCCGTCCAGCCACGCGCCTTTCGCACGCTCGTCGCGTCGATGTCCACCGCGCTGCGCAACACGATGGTGCTGATGCCCGCGATCCCTCCCTCGACCAGTGCGATCACATGACCGTCTCCGCGATGCTCACGAAGAGTGGCCGCGGCTTGCCAGAGACGGCGATACGGATCCGACTCCACCGGCAGAGCGCTGTTCGCCGCCGCGAGTGGTCGGCCTATGGTGTCGATACGAGCCGCAGCCTGGGCAAGTACGTCAGCGGCTTCGGTGACAGATCGCTCGTCGGGCACGAAGTTTCGCAACGTCTCCGCTGCACCCCGAGATCGCGCGTCAAGGACCCGGTTCGCCGTCACCGTCGACCACACAGCCGGCAGCACCCGTTCGACCAAGAAGGGAGCGAACCCACTGAAGATCGCCACCACCGGCCCGGCGGTCACGGCCCCGAGCGGGGCGGCGCGACCGGCGAAGTATCCGTCCCAGTAACGGGTGAGTCCGATATCTGCGAACGCCTCCCTCGCCTCCGGCGAGAAATACGTCACCGCGTGGATCGGCTCGAACAACGTCCACAGCGCCCGAACCCTATGCTCCAGCTCGTTCATTCGTCTCCTTCGTCGCAGCGTCTTTCCGATTCTATTGTGCGGGGCAAAACCGACCTCAAGGCCTCGGCCCACCGATGGCATGTTGCGGACCTAGGCGTCGAGAACGGGATTTCGTGCTGACGTCGATGTATCAGAGCGGGACCGGCCAGCGCGGCACAGTTGGGCCGAGTCCAACCAACAACCGAGCACGCCGATTCTGTGTCAGTCGGGAACCCCATACGACACGTCCCGCAGAGTATCTGAGAATTTTCATCCGGGTCTCTTCTGCGAATCCATTATCTCAACACCTCGGGTCATCTCGGTGGGTCGCGAGGCAATAAACGTTGAATATACGTATGCGCGTCAAGTCTTCCTTTGCCTTGCCTTGCCTTGCCTTGCACGTGTACCACCCAAGGGGTAAGCGTCATCTGAGGAGGGCGGCGTCACTTCTGACGACCGGCGCGTCAGCGCACGAGCAGGATCTTGCCGCCGGGCGCTTGCTCCGAGCCCATCAGCTCGTGCGCGCGCTCGACCTCTGCGAATGGCAGTGTCGCACCGATCACCGGCCGCACGGAGCCGGCGGCGATGAGGGGCCAGACGTGATCGCGCACCTGCGAGATCACCGCTTCCTTGGAGCCGCGGCCACCCACGCGCGGTCGCGCCCGTAGCGTCATCGCGCGCAGCGTGACTCGGCGCTGCATAAGCCTGCGCAGGTCGACATCCGCCCTCGTGCCGCCCTGCACGGCGATCACCGTGAGCGTCCCGTCGAGCGCGAGCGCATCAACATTCCGACTCAGGTAATCGGCACCGATGACGTCGAGGATGTACTCCGCGCCGACCCCGTCGGTGGCCGCGAGAACCGCATCAACGAAATCCTCGTCGCGGTAGTCAATCGTAAACTCAGCCCCGAGTGAGCGGCAGAGCTCGTGGCTGCGGGCGCTGGCGGTAACAGCGACTCGGTAGCCACGAGCACGAAGCAGCTGTATGGCCATGGTGCCTATGCCGCCGCTACCCCCGTGCACGAGGGCAAGCCCGCCCGCCCCTGGTTCGGGCGCGTCGCGCAGGGCGCTCCAAACCGTGCAGACAGCCTCGGGCAGAGCCGCCGCCGCCTCGAGTGAGACCGCATCAGGAACCGGCAGGAGCTGCGTCACCGGCACCGCGACACGCTCGGCGTATCCGCCGCCCGCGAGCAGCGCGCACACCCGCCCTCCCACGGCCCAGCCCTCGACGTCGTCTCCAAGTTTGACGATCGTTCCTGAGCACTCTAGCCCTAAGACGTTCGACTCCCCCGCGGGCGACGGATACCTGCCCGCCCGCTGCATGAGGTCTGCACGGTTCACAGCCGTCGCGGCGATCTCCACGATCACCTCACCCGCCGCCGCCGCCGGCTCCGCCGCATCTTCCCACGTCAACGGTCCGCCCACTTCGAACTGCATCGCCTTCACGCCCTGCTCCCTTGCCCACTCAAACCCATCCTGGTCGCCCACGCCCGGCTGGCGGCGATGCCGCCTGCCGCGATCACGAGCGTTGTCGACAACCCGACAACGCCGGCCCATCCGTATCGGTCGTACAACACGCCACCAAACCATCCCCACACGGCAGCGCCTGTGAGCCAGCTCAGCTGGTAGAGCGCCGTCGACTGCACACGCCCGCGGCCAGCTTCCAACCCCGAGAGCGTGCTGGACATCGGGTGCGCCATGAACGTGCCGATCGTGAGCAGCGTGATTCCGACTAGCAGTATCTCTACGCTCGCAGAAAGCATCGGAAGTGCCGAGACCGCGACGGAAGCACCACCGCACAGGACGACGAACCACGGCGGGACGCGCGAGGCCAACTCACCGGCCACGCGCGCGCTCAATGCGCCCACAAAGTACACGAGGAAGAACAGGCTTGCCAGCGCGGCCGGTACCGAGAACGGCTCGCGGGTGAGGTGGAAGCCGAGGTAGTTGTAGACAGCGGTGAACGAGCCCATGATCAGGAATCCCTGCACATAGATCGAGGCGGTCGTCCAGCGCGAGAGGTGATGACCGACGTGCCCCAGCGCCGAGCGGAACGATGCGGGACGGCTGATGCGCTCCTCTAATCCGCGTGGCAGGAGGGCCAAGAAGAGCACGCAGGCGACGACTCCGAGCGCCGCGACCATGAGCAGACCGATCCGCCAGTGCAGCAATTCGCTCACCGGGCCGGCGATCAGGCGGCCGGTGACTCCACCGACGGTATTGCCAGTGATGTATACGGCAGCAGCAGTCGGCACGCGGTGCCGCGGCAGCACCTCGACCAGCAGCGCCATGGCGACAGCCTGAATGCCGCCGAGCGCGATCCCTGTGATGCCTCGCATTGCGATCAGCAGCTCGAAAGTTGGCGCCAAGGGCGCGGCAAGCGCCGAAACGGTGGTGGCGATCAGGCTGATACGCATGACCACCGTGAGACCGATGCGATCCGACAGCCAGGCCCACGCCAGCACTGACAAGGCGATACCGGTGGTCGTCGCCGAGACCGCGAGGGCCGCGGTGGCGCTGGTTATCTCGAGGTCGCGAGCGAGGCTCGGCAGGATCGCCTGCGCGTCAAACAGCTGCGAGAAGGTCGCGAACCCAGAGACGAAGAGCGCTGCGACGAGCCGGCGCTCCCGACGGTCCGGTCTCACTGCTTCGACGTGCTGTCCGCGTGCTCACCCTCGCCCGTCGCGGTGTAGGCGGCCGCGTCGGCCGATGCGTCCGTGGTCGTCCTCGTCTTCGCGTCGCGCCTGCTGCGGACGAGCTCGATCAGACCGGTGACTGGGGGGATGTTACGGGCCTGCTCAAGGACCGACGGGCGACCCTTCGTAAATCTGCGGATCGTAGCGAAGGCGATGCCGACGGCGATCAGCGTGTATATCGTGATGGCGATAGGGTCACTGATGAAGACGGTGAAGTCTCCACCGGAGATGAGAAGCGACTGCCGCACCGAGGCCTCAAGTATCGGGCCGAGGACGAACGCTAGCACCAGGGGGCCGGGGTCGAATCCGGTGCGCTTCATGAGCCAACCGAGGATGCCGAAGCCCAGCACGAGCCAGATGTCGAAGGGATCGTTGGCGATCGAGTATGTGCCGATCAGTACGATCGCGATGGCGAAGGTGACGAGGATACCCATCGGCACCCGCAGCAGCTGCACGAACACGCCCACCATCGGCATGTTGAGGATGAGCAGCATCGTGTTGCCGATCACCATCGACGCCACGACGCCCCAGAAGATCTCAGGGTGGTTCGGGATGAGGCTGGGGCCGGGCGTGATGCCCTGAATGAGCAGCGCGCCGAAGATGAGCGCGAGCACCACGTTCGACGGTATTCCGAGCACCAGCAGCGGCACGAAGGCCGAGGTGGAGGATGCGTTATTGGCGGTCTCCGGACCAGCGACCCCCTCGATGGCGCCCTTGCCGAATCTCTCGGGATGCTTCGCGACGCGCTTCTCGAGCGAATAAGAGGCGAGCGAGGAGAGCACGCCACCACCACCGGGCAGGATTCCGATGAAGAACCCCAGAAGTGAGCCACGCACGATCGGCATCGCCGACCGCTTCGCGTCGTCGCGCGTCGGCATGATCTTCGTGACCTTCTTGGCAATCTTGTTAAGGTGACCGCCCTGCTCGAGGTTGTGCAGGATCTCACCGACCCCGAACAGACCCATCGCGATGGCGACGAAGTCGAAGCCGTCAAGCAGCGATGCCGAGCCGAAGTTGAAACGCGGCATGCCGCTGATCTGATCCTGGCCGACCGTCGCGAGCAGGAGCCCGACTGCCGCCATCACGAGCGCCTTCCATGACGAGCCCATGCCCAACGAGGTCACTAGCAACAGGCCGAGCACCATCAGCGCCACCATCGCCACGGGGCCGAAAGCGAGCGCGGCATCAGCAAGCATCGGGGCGAAGATTGCCAGCCCGATCACTGAGACGATGCCGCCGATGAACGATCCGATCGCCGCGATGCCCAACGCGGGGCCAGCTCGACCTTGCTTGGCCATCTGGTAGCCGTCGAACGTCGTGACGACCGACGCAGCCTCGCCCGGCATGCGCAGCAGCACGGAGGTGATGGTGCCGCCGTACATTGACCCGTAATAGATGCCGGCGAGCATGATGATGGCGGTGGCAGGGTCGAGCGCGTAGGTCAGCGGGAGTAGCAGGGCGATCGTGGCGGTTGGGCCGAGGCCGGGCAGAACGCCAATCGCGGTGCCGATCACAACCCCGACGAAGACGTAGAGAAGGTTAATCGGGTCGAGCGCGACTCCGAAGCCGATAAACAGGCCATCTAGCATGGCGGATCACATCCAAGACGTAAGTGGGGTCATGAGCAGGTCCCGGGGCATCGGGACGCCGAGCACGACGTCGAATAGCATGAAAAGGGCGATGCCACCGCCGACGGCGAGCAGGCCTCCCTGCAACCAGCGCATCTGGCCGAACATACGCAGCCAAAGGAGCATCAGCAGGATTGCGGACACTGTGAAGCCCAGGAGGGTGAACAGCACGGCGAAGACGACGAGCGAGGCAATGGCGATGAGCGTACGCACCGATTCGGTGCCCCACGGCTCGTAGTCCTCGAGGGTGTCGGTGATCGCCACCACCGCGGTTGCGCCGAGCATGAGCACTGCGCCGACGAACGGCCACAGCCCCGGCCCCGGCCGGGTGCCCGTGCCGAGCCCGTAGCCGATGCTCAGGACAATCGCGCCGACGCCGACCGCCGCGAGCACGGCGACCGCCGCCCAGCGGGCGATCCCTCGCCCGCGGATGCCCTCGAGGGGCTGGACGGGGTCGGATGTATTGTGCTCAGTTATGGTTCCAGTGTCGTGCTCGGTGCGGACAACGTCGGTCATTGCGTTCAGCTGCCCAGGATTCGGGTGTAGACCTTCTCGGCCTCGGACAGGAAGCCGTCGAACTCCTCACCGGTCTGGTACTCAGGAAGTATGTAGTTCTCGCCGATCGCGCTGACGGTCTCCGGGTTGGTGAGACACTCCTCGAGAGCGTCGGAGAGCGTTGCGACGACATCATCGGGCATGCCTGCCGGGGCAGCCAGCGCGTAGATCGTGACGGCCAGCGTAAGGTCGTCGTAGCCGAGCTCGACCAGCGTCGGCGTGTCGGGCAGGTGCGCCTGGCGCTCCGGCGACGAGACGGCCAGCGCTGTGAAATCGCCGGAGTCGATGCGCTGCACGACATCCTCTTGGTCGTTCACAAAGACCGAGTCGACGTGTCCGCCGAGCAGGGCGGTGATGGCACCGGCGCTGCCGTCGAAGGGCACCACGATCACCTCGACGTTATACTCATCGGCGAGGCGCTGGAGCTCGATAGCTTGTGGCGTTGAAGCGCCCGAAACGCCCACTGTCAGCGTCGCGGGGGCCTCCTCAGCAGCAGCGAAGAACTCTTCGCCGCTGCTGTATGGCGAATCCTCGCCGACGACGAGGACCATCGGCGAGTAGGAGATAACGCCAACCGAGGAGACATCTTCGCGCGAGTAGTCGAGGCCATTGGCAATCGGCGAAAGCGCCACCATGCCGGGTGAGACGATGGCGAGGGTCTGGCCATCGGCGGGCTTCGAGATCATGTCCTGCAACCCGACCGAGCCAGAGCCTCCGGTGATGTTCTCTGCGATCACGTTCGTGTCGAGCGCGTCTCCGAGGCAGGGCGCGAGCGCCCGAGCTGTAACGTCGGTAGGGCCACCGGCCGAATAGGGGATGACGAATCGGATGTCGCCGTTTGGAAAGGCCGCGGCCTCGCCATCCGGAGCGGCGGAGTTGCCGGCGCCGGCAGCGCCGCTACAGCCCGCGAGCAACATGACTCCCATTATGGCGCCGGCTGTAATAAGCGACCGACGGTACCTCTTGCTCATGCTGTGCATGGCGGGCTCCTAACTTCGTTGTTAGTGGAGCGCACTTTCGATAGTGCACTCTCAATTTGTCCTGACGCCAACCTAGTCGAGCTCGATGCGGCACGTCAACCTGCGATAACGATTGACGATCGGACTCCCCGATCGGCGACCGTCCCAGAGCTGCTGGTCACCCTAGTGAGACAAGCACCAGGGGCCGTAGCTGGGCATCGAGGCGCGGCCCCAGCCGTTCCCAGATCCGATCCGGGTCGAAGCCGCGGACGGGCGTGCGATCGATCTCGTGCATGTAAATTGCGTGACAGTTCTGCGCTACGAACAGCGCCCCACCCCGCGAATCGAGCAGCTTCCGACCCTGCCCATCCTCCACGATGCTGCGAACCAGCGTGATCGTGCGGTCACCCTGCGCCACGTTGCGTGCGCTGAGATCACTGAGGGTGAAGCCCTCGCGCAGGTAGCGCGACGAATTCGCCGGGTTGCGTCGATAAAAGGCGCTGCGCTCCAGGTAGATGGCGCGGATGCGCTCCACAAAGTTGGTCCCGGTCGGATCATCGCCTTGTGCGGCGACAATCGCGGCATCCTGCTCCTCGATGCGTTCGAGGACGGCATCGAGCTCATCGCCGTAGACCATGTGCAGCAGCTGGTGCTTGCTTGAAACGTAGCGGAAGAGCGTCGCCTCTCCGACTCCTGCGAGCTGTGCCACCTCACGCATTGTGATCTCGTCGAACTGCTTTGAGCGCAGCAGCGCGGCAGCAGCCGTCTGGATCGCGTCGCGTTTGCGCTCCTTGCCGCGCTGACGCACAGACATCTCCGATGCAGTGGTCACGATGCCATCCCCTCAGCGATCCTGCCGCGACTACGATGCCACGGCTGAAGTACAATCTTGCCATCCAATCCGCCTCGTTCCCCTGCACGGTGCGCCTGGGCGGCATCCGCTAGGGGGAGCGTCAGCGCCACGTGCGGCCGCAGATGACCCATTTCGATCCATTCGGCGATGCGTTCCAGCCCCGCTCCCGAGGGCTCCACAACCACTCGGCGCAGCACGATACCTCGCGTGCTCGCGGCATCCTGCACCGCCGGGTCCGTGCGCGGGATCAGGGAGACGAGTATGCCGCCGGGCGCGCACCAGTCGAGGAGTGCCTCGGTGCGCTCACCGCCGAATGGGTCGATGACGACGTCGTGCCGCGATGGGCTGGTAGGCGTGCCGTCGTCTGCTGCCTCGACGACAGAGGCCCCTGCTCTTGCGGCATCTCCGAGTCGCTCGGCGCGTGCGCAGGCTGTGACCACCGCGCCGAGCGCGACGGCGATCTGCACCGCGAGTCGACCGACCCCGCCGCCCGCCGCGCAGACGAGGACGGATTGCCCTGGCATGAGCTTGCCGGCCTCCTCAAGCGCTTGCAGCGCCGTCAGGCCGGCGAGCGGCAACGATGCCGCCTCAGAGAACGTCAGCCCAGCGGGCATGCGCGCGAGCTGCCGCGCAGGAGCCGCGGCGTATTGCGCGTAGCCCTCAGCAGGCAGCGGGAAGCGGGGCATGCCGAAGACCCGATCGCCGCGCGAGAGCAGGTTCGAGCCATCCGCCACCTCCTCGACGACACCGGCGATGTCGAAGCCGAGAATGGCCGGGTCGCGCCAGAACCCACGGCCGCCTGTCGCGCGGGACTTCCAATCGGTCGGGTTTACGCCGGCGGCCTCCACCCGCACGAGGACGTCGCCCAGCGACAGCGACGGGACGGGCACCTCGACGAGTTGCAGGACCTGCGGTCCTCCCCAGCCGGTTGCGGCGATCGCCTGCATCATCGGCTGCACAGCGACGCCCACGGCTCGATCCCCTCCATCGCCGCAACCAGTCGCCCCACGCCGTCGGGCTCGTCTATAGCATCGACGAACCCCGGCAGGTGCACCGCGAGCGCAACCGAGATGCCGACTGCGGGTAGGAGCTCTGCCGCCATCTGCGCGGAACGCTCACCGTCCACCTCGACGCTCTCGGCACGTCCCTCGAGACGGCGCCCGTCGGCCAGCTCGATCACGATCTCGGCGCCGTGCCCCGCGCCGCCCGGCATGCCGCCCACCACCGAGACTCGCTCGCGCACCCGCTGCGCCTCGGCACTGGCCGGGTATAAGGCATCAATATCTACCCGTCCCTCGGCCAGGGCAACCGCAACCGCCTGCCGCACATCCATCATCGCCTGGGACCACGACGTGGGCGGCCACGCGACATCGATGCCCGGGTACACAGCGTCGGCCTCGGCGAGGCGCACGGTGACACTCACGATCTGCTGGGCTTCAATGGCCGCGAGTTCGCGGAGGTCAATGGCGACTTCGACCGCTGCCTGGTTGATGGCGCACACCGGGTGCGCCTTCAGCAGCATGTGCTCGATCACTGGCGGGCCTGCGAGTGCCTCGGCCAGCTCGGCGGCTTCCATACCGTCCGCCCCGAGTGCGTGTAGAAGACCAGAAGCTCCCTCGAGCGCGGCATCAGCGCCGCGGGCGCCGCCCGCTGCCCAGAGCGCTGATTCGAGGCCGTCGCGCGCTGCGGCAGCAGTCTGCAGGCGCCATTCGTCGGTGCCGGAGTGCCACACTTGGGTGTAGCCGGCGGCGCGATTGACCGCGAGCGAGATCGCCTGCGCGATCGCAGTTTCATCGAGCTCCTGCACAGCGGCCGCTGCGGCGGCCGCTGCGATCGGTCCGACGACGCCGGTTGCACGCATGCCACGGGCACGGATGTACGGAAGGAGAGCGTTCCCGAGCACCCCGCCGACCTGGTAGCCGACAGCGATCGCCGACAGCAGGCGCGCGCCGTCGATGCCTGCTGGCGCAATGGCGAGGCACGCGGGGATCACAGTGCTACCCAGGTGGGTGACCGAGCTCGGGTGCTCGTCGTGTTGTGCACGAGCACCCATTTGCAGGGACGTCGCGAAAGCCAGGTCGGGTGCGGTCATCGGCCGCTGCGCCCAAGGTAGGCCACGTCCACACGACAAGCCAGGCAGCGGCCTACCGTGGGCCGCAAGGCCAACCGCAAGGTTGTGCAACAGCACCGCCTTCGCGGCCTGCCTGGTCGACTTCCGCAGCGGCTGGGAGCCCGAGCGCGCCACATACGCGGCGATTGTCGCGGCGAGCGTGGGCGAGGCACTCAAAGTGGCACGGCTCCAATCGTCATTCCACCGCAGACATTGAGGTTCTGACCTGTAATGAAACCCCGATCGTCGAGCAAAAACCCGACTGCCGCAGCGATGTCGTCGGGCTCGCCGACCCGCTTGACCGGTATCGCATCGATGATCTGCTGCGTGCGTGGCTCCCCCGCGGGGTTGGCCGCTTCGAACATCGCGGTGCGAATCGGCCCGGGGCTGACCGCGTTGACCGTGATGCCGTGCTGCCCCAGCTCGAGCGCCCAGGTGCGGGTGACGCCGATAATTCCGGCCTTCGAGCCCGAGTACGCCGAGCGGCCCGCCTTGCCAAGCGCCGCACGGGAGGCGATGTTCACGATCCTTCCGAAACCCGCCTCGCGCATGCCAGGCAGCAACGCCTTGGCACAGCGCATAGCAGCGAGTACGTTGATCTCGTAGGTGCGCAACGCGTCGGCGATGTCGAGCTCCTCGAGGTTCGCGACTCGGATGTAGCCGACGTTGTTAACCAGTCGGTGGATCGGTCCACCGACCAGTGCCTCAGCGAGGGCCATTTCGACCTCTTGGGCCTCGCCGAAATCGGCCACAATGCCGCCGGGCTGCTTGTCAATCACGATGACCTCGCGCCCGATCGCTCGCTGCTGCGCGACGATCGCCGCGCCGATTCCACTCGCTCCGCCGGTGACCAGCACCCTTTCCCTCGTTGATTCGGCCATGGGTCGCACCTCGCATTTTTGTCTTGCCACGATCGCGGCGCACGACGCGCGCCGGCATCTTCGCCGCATGCCGATCGTACGAAACAAAACGAGAGTAGGCAATCAGATATACCTATTGGCATCCTTTAGGTAAGCATGTAGTCTCGACGCAGAGCATATTTTGATAGTCTGCTCTCATTATTCGAATCACAACGAAGTGAGGTGACCATGGTCACGAATTTGACAGAACCACGGCAGAGCGCGTGGCACGCCGACGGCACGTTGCACGAGCCGCTGCTGATCGAGCCGACGGGGTACGTCGAGCATGCGGGTAGGGTGATCCCGATCTACGACAGCGGCAACGAGACGAGCACGGCGACCATCGTGCTCGTGCACGGCAGCTCCGGCTCCGCACGCGGAAGCTTCTGGGCCGTCTATCCCATCCTCACTTTCACCCGCCGGGTGGTCGCTTTCGACCTGCAGCTGCCTGCTGATGACGCAGATCTGACGCTCGCGGACGCCGTTGCACAGCTCCGTGCTGTCGTGGACCACGCGTCCGGTGAAGGTCCCGTGGCGCTCGTCGGCTACTCCTTCGGCGCCGTAGTGGCAGCGGCCTACGCCTCCGAGCGGCCTCCGGCCGTCGCTTCGCTCTCGCTGGTTGCCGGCTGGTCGAAGACCGATCGGCACCAGCTTCTCCGTAACAACCTATGGCTGCGACTGCACGACGCTGACCCCGAGGCGCTCTGCCAACTCACGCTGCTGATGGCCTATTCGGCCGGCTTCCTCGTTGGCCGCAACGAACGCGACTGGCGCGAGCTGCAACAGGCAGCGGCGGCACGGCCCTACCCAGTGCAGATCATGCGACTCAACCGCGACATCGACATCGAGTTGGGTCTCAGCCGCATCGACGTGCCCACCCTCGTCATCGGCTGCAGGTACGACGATATGGTGCCCCTACATCACAGCCGCATGCTTTTCGGCGCGATTGCGGATGCGCGTTATCTGGAGATCGAGAGCGGCCATGCCGTCTCTGTCGAGCGGCCTGCCGAGCTCGCCGTCGTCGTCGACGACTTCTCCCTCGACCCGCACGAGCACCCGGCAGGCACCATCATCCGCAATGACCACGCCTGACGACCAGAGACGCCGAGGATCTATCATGTACCAGACATCTACCATCGAGCCCCAGTCGACGACGACGCACGCGAAGATCGCAATCATCGGCTCCGGCTTCGCGGGCCTTGGGCTCGCCATCCAGCTGCGGCGGCGCGGAGAGTCTGATTTCATCGTGTTGGAGCGGGCCGACGACGTGGGCGGTACTTGGCGCGACAATACGTATCCTGGTGCCGCGTGCGACATCCAGTCGCACCTCTACTCCTTCTCGTTCCGCCCGAACCCAGACTGGTCGCGCGTATATGCCACCCAACCGGAGATCCACGCCTATCTGCGAGAGGCGTCGATCGACGAGGGCGTGCAGCCCCACATTAGCTTCGGCGCCGAACTGCTCTCCTGCACCTGGCAGGCGCGTGCGGCACACTGGGCGCTGGAGACTTCGGCAGGCTCGTTCACGGCCGACTTCGTCGTGACGGCTGCCGGCCACCTGTCCGATCCAAAGCTTCCGAACATCACCGGGCTGGAGAAGTTCGAGCGCCCGATGTTTCACTCGGCGCGGTGGGATCACTCGTTCAAGCGGGAGGGCAAAAGCATCGGCGTTATTGGGTCCGGCGCATCCGGCATCCAGATCGTGCCGGAGCTCGCGAAGACCGCTGGGCAGCTGACGGTCTTCCAGCGCTCTGCACCGTACATTATCCCCCGCGTGGACCACGTGTACACGACAGCGCAGAAGTCAATGTTCCGGCGCATGCCCGAGACCGCGCAGGCACTGCGCGACGAGCTGTTCTGGGGAAACGAGGCAAGGTTCCCACAACGCCGTGGCATCGCTGACTTCATCGCCAAAATCGAGACCACTGCGCTCGACCACCTGGCGGCGCAGGTGCCAGAGGGCGAGCTGCGCCATAAGCTCACGCCCGACTACATGATCGGCTGCAAGCGCATCCTCATCTCGAATGACTACTATCCGGCCTTTCTTCGGGACAACGTAGCGCTTGAGACCAGCGGCATCGTCGAGGTGAGGGAGCGCAGCATCATCACCAATGACGGCGAGATCGAGCTCGACGCCCTCGTGCTCGGCACCGGCTTCGAGGCTGCCGACCTGCCCATCACGCATCGCATCTTCGACGAGAACGGCCGCTCAATGGCCGAGTCATGGACCTCGGGTGGAGCGGCGTACGCCTGCTCGACGGTCGCCGGATACCCGAACCTGTTCATCATGAACGGACCGAACTCAGGCCTTGGTGCCGGCTCGATCATCTACGTCGTCGAGTCTCAGATCCAGTACATCTTGGGCGCGCTCGAGTTCATGGACTCGACTGGGGCGTCCACGATCGAGATCCCTCAGCAGGCACAGGACAATTTCGTCGCCGCCATCGATGAGCGTGCCGCAGACACCGTGTGGCTTAACGGCGGCTGCTACTCCTGGTACGTCGATCACCGCTACGGCCGCCTAACGACGGTCTGGCCGGACTTCATGACCAGGTTCCGCCGTGAGAGCGGCCGATTCAAGCCCGACGAGTACCTCGTGGACGGCAAGTTAGTGGACGGTCCGCGCAGACTCGAATCGGTGTCGGTATGAGCTGCGACGTGAGCCTTTGGCGCCTGCAGTGCTTCATCGCGCTCGCCGCTGAGCTGCACTTCGGCCGAGCCGCTGCCAGCCTGTTCATCACGCAGCCAGCTCTGTCGCTGCAGATCAAACAGCTCGAGATCTCGCTCGGCTTCGAGCTCGCGCACCGCGCACGACGCGTGACGCTGACAGAGGAGGGCTGCAGGCTGCTGCCCCACGCCGAGCAGGTGTTGGCCGCAGCCGGCATGTTCGCGATTGCCGCTGCCAAGCGCGGTCGACCGCAGGCCGCCTAAAGGGATAGAGCACTACAGGCGCCGTCGCACCTGAGCGCCTGAGCGCCTGCGCGAGACCATGCGTGACGTCCTCATGGCGCAGGGCCGGGTAGGTGAAGTCGCAGTGACAGACGCCGAGTGCCTCTCAGACGCCGACCTGCACGGGAGCCCCCTCCCACGGTGTCTCCCGCCTCGGCATCTACCTCGAGCGTCTGCGCAACGACGCCGTAGTCGGAGACGACGCGGTGCAGGTCGAGCAGGAGTCGACGACCGGGGTGATCCTCGATGCCGGTCACAGCTTCGGCGCCTGGTCGGCATCGCGCGCGGGCGAACGGCATGGCTACGCTGGTGACGCGAAGCGCTGATCATTTTGGCCGCGGGGAGCGTTCAGTGATCGGATGGCCGAAGCCGGCACGGTCGCGATCATGGCAGCGAACACCGCGCCGCTCATGCCTGCCATCGATGGCGCCCAGGCGGTGATAGGCAACAACCCGATCTCGATCGCGGCGCCCGGCCACAGCGCCTTGCCGGTCGCAGATACGGTGCTCAGGGCGAGCCGACCACGAAACCCACGGCGGCGCGAGCTGGCCTCGTGCTGCCAGCGGCCGGGGCCGAGGGCTTCAGACCCACCCTCGGCTTTGGCGCGGGCAGCGTCGATAGCGTCGGTGACCTGCTGCGCCAAATTGTCCCCTACTGGCCGGGCAACGTGGCCAATTCGTCGTGCGACTCCCCAGTAGTCGTGAACTACTCGGTGACACCTTCGAGTAGGATCGCGAGCTCGTCGAGTTCGACGTCCCAGCCCTCTCGGTTCTGCTCAAGACGTTCGCGACGGTAGCGGGTTCCGCCGGGGAGTGTATCGAAGCCCGATTCGATGACCGTGACATCCGTCCCGGAACCAGCATCGGCGATGG
The DNA here is from genome assembly GCF_002929675.1 of Cryobacterium sp. M15. Classification (NCBI taxonomy): domain Bacteria; kingdom Bacillati; phylum Actinomycetota; class Actinomycetes; order Micrococcales; family Microbacteriaceae; genus Cryobacterium; species Cryobacterium sp. M15. The sequence goes on from NZ_PJJW01000033.1 coordinate 34,434, forward strand.
TGAAGCGCACGTGCGTCGAGTACTCATCGAGCTGATCGGCGGGGATTCCCGACCAACGGAAGCCGAACGAGACGTCGGGAACGACCTCGGTGATTTCAATCGGAAAGCTGCCGTAGTCATCCCAGTCGATGCTGCCCGTTGCACCGGGCTCGAGCGCGGCGAACCCCACACCGTCGCCAAACCATTTGACCATCACCTCGGGGTCGGTCAGCGCCTTCCAGACCTGCGCGCGAGAGGCTTCGATGTGCACGGTGCGGGTCACGGTGTGCCCCTTGATTCTTGCGTGATCAGACACGGTATTTCCTTCACGTTCAAGCCGAGCCCGACGGGACAGTGCGCGCCGAGCGGCACGTCAACAAGATCTGCAAACGCACCTCATCGAGCGTACCCATGATTGCGTATCTGTTCACGGCCGGGCGAGCGCCGTGAACGCGGAAGCAACGCATCAGAGGTCGGTCATTGGGAGCCCAGAGCGCATGGACGCTTCACGAGCTTGAGCAGTCGCCTGGCGTGGTTTCCGCCTCATCCAGCACCGGTATTCGGAAGATCCCGGTTTGCTCGTTCCTTCGTCGCCATCGACGACGAGAGCGCCCGTCGCTGAACCGATTGGTCGACCACGTCGCGAGATTCGAGCGAGGTCGCGATGTGCAGGCCCGCGATGCGGGCGGCGGTCCGAGCATCCGCTTTGGTCAACCTGCTCGTGGGCACACGCTCGATGACGTCTTGCAGCGCAAGCTGCACCACCAACGACTCGGCCGGCACCCGCGGCATCCCCCGATGTGCCCGCGCCCGGTTCTCCATCTCTGCCTTGGCTTCCAACCGCCCACTGTCTTGGTGAAAATGCACCACGATGGCCTTCATGAGCTCATCCATCTACTGCTGCCGCTCTTCCCGCCGCACCTCAGCCTTCGCACTCCGCACAGCGGCCGCGACGTCAGCAGTTCGACCCGGTGCATCCGCTCTGCGACTATCTCGATAGCTCGTGCGTACAAGATGGCCTCCATGGCGAGGCAGAGCGACGCGAGCGGACGACACTGTTGGCTGTGTGGGCTTGCATGAGGGCGTCTTTAACGATGCCGGCGAATTGTGCGGCGTTGGGGAGGACAGGAAGGCCCGGCGAGGTGAAGCTGTCAAGGGCTGCGGGTCCGAAATCAGCTGTCGACTGCCATGACCGCACGCATAGTTTGTGCGTCTACCCCGGTGCCAGCGTGATCCGAGAACGAAAATATCAGCATTTCTGGCCCGATATTTATACCTATTGCGAAAGCACCCGAGATGGCTGGGTTTACACCCCCCTTCCCGAGGGAAGTCAGGAAGAGGGCGTATGCCTATGACGTTGGCTACTTGCTACTGCCGGAGCAAGTGACGACGGCTAGGCACCACTGGAAGTTTGGGCAGCGATGACTTCTCCGTTGACGGTGATCTTGCATGAAATCGTTGTTGCCTCTGCTGACGCCTGTGCGACAAGCGAGAAGATGCTAGACGAGAACAAACCACCGTCTTCGAGAGTCACTTCATTTGTGAAGGGTAGAGGCGCCTCGGTGGCCTGCTCTTGGCCCGAGCTACCGTCGTTGAACGTCAGATATGAGATGTTGCCAGCAGTGGCAGCGTCGCTGGTCACTTCGTAAGTCACGGTGTTGTTTGTCGCTGTCGCCGCCTCGGATGTGGCTACGTCGGCGGCTGGCGCTGCGCCGTCATCGACACCAGGCGCAGCTGAACTGCATCCTGTGAGCACAAAGCTCGAGAGCAAGATACCGGTTACGAGCGCGAACGTAATTTTCTTCATGAGTCTCCTTTGATCTGGATGCAATCCTTGCTACTTGCCGAATTCGGCTGGCTTCATTTCTTGGGTGCCCAAGCCAGGCTGGAGGCTCCGACCGATGCGATGCTCGCATTCGAGAAGTCCTCAACTCACAAGCTTTTCTATGTTTAACTTATTGCTGACACCTAGATCGCTCGTCGTTAGCCCCCAATCCGAGGGTCGGCGTCTGTCCGAGTCACGACCTCGACCGTGCTGGGTGCAACACGCCGACCGGCTTCGCACCTGAAGCGGGCCCTTCTTGGCAATGAACACCGGGAAAGTGCCAGCGAACGTCAGTAGTCGCGTTGCTCGGTGCTCCAAGTGCGGTTGTCTTGATCGAGCCGAACGTGCTGACCGGCAGTCGAGGTCGCCCAGCCATCATCGCTTTCCTTCGCGGTCGTTGACGACGGGAACGAGCTGACCCACTTGAGCATGGACGCCGAACTATTCGGCAAACTCGCCCGTCGTGCGTTCGCATCACTGCCGAATCTGAGGAAGCGTTTGATCCCCTCAACCGAGAACGATCGAGGTCTCTCTGCGCCACTCAAAATGGGTCGAGCCCTGTTTGCGTAAACGCCCACAATAGGCAGTTTTTTAAGAATTAACGTTGAATAAACGTGAATCGCATCACATCTCGTCGCGCCTCTACCGACGGAAGATTCCTGATCAGATGGAATTCCGCAATCGATGCGGGGACTCGAATCCGGGACCAAAGCAAAATTCACTAATGTTGACTCGGTCGCAAGCGAACAGAAGGCTAGATCAGGTACTGTTTTGTCGAGATGCTCGGGATTTGAACCCGGGACCGATGTTCCTATAGTCGAATCTCGACGATTTCCACCAAATTAAAACCCTGATCAGATCAAATTTACAGTAGGGCGGCCGGGACTTGAACCCGGGACCGACGGATTATGAGTCCGCTGCTCTAACCAGCTGAGCTACCGCCCCAAAGAGAACGACCACACGGTCGTACCCACAAATACGTGACTATCCCGGCGTCTGCGACGAAACCCCGTTGGTAACCAGATCGCTCACCGGCTCCCCACGATACAGGCATTCGAACGTGTTCAAAGTGCGCTTGATGTCATGCGCGGCAATGAGCTTGAGTGACTCCCGCTTGAGTGCCTCCAGGCGTTCTGGGGTAGCCGTCAGCACCAGGGTCAGTTTGTCCGCCAGATCCCGCGCATCGCGCGGCTTGAACAGGTACCCGTTGGCCCGGTCATGAACGAGATGTGGAAGCGCCATTGCATCGGCGGCCACAATTGGCAATCCCGACGCCATGGCCTCCATCGTGGCGATACTCTGCAGCTCGGCAATGGACGGCATGGCGAAAACCGTAGCCCGTGAGTACGCCGCGCGCAGTTCGTCATCCGTCACATAGCCGGTGAACGTGACACGGGAGCGGATGCCGAGCGTGTCGGCCAGGTGCTCCAGGTTGCGTTTCTGGTCGCCCCCGCCGACAATCTCGACCCGGGCGTCGAGGTCGGGTGACAGCAGCGCTGCCGCCTGCAGGAGCACGTCGATCTGCTTCTCTCCGGTGACGCGACCGACGAATAGGATTCGGTTCTTTGTTCGCGGCTCGAAGTTCGGTGAGTAGTTGTCAGCGTCGATTCCGCAGGAGATCGCATGGACACCGGTGAGACCGGTGTATTTCTCCAAAAATTGTGCGGCCCGTATGGTCGGGGTAGTGACGGCTGCGGCGCGGCCGAACGTGCGCCGGGCGGCACGCCAGGCGGCCTTGATAACGCGATCTTGCAAGCCGACCGGCACGAGGGAGAACTTCACCATGTTCTCGGGCATGAAGTGGTTCGTGCCCACCAGGCGGATGTTGCGCTTGGCCGCTTCGATCGAAACACCGCGGCCGACGTTGATGTGGGACTGAAAGTGCACGACGTCAGGATGGAACGAGTCGAGAATGCGCCGGCTTTCACCACGAATCAGCCAGGGCAGGGCATAGCGTAACCAGTCGTGCGGGTACCAGCGCCAGCTGTGCAGGCGATGCACCACCATCGGCTGTCCCTCGTGCATTTCGGTCCAACTGCCGTGCTTGCGCGACGCCGCGGGAGCCATGATCTGAACTTCGTGGCCGCGTGCCACCAGGCCGGCGGCCAGTCGCTCGGCAAATCGAGCAGCACCGTTCACATCGGGTGCAAAAGTGTCGGCGGCGATGAGAACACGAATCCGCGGCTTTTCAGACGGCACACTCGCGGCGCGCTCGGGCGCATTGCCCGGGGTTGGGCTGCTCAGCAAGTCGGTCGAATCTGACAAGTGGAGTGGTCCCTACGTTGTTGGGCCGGAGATCATCATCCGGCAGGAAATCTCAAGAGCACTCGCTAGAAATGACGCGGTGCACTCGAACCCTATTCTAAACCGTGCCTACCGAGCGGTGTCCCGCACCGCGGCGGCCCAAAATTCTTCGCGAGTCAGCGGTCGAGTTGGGGGTGGTAGCGCGCGAGCAGAAAAACGCCCCAAATGGCAATTGCCCCGGCCACGACGAAGGCGACGGCAGCTGCGGGCGGTGCCTGGCTGGCTTCGCCCAGCACGATAATTCCAATGCCGACAGCGACGAGCGGGTCGACAACAGTGAGCCCTGCAATCACGAGATCCGGTGGTCCCGACGCGTAGGCGTTCTGCACGAAGTACGCTCCCAGCACAGCGGCGAGCAGTAGGCCGAGCACGCACGTCAACGTAAGCCAATCAAAGTTTCCGTTCTGGGTGCGATTGATGACGACCTTGGCCAACGTCGCTACGAATCCGTAGAGCACGCCGGCACCGAGAATGTAGAAAATTGCCTGCGACCGGCGGCGGAGAAACCCGAAGGCAAGCGCAAAGGCCAACAGAACGACAGCGAGAACGATGAGGATTGTCACCAGGTTTTGGTCGGTGACCGGCTTGTCGACGGCGGTGAACGCTGCCACGGTCACGAACAGGCCTACCCCGCCCACGCACATAGAGATGGCGATAATGCTCGCCCGATTGAGCTTGACCTTGCTGACTCGGGCGTTCAGAACGGCGGTGATGACGAGGGCGACCGCCCCGAGCGGCTGCACGACGATGATGGGCGCGAAGGCAAGGCTCGTCAGTTGGAACACAACAGCCAGGCCGAGCATAAGAGATCCAAACACCCAGGACGGCCGGGCTAGCAGCAGGGTGAGCTGACGCGCGCTGAGCCCGCCGGTGACTGCTTTGGTGCGCGCCTCGACCTTATTCACGCCGCGATGCTGAAATTGAGCGCCGAGGGAGAGAAAGACGGCGCCGACCAAGGCCAGCGGAATGCCGATGGCCTGCCGCGGATCAATGGCGATTTCTGTCGCCAGATCGGTTAGGTCAGGAGTCACTTGACGACCCTATCGACAAGCTTGACGATATTCTGGAGGAATGGCCGTACTCGCGATAGTAATTTCAGGTGACCCCGTTCTCCACTCCCCCGCTGCTCCCGTCGTCGATTTCGACGACGATTTGCGCGCGTTGGTGAAGGACATGTTCGAGACGATGGATGCTGCGCCGGGGGTCGGTCTCGCTGCCACGCAGGTGGGAGTCGGGCTGCGCATCTTCACCTACAGCTACCAGGACGACGATGACCTGTCCTGGCGGGGCGTCGCGATCAACCCTGAACTCTGGATCACACCGGTGTCGGCCGAGCCCGTTGACGACGAAGATGTCGACGAAGACGAAGGATGCCTGTCATTTCCGGGCGAACGTTTTCCACTGAAACGGGCAGAGTCGGCCATTCTGCGCGCTGTCGACGCCGAGCAAAAGCCCTTTGAGATTCGAGCGGACGGCTGGCTCGCCCGTATTTTTCAGCACGAGTACGACCACCTCGACGGCACCCTATATGTTGACCGCCTCGAGCACGTCTACGCGAAGGCGGCGGCCAAGATCGAACGTAAGAAGAGTTGGGGCGGGCCCGGCCTGAGCTGGACCCCGGGGGTCGACAACCTCGAGGGGTAACGCCCCAGCACGAGTATCAGGCACCGTGAGCGGTACCGAGGTCACCGGCTGAGATCTACACCGTGCACGCCGTTGTGAAAGCGCAGGGATGGGAACACGGCCGACACCGAGAAACCCAGCCCGGGTACCGTTCCGGCGTTGAAGACACCACCGAAGAGCTGCGCGCGCTCCCGCATCTGCGTGATGCCGGGACCGGCGATGCTCTCGCTGAGGGCCTTGAGGTCGTCCTCGATCGTGTACGGGGTGCGTGCAGCCTGTTCGCCAGCTTCCTTGCCGTCCCGACGGGCTGCGGCGCGGATACCGTCATCGTCGACGAGCAATTGCAGGCCGTCCCTGGTCCAGGTGAACGACACGCGCGCTTCAGTTCCAACGCCGCCGTGCTTGAGCGCGTTTGAGAGGGCGCTCTGCAGAATTCGGAAGATGGCCAGCTCCGCACCAGCCTTGAGCGCGAATCGTTCGCCCGATTCGATGAAACCGACCACCAGACCGGCGTCACGCATCACGCGAAACAGGTCGCGGGTTGACTGCGGGCCCGGCTGTAAGGCTCCGACCGTTTCGCCCTCGCGCACGATTGTCAGCACGCGACGCATGTCAGCGAGGGCCACCCGGCCATCATCAACGAGCGCCGTGGCGGCGCGCACGGCCGTTGACGGATCGCTCTCCGCCATGTAGCGGGCGCCCTCGGCCCGCGTGACGAGGCGGGCAATCGTGAGCACTGCGCCATCCTGCAACTCCCGAATGATGGCCAGGCGCCCCTGTTGCTCGGCGAGGGAGAGCTCGAGTTCAATGCGCACACGTTCAGCGGCATTGCGATCGAAGATGACTCGACGTGAGCGCAGCAACGAGATGGTCCACAACACGAGCAGCGCCCCGGATAGTACGCCGAGTGCCGGTACCAGAAGTTGCGAGAAATCCACTGCTGACCGCCGTTTCTTGTGCCGAAACCATGGCGCATGTTAAGAGGTGAAAAAACCTTCTGTCGAAACAAAAACGTAGCGACAAAAAAGGCCACCCGGGGTGGAGCCCTGAGTGGCCTTTCGCTCCCCGACTTGGACTCGAACCAAGAACCTGCGCATTAACAGTGCGCTGCTCTGCCAATTGAGCTATCGAGGAATACTGGAACAGCGTTGTTACTTTACCAAGATTTCTTGATGTGCCAAAACCACGACGACTGCCGATTGGCTCTAAGTTCTCATTTTGACCACCGAAAAGCCTTTGCAGGCCACGAAATATGGGCCACGGGCAACAGTTGAGCAGTCTGGTGCTCCAAAAGCCGGTCGGGCGTGTCGGACCGGTCGCGACCAATCGTGCTTCACAGCGGATGCGATCGATCGCGACCCAGATCAGTTCCCGGCTACGCCACCGGTTTCACCGCTGATGTCGCCAACCTCGACGCTGCGCACATCATCGACGACGACGGCAGTGTCTGCGGGAGGCTGCAAGGCTGCGGCGAGTCCACGGACATACGGGTGCCAGGGGTCTCGAAAGACGTCGTCGATGGTGCCGAGACCGACCAGCACGCCCTGGTGCATGACACCGATGCGATTGACGACCCGCTGCAGCACGGCCAGGTCGGAGCTGATCACGAGCGCGGAAAAGGATCGTTCCTGCTGCAGCTCGCTGATCAGGTCAATCACGGCGTCCCGTACCAGTACATCAACGCCCGCTGTGGGCTCGTCAGCGATCAACAGGGCCGGACCGAATACGAGCGCCCGGGCCAGCGCTACCCGCTGTCGTTGACCGCTGGAGAGCTCATAGGGATACTGACTGAGAAGAGCCAGCGGCAGGCGCACCGCATCGATCATGGTAGCCACCTGGGCGCCGAGCTCACGACGGTTATAGCGTCGATCCCGCTCGAGTACCGGTTCGGCGACAATCTCGGCCACTGTCATGGTCGACGGCAGGGTATCGGCGGCATCCTGGGCCAGCAGCCCCACTCCGAAGGTGAGCCGGCTCAGCTTGCGTTTGCTGATATGGCGCAGCTCGAACCCGAGCACGGTCGCCTCTCCCCCGGTGATTTGCGGACGGATGCCGGCGGCATCGTTCACGAAGGCGTCACCGGAGAGCACCCGGGCGAGGGTGCTCTTGCCTGAGCCGCTCTCACCGAGCAGACCCACGACTTCCCCGGGTGCGATGCGCAGGGTGAACCCGTGCACCGCAACGAACGCCGGGCTCGCCCCGTGCGGCGGGTATTCGATGGTCAGATCGCTCGTTTGAATCGGGGGAACGGATGCTGCGCCATGCCTCATCAGATCTATCCTGCCGCACGCAGGATGCGGAGTTCATCCCTCCGCAGAGCCTGCGCCGCCGGATCAGGAACCGGCAGCGACGCCAGCAGCCGCTGGGTGTAGGCATCCTTCGGGGCACCGAGTACTTCGGCGCCGGTTCCTTCCTCGACCAGTTTTCCCTGGTAGAGCACGGCAATGCGGTCGGCGAGAATATCGACGACGGCAAGGTCGTGGCTGATGAACAGCGCAGCGAAGCCGAACTCTTTCTGCAGCTCGGCGAAGAGCTCGAGCACCTTCGACTGCACCGACACGTCGAGCGCGCTGGTCGGTTCGTCCGCGATGAGCAGGCTCGGCTCCAGCGCGAGTCCGCGGGCCAGGCTCGCACGCTGACGCTGTCCACCGCTGAGCTCGTGCGGGTAGCGGTCACCGAATGCGCGCGGCAGCTGGACCGCCTCGAGCAGCTCGTTGACGCGCCTACGGGCGGCACGGGGGTTGGCTGCTCGCCCGTGTACGACGAGCGGTTCGGCCACGCACTCAGCGATCGTGAGTAGCGGGTTGAAGCTCGATGCCGGGTCCTGAAAGATGAAACCGATGTCACTGCGCACCTTCTTGAAGGCGCGTTCCTTGAACCCATTCATCTCATGGCCGAGCACGGTGAGGGATCCACCAGTCACCCGGGTCAGTCCGGCCATGGCGCGACCGATCGTGGTCTTGCCCGATCCGCTCTCACCGACCAGGCCGAGTACCTCGCCGGGACGAATGGTGAAGCTCACTCCATCGACGGCGGTGAAACCAGGTTTGCCGAGCCGACCTGGGTACTGAATTTTCAGGTTGTCGGCGACAACGACCGGCTTAGCTGCTGCCCAGTCAGCCTCGCGAGCCTCAAGCCTTGCGGTAGCCCGCGCTGTGCCCTGACCGACGTGCGGCACCGAGCCGAGCAGTCGTTTGGTGTACTCGTGCTGCGGATTAGAGAACAGAGCCTGAGCGGGGGCCTCTTCGACAATTTTGCCCTCGTACATGACGACGACGCGGTCGGCGAGGTCGGCGACCACGCCCATGTTGTGGGTGATCAGCACAATCGCACTGCCGAACTCGTCGCGGCAGCGTCGCAGCAGGTCGAGAATCTCGGCCTGCACCGTCACGTCGAGGGCCGTGGTCGGTTCATCGGCGACGATCAGCCCGGGGTCGAGCACGAGGGCCATGGCGATGACCACGCGCTGTTTCTGCCCGCCCGAGAACTGGTGTGGATAGTAGTCGACGCGGCTCTCCGGGTCGGGGATTCCGACCCGGCCGAGAATCTCAATCGCCTTGGCGCGGGCTTCTTTGCGGCTGAACTCACCATGGGCCCGAATGCCCTCCGCGATCTGCCAGCCGACGGTGTACACGGGGTTCAGCGCTGTAGACGGCTCCTGAAAAACCATGGAGACATCCGTTCCCCGCAGCTGGCGCAGCTTCTGCTTGCTCACGGAGAGCACGTCATTGAACGTGGAGCCGTCCTTGCTGCTGAGAATCACGGCGCCATGGGCGATCGCCGTTTCCGGGAGCAGGCCCAGAATGGTCTTGGCGGTAACGGTCTTGCCGCTGCCGCTCTCCCCCACGATGGCGAGAACCTCACCGGGGGCGACGCGCAGGCTGACCCCGTCGACGGCCGTGACCGCTCCGCCATCGGTGGCAAAGGTCACATTGAGGTTGTCGATGCGGACGACGTCGGGCAGGGAGCTCATTATTTGGCCTCGAATGGGTCGTCGTTCTGGTGTTGGTCGAAAGCCGGCGAGCGGGCCTCAAGCCCGTCGATACCGCCAGGTCCGGCATTGAGGGTTCCGCCGGGGACGACGCTGGTGGCGGCGCCGCCGTTAACGGTGTTGCCTGGAGCACGTCGACTGCGCAGTCGTGGGTCGGCGAGGTCGTTCAGGCTTTCGCCGACCAGGGTGATGCCGAGAACGACAAGCACGATCGCAAGCCCCGGGAACAGGCTGGTCCACCAGATACCGCTTGAGACGTCGGACAGCGATTTGTTCAGGTCGTACCCCCACTCGGCGGCCGAGGATGGCTCGATGCCGAAGCCGATGAAGCCGAGGCCCGCCAATGTCAACAGCGCCTCGGAAGCGTTCAGCGTAAAGATGAGGGGCAATGTTCGCGTGGCGTTGCGCAAAACGTGGCGAAACATGATGCGTCCGTTGCTCGCACCGAGCACCCGGGCCGACTCCACGTAGGCCTCAGCCTTGATGCGCACGGTTTCGGCGCGGATCACTCGAAAGTACTGCGGAATGAAGACAACGGTGATCGAGATCGCGGCGGCGAAGATTCCACCCCACAGGCCGGAGCGGCCGCCGGAGATGACGATGCCCATGACGATCGCCAGCAGCAGCGCCGGAAAGGCGTAAACGGCGTCGCAGATGACGACCAGCACCCGGTCGAGCCATCCGCCGAAGTAACCGGAGACGAGGCCGAGGGCTACGCCGGCGAAGATCGAGAGCACGATGGCGATGACCATCACGGTGATCGCGGTCTGCGAGCCCCAGATAACACGGGAAAACACGTCGTAGCCGCCGACGGTAGTACCGAGCAGGTGTGCGCCGCCGGGCGCCTGCTGGGCGCCGAAAGGGCCGCTGTCATCGCGCAGCTGGCTGTAGCCGTACGGCGCGAGCAGTGGCGCGAAGATTGCGGTCAGAATGAAGACGCCGGTGATGACGAGGCCGGCCACGAGCATGCCGCGTTGCAGTCCGACGCTCTGGCGGAGTTGATGCACGACGGGCAGGCGGGTCCAGAGCGGAGCTTTGGGGCGCGTGGTTTCAACAGTCATGGTCAGTACCGCACTCTCGGGTCGATGAGCGCGGCGATGATGTCCACGATGAAGTTGGACAGGGCAACGATGACGGCGAGCAGTGCGACGATGCCCTGCACGGCCACGAAGTCGCGAGCCTTGATGAATTCGATGAGGATGAATCCCAGTCCCTTCCACTCGAAGGTGGTTTCGGTCAGTACTGCGCCACCGAGCAGTAGTGCGATCTGCAGGCCGATGACGGTGATGATGGGGATGAGGGCTGGCCGGTAGGCGTGCTTGCTCACCAGACGAAATTCATTGACACCGCGCGAGCGGGCGGCATCCACATAGTCGGTGCCCAGAGTGCCGATGACGTTGGTGCGCACGAGCCGGAGGAACACTCCGGCCGTCAGCAGCCCCAGGGCCAGCGCGGGGAGCACAGCGTGGGCCAGAACATCCCCGAAGACCGCGGGGTCGCCGGTCTGCAGAGCGTCGATCGTGTAGACACCGGTCTTATCGGGCAGGAACCCCATTTGCAGTTCGGAGCCGGTCGTTGCTCTCCCTGCTACGGGTAACACCTTCAGCCACACGGCGAAGACCAGCTTGAGCAGGAGTCCGGCGAAGAATACCGGTGTGGCGTAGCAGAGGATGGCGAACACGCGCAGGACGGCATCCGGTGCCTTGTCGCGCCAGTAAGCCGCGACCATGCCGAGCGGGATTCCGACGATGAGTGCCACCAGGAGGGAATAAAAGACCAGCTCAGCAGTCGCCGCCCCGTAGGTGAGGAGAACCTCGGAGACTGGCCGGTTGGTGCTGATCGTGGTGCCGAAATTGCCGGTGAAGATGTGACCGAGGTATTCGAAATACTGCACCAGGATAGGGCGGTCGTAGCCAGCCTCGTGGATGCGTTCGGCGAGCTGATCAGGCGCAAGACGGCCACCAAGAGCAGCAGTGATGGGGTCGCCCGTTGCGCGCATGAGCCAGAACACCATGGTGACCAGGATGAATATCGTGGGAATGATCAGAAGAAACCGAATCAGCAGATATCGACCGATTCCGCCGCCCTGACTGGTTTTCTTCTTCGAAGCGCGTCCGCCGGTCGGCGCGGATGGCTTCAGAGCCACAGTGGACATAACTACCTCACGATTGCAAAAGAATCGGGGGCATCCAGCGAATTCGCGCTGAACACCCCCGGTGGTCTAACTATTAAACTTTATCCGACGTGCCGATTATCCCCTGGAGAGCGCTCCGTAGCGGAACTTGAACGAATCGTCGAGTGTGTCCTTGGTGCCGGTGATGTCCGTACCGGTCACCGCGACCTGTGAACCTTGCAGCAGCGGGAGAGTCGACAGCTGGGCTGCGACTTTGTCCTGGATCTCACTGATGAGCGCGGTGCGCTCTGCCGGGTCAACCGTGACGGCCTGCTTCAGGATCAAGTCGTTGACTTCCGGGTCGCTGTAGTGGTTCTTGATGAAGTTGTTGGTCAGGAAGAACGGTGTCAGGTAGTTGTCGGCGTCGGTGTAGTCCGGGAACCAACCGAGCTGGTACGCGGGGTACACGTCAGTGGTACGGTCCTTGACGTACTGCACGTATTCGGTCGACTGCAGGGAGACGTTGAACAGGCCGGACGAATCAAGCTGATCCTTGATCAGCGCGTACTCATCGCTCGATCCGGGACCGTAGTGGTCGGTGTTGTACTGCAGGCTGAAGTCGACTGGAACACTGACTCCGGCGGCCTCCAGGGTCGCTTTAGCCTTGTCGAGGTCAGGCGCACCCGATCCGTCGCCGTAGAGGCCCTTGAGGGACTCGTTCGCACCGGTCAAGCCATTGGGAACATAGGAATACAGCGGGGTGTATGTGCCCTTGTAGACCTGGTCGGCGAGCTCGCCGCGGTCGACGATATCTGCCACTGCCTGACGCACCGCCAGTGCTTTAGCCGGGTCGGCCTCGGCGGTCGTCGCTCCGTACGGCTGCGTATTGAAGTTGAAGGTGATGTACCGGATCTCACCACCGGGGCCGTCCAGAACAGACACATTGTCGTTGCCGCGGAGGTCGTCAATATCGGTAGCTGACAGGCTGCGCAGGGCGACGTCCACGCTGCCCTCCTGAACCTCGAGCTTGAGGTTAGACGAGTCGGTGAAGTACTTCACGTTGACGCCGTCGTTCTTCGCGGCGCCCCAAAGCCCCTGGTACCCCTCGAATTTCTTATACGAGATGATGTTATTGAAGTCGTAGCTCGCGATTTCATACTGTCCGGCGAAGGCCTTGGCGGCGACGATGTCGTCGTCGGCGGTCAGTTCCGTGGCCGAGAAGGAGTCTTCGTCGACAATGGGACCGGCCGGGCTCGACAGGATCTGGGGGAAGATCTGATCGTTGGCAGCCTTGAGGGTGAAAACAACCGTGGTATCGTCCACGGCCGCGGTGCTCGCAAGGTTGTAGAGAAGCGATGACGGGCCGTTATCGGCAGCGATCGCGAGCTGGCGATCAAAGCTGAATTTCACGTCCGATGAGGTGAGGGCATTGCCGTTGGCCCAGGTGAGGTCAGGCTTGAGGGTGACGGTATATTCCGTCGGCGAGGTGAACTCCGCCTTGGTGGCAATGTCGGGTTCGACCTCGGAGCTGCCGTACGGCGTGTTCATGAGAAAGGGGAACACCTGCAGCTGAACATTGAACGATCCAGCGTCATAGGAACCAGCGGGGTCGAGGGTGGTGACCTTGTCGGTCGTACCGAGGATGATGGTGCCCCCGGCGTTGGGGGTAGAACCGCCCGAAGCGCAGCCGGCCAGAACGAGCGCCGCAGCGGTCAGTCCGGCTGTGGCAGCGAGAGCGCGCTTGCCGTTAGTGAATGCGGATGTCATATCCGTCGTCCTCTTCCTCTAGAAGTTCTTAGATCAGGAACGCTCGAAAAGAGCGCAGCTGTTCCTTGCGGTTAGCCAAGAGGTAGCACAGAATTAGCAGATAGCAACGATCTGTCGCAGCTTCTTTACAGATCTGCAACAAACTCGGCCTCACGTGTTGCAGGGTGAAGGTCCTTGTTGCGATTTGCTGGCGAGGATGCGAAAAATGCCGGTTGCACAGTCATTCTTCGCGAAGGGCGCGGCGCTCGGCCTCGACCCGCACGAGTTCGCGCTGAAGAGCGCGGTACATCTCGGTGTCGGCGGCATCCGCTCGCTGGAGGCGCCCGAGTAATTCTGCCTTGAGCCTGAGCAGGTCTTTGTCAATGAGCACGATCGTGATGTCGCGAACGTAACGGGCGACATCTTTCTCGGTGCGCTCGGGGAGATTCGCCATGGCGAGCTCCTGCACGAGGTTCTTGAAGGTGTCAGGCACCTCGGAGACCACCCGCTCGAGCCAGTCTGGCGCGTCGAAATGAGCGAGACTCGCGGCGATGGCATCGCGCACGACCGCGAGCGACGTGTTCGCAAAGGATGTCTGCACCGCGCTGTCAAGGATGTCTCTGCCGATCAGTGTCGGTCGCTGAAGCATCGCCATGAGGCCGTCGCGCTCGAGCCGGGTGACCGGGTCGCCGGGCAATTCGACCAGCGAGAACGGGCGCTCAGGCAGGACTTCGATCGTGCCGGCGTGGCGCGGCGCGTTCGGTACGCCGCTCGCCGCGGCGCGTGCCCCGGATTGGGCGTTCGTCACCGCCTTGGCCACTTCGCCCATGTCGACTCCCAGCATGCGGGAGAGTTCACGGGTGTAACCGGGGCGCAGCACTGGATCGCGAATATCGCCGACCACGGGGGCCGCGGCACGCAGGGCCGCCGTTCGGCCCTCTACGGTGTCGAGATTGTACTGCGAGAGAATCTGCCGAATCATGAACTCGAACATGGGCTTCTTCGAGTCGACCAGCCGCCGTACGGCGTCGTCACCGCGTTGCAGCCGCAGGTCGCAGGGGTCGAGTCCTTCCGGGCCGACGGCCACATAGGTCTGGGCGGAGAACCGCTGCTCTTCGCTGAAGGCGCGCATCGCGGCCTTCTGGCCGGCGGCATCCGGGTCGAATGTGAAAACGACCTCGCCAACTCCCGAATCGTCACCGAGCACACGGCGCAGCACCTTGATGTGGTCGACACCGAATGAGGTGCCACAGGTAGCGACGGCCGTGGTGATTCCGGCCAGGTGGCAGGCCATGACGTCGGTGTAGCCCTCGACAACCACGACCTGGTGGCTGCGCGATATATCACGTTTGGCCAGGTCGAGGCCATAGAGCACCTGGGCCTTGTGGTACACGGGAGACTCGGGCGTATTGAGGTACTTGGGGCCCTTGTCGTCCTCGAGCAGCTTGCGGGCGCCGAAGCCGATGGTCTGTCCGGTGATGTCTCGAATCGGCCACACCAGGCGACCACGGAAGCGGTCGTAAATGCCGCGGTCGCCACTGGAGACCAAGCCAGAGAGCGTGAGTTCTTCGGTGGTAAACCCGCGACCACGCAGGTGGTTGGTTAATTCGTCCCAACTTTTCGGAGCGAACCCAACCCCGAATCGAGTTGCGGCGTTGGCGTCGAATCCGCGTTGGCCCAAGAAAGCGCGGCCGACCTCGGCACCCGCACTGCCGAGCTGCTCACTGAAGAAATCGGATGCTGCCTGATTGGCAGCGAGCAGTCGGGCACGATTACCGTGGTCGGGAGCTGCGCCGGAACCGTCTTCGTAGTGCAGGTCGAGGCCGACCCGACCGGCCAGGCGTTCGACGGCCTCACTGAAGCTGACGTGGTCCATTTTCTGCAGGAAGGAGTAAACATCACCGCTCTCACCACAACCGAAACAATGGTAGAAACCCACCTGGGGACGTACGTGAAAGCTCGGGCTGCGTTCGTCGTGAAAGGGGCAGAGACCCTTCATCGAGCCGACACCCGCGGACTTCAGGGTGACGTAATCACCGACGATGTCGGCAATATTGGTGCGGGCCTTGACCTCTTCGATATCACTTTGTCGAATCAGTCCAGCCATGCCTAAATTCTATCGTCCCGGGGCGACGGGCTCCGTCGCCCGGTCCCCGGGCCCATGTTCGGACCGCGGGCCCAGTTTATAGACTGGGCCCGCGATCCGGGCCCGGGCCCCGTCCACAGGGGGGTGTCGGGAGGGGGGTGTTTTAGCCCTGCACCAGTCGCTCGTACCAAGCCAGTGCTGACTGGTCGGTGAGGCTGGCGACCTGGTCGACGATAACGCGCTTTCGGGCGGCATCATCGGTGGCAGCATGCCAGTCTTCGCGAAAGCCCGGGTCAAGGTGCTCGTCGCCAGACTGGTGCAGGGTTTCAGCCAGCATGGTGAGCACCTGGCGCTGCTGCACGTAGATGGGCTTGCGGGTGTTGCGGGTCATCACAAATGCCGCCACGATGCCTTTGAGCACCGCGATTTCGGCCTGGATCTCGCGCGGCACGACCACGTTAGCCCCGAAGCGCAGCATATTCGCGCCGGGGTGCGCCTCCTTGGTGGCGTGCACAGCTGCACCGCTGAAACGACCGATGAGCTGGCTCGTGAGGTTCTTGAGGCGACCCTGGTCGCGGCGTCCGGCGGTCCACGACTCCATCCAGCCATCGAGAGAGTCGAGGCGGTTGAATGCGGTGGCGAGGTCGTCGGCGCTGGTGGCGTCGCCGATCCACTCGGACATGGTGGCGAGGAGTTCGTCATGATCGGTGCGACTGCTCAGGGCGGCCACGTCGACGTAGCCGTTGACGATTGCGTCTTCAAAGTCGTGCACGCTGTATGCGATGTCGTCGGAGAGATCCATCACCTGTGCTTCGATGCAGAGCCGGCGGTCGGGCGCTCCGGCGCGCAGCCACTCGAACGCGGCGATGTCGTCCTGGTAGAACCCGAACTTGGCGCGCCCACTCGGGTCGTAGACCGAGGAGCTCTCGGGCCAGGGGTATTTGCAGCTCGCGTCGAGGCTGGCTCGGGTGAGGTTGAGGCCGTAGCTGTGACCATCGGGCCCGAACACCTTGGGTTCCAGCCGGGTCAACAGACGCAGGGTCTGGGCATTGCCCTCGAAACCGCCGATGTCTTCGGACCACAGGCTGAGTGCCTTCTCGCCGTTGTGCCCAAAGGGCGGATGCCCGATGTCGTGTGCGAGACAGGCTGTATCGACGATGTCGGGGTCGACGTTGAGGCGCGACGCAATTTCTCGCCCGACCTGAGCGACCTCGAGCGAGTGGGTGAGCCGATTTCGGGCGAAGTCCAGCCCCGCCGTTGGACTGAGCACCTGCGTCTTGGCCGCGAGGCGGCGCAGCGCGCTCGAGTGCAGCAGGCGTGCCCGGTCGCGCGCGAAGTCGCTGCGCCGCGAATAATGCTCCTCGGGAAGCCAACGCGCCTCGTCGGTCTCGCTATATCCGGTTTTGTTAGCCACCGCTGGTATCCCCTTCGCCCTCGGTCAGATTCAGTCGTTGCGCACCGACAAGATCCTGCGACTCGAGCCAATGCTCGGGCAGCGACGGTTTCTTCGGTGTTCCCGCGCGACCACGCGGCCCCTCGACATCGGCGCCCGGGTAGGGCAACGAGGCGTCGAGGGTACCGAGCAGGTCGTCGAGCTGCGCCAGGGATTGCACCATGGCGAGACTCGCGCGCAGGTCGCCGCCCACCGGGTAGCCCTTGAAATACCAGGCAACATGCTTGCGGATGTCGCGGCAGGCGCGGTCTTCACTATCGAAGTATTCGGTGAGCAGTTCAGCGTGGCGGCGGAAGGCGTTGATGACCTGGCCGAGGCCGGGTTCGGCTTTGAGTTGCTGGCCGCGGAACGCCGCAGCGAGGTCGCCGAACAGCCACGGACGGCCCAGGCATCCGCGCCCGACAACGACACCGTCGCATCCGGTCTCACGAACCATGCGCAGGGCGTCGTCGGCTGACCAAATGTCGCCGTTGCCGAGTACCGGCACGTCGCTGATGGCATTCTTGAGCTTCTCGATGGCCGACCAGTCGGCGTGGCCGGAGTAGAACTCGGCTGCCGTGCGCCCGTGCAGGGCGATGGATGACACGCCGGCCCCGGCAGCGGCCTTGCCGGCCTCGATATAGGTCAGATGGTCAGCGTCGATGCCCTTACGCATCTTCACGGTCAGAGGAATCGGGCCGGCCGCGGTGACGGCAGCTTCGACGATCTGGCGAAACAGACCGATCTTCCAGGGCAGGGCCGCTCCCCCGCCCTTGCGGGTGACCTTGGGTACCGGGCAGCCGAAATTGAGGTCGATGTGATCGGCGCGGTCCTCCGCGACGAGCATGGTCACGGCCTCGGACACGGTTTTCGGGTCGACGCCGTACAGCTGGATGGACCGGGTCGTTTCGCTCTCGTGGTGGGTGATCAGCCGCATCGTCTCGGCGTTACGCTCCACGAGTGCGCGAGAGGTGATCATCTCACTGACGAACAGTCCGGCACCGTATTCGCGGCACAACCGGCGGAACGCCGTGTTGGTGATACCGGCCATCGGCGCGAGCACCACGGGCACGTCGAGCGTGAGTGGGCCTATTCTCAGCGGTTCGACCGCTGACGGCGCCGGCTCACCGATTGCTGGGGTGCGTAAAGTCATGTTGGTTCAATTCTCCCAGAAAGCGGAGGATCCGCGAATCGGCGGCGGCGGTGGCCACACGGCATACAAAAGCGCAGCTGCCGCAGGGAATGGACCGTGCGACAGCTGCGCCTGTGCGCGCTGGGTCTAGATCAGCTGCAGCAGCCGCCACCACAGCACGAGCCGGCGGCCTCGTCGGTGTTCGCTTCGGTTTGTCCGAGGAGTTGGATGGTGGGTCGACCGGCTGGTTCGGTGTCTACCGGCGGGACGATGGCGGTGTTGGTGTCGCTCATGCGATTTTCTCCTCTGATCTTTCGGTGAGTATCTGGTTGAGAGCCTGGGTAAAAGTAGCAGGATCCTGCGCGCCGGAGATGCCGTACTTGCCATCGATGACGAAAAACGGAACTCCCTGGATGCCGTATTCAGTAGCCAGCGCGACATCCGCTTTCACGTCGGCCAGGAAGTCGTGCGCGGTCAGCGCCCGCACGACGTCCGCGCGATCAAGGCCGATTTCCGCGGCCAGATCGGCTAGATCCTCGATTCGGCCAATATGACGCCCATCGACGAAGTATGCCTTCAGCAGACGCTCTTTCATGTCGATTTGGCGACCGTGTGCCTTGGCGTAATGCAACAACTCGTGGGAGATGACCGTATTGGTCTGGTGCACCGAGTCGTAGTCGTAATGCAGGCCCACGCTCTTCGCAATGCCGGTGACACGCTCGAGCATCTCGGCGACCTGGCCGGCAGACATGCCTTTTGCCTCGCTCAGATAATCAGACGGTGTGCCGGCGTAGTCAACCGGGGTGTCGGGCGAAAGCTCGAAGCTGTGATATTCCACCTCAACGGTACCGTCGAATTGGGCTGCGCCCGCCTCGAACTTGCGTTTACCGATGTAGCACCAGGGGCACTGCACATCCGACCAGATGTCGACCTTGATGGGGTCGACGCCGGTTAGTGGGCTTGTTGTGGATGCGGTCGCAGCGCTCATATTCGTGTCAGTCACTTTCAGCACAACGGGGGCTGGTGACTTCGTATTCCCGTTCAAACTATTGCAGGCGGCGTTCAGGCCGTAGGAGTGTCGACTGCGCCGCCGTAGCGCCGGTTGCGCGAAGCGTAGAGCTCAATAGCGTGCCAGAGGTCGACCCGAGTGAAATCCGGCCACAGCGTATCGAGAAAGACCATCTCCGCGTAGGCGCTCTGCCAGAGCAGAAAGTTGCTCGTGCGCTGCTCCCCCGAGCTGCGCACGAACAGGTCGACGTCGGGCAGTTCCGGCACGTACAACTGCCGGGCGATGGCCTTCTCGGTGATACCGGACGGCTTCAGCCTGCCGGCGGCGACGTCCTCGGCCAGAGCGCGCACGGCATCCGCTAGTTCGGTGCGACCGCCGTAGTTCACGCACATGGTGAGGGTGAGCACATCGTTGCCGGCGGTGAGCCGCTCGGCGAACTGCAGTTCGTTGATAACGGATGCCCACAGCTTCGGTTTGCGCCCGGCCCACCTGATACGCACGCCCCACTCATTGAGTTGATCGCGGCGGCGGTGCAGCACGTCGCGGTTGAAGCCCATGAGAAAACGTACTTCCTCGGGCGAACGCTTCCAGTTCTCGGTGGAGAAGGCATACACGCTGAGATGTTTGACGCCGATCTGGATGGCCCCGGCGACGACGTCAAGCAGGGCGGCCTCGCCGGCCTTGTGCCCCTCAATGCGGGTGAGGCCCTGCCCGTTGGCCCAGCGGCCGTTGCCGTCCATGACGACGGCGACATGCTCCGGCACAACCTTGCGGGGCAGCTCAGGCGGGTACAGGCCGGTCCAGTCGAGCGGTTTGAACGCGACAGCATCTCGGTGGGTGAACGGGGCGTGCGCTGAACCTTTGAGACCGAACAGACTCGCCATCATCGAGCGACGTGTTCCAGCGAGCGCAGCCCGCGGCCCAGGTGCCACTGGGTGTAGGCGGCGACGACGCCGGCCGCCTGGCTCTGGGCGCGTTCGGGCGACTCGGCGGCGTGCTCCCAATCGCCGGTCAGCAATGCACTCAGCAGGTCGATGGTCTCCGCATCGAGCCGGGGCGATCCGGGTGCGGCGCACTCATCGCAGACGATGCCACCCATCTGCACGACCATGGCGCTGTGTTGACCTCCCACGCTGAGCTCGCCGAGCGCGCCGCACCGGGCGCAGTCCTGAAAGCTCGGTGCCCAGCCAGCCATCGACACGGCACGCAGCAGGTAGGAGTTGAGGGTGAGGTGGGAACCGTGTTCCTGTCGGGACAGCGATCGCAGCGCGCCGACGAGCAGCAGATATTGCTGGAGCGATCCCTCGGATTCGGTGAGTTTGTCGGCGGTCTCGACCATCACGCTCGCGGCGGTGTAGCTGCCGTAATCGGCAGTGATCAGGGCGCCATACGAGCCGAGTGACTCCGCCTGGGTGATGATATCGAGGCTGCGGCCCTCATAGAGCTGCACGTCGGCGACCATGAACGGCTCGAGCCTGGCCCCGAATTTGGAGCCGGTGCGCCGCACCCCCTTGGCGACTGCGCGCACCTTGCCGTGTTGCCGAGTGAGCATGGTGACGATGCGGTCGGCTTCACCCAGCTTGTGGGTGCGCAGCACGACGGCTTCATCTCGGTAGACAGGCACACCCAATTATCCCACTGTTGTGACTCCTTCCCGGCGCAGCGCGAGCTCGGTGTCGTGCGCCGAGCATCGCAGCTCGACCGGCAGCACGCCTTCACCGGCCCAGCGTTGCCGAAAGTACTGCCACGGGCCCCGCGCGATGCAGGTGATCTCGTACCAGCCGACTCCCGCGAGGGTCTGCACACCGGAGTCGGGTGTCCGTTGGGGAGCTTTCGCGTGCAGAACGGAAAAAGCCGATCGGCATCGGGCCACCGCCAGAACGGCCGTTCGTGAGTTCAGTGCTACCTTCGTCAACCACGCGCCGAGGCCGATTCCGTAGCCACGCGCCTGGATGCGCAGCGCGGCAAGGTCGTCGCGGTGGCGGTGCCAGACAATCGCTGCCGGTTCCACCACCAGGCTGCGCCCGGAAAACAACACCCGGGTGAATAGGTCGAGGTCTTCGCCGCCGCCGGTGCGGGTTCCCACGCCAAAGGCCGTGTCGAATCCGCCGAGGGCCAGGCCGCGGACGCGGCGCAGCGCAAAATTCGCCCCGGTGCCGAACTCTCCGACCGAAAACGGAAAGGTCGGGAGGTCGATCGGTGGGCTCGCGAGGTTGAACTTTCGCGGGCGTAGGTTGCGCGACCAGGTGACCTTGCCGTCGAAGTACAACTGCACCTCGGTGCGCAGCTCACCACTTGGAACCAGCCCACAGACACAATCGACGTCATCGCCGCGTGCGAAGCCGGCCGCCAGTCCGCGCAGCCAGTTCCGATCCACCACTACATCGTCGTCGGTATAGGCCACAAATTCTCCGGTGGCGTGTCGGAGTCCGGCATTGCGCGCTCGCGACAGGCCCGGCACCGGCTCGACCACAACCGTGACGAGACCCGACTGAAATTCTTGGGCGACCAGATCCTGGGTTGCGCTGGTGGCCGAGGCGTTGTCGACCACGATGACGGAGAAATGCGGATAGTCCAATTTCACGATGGAGCGGAGCGCCTCGCCCAGCATCGCGGGGCGATCCCGGGTGCACACCACCACCGTGAAGGTCGGAAGCGCGCGGGGAATCCAGACGTCGGGCGCCGGCGCGAGATCGGCGATACGGTCGCGCATGACGTCAAAGCCCACCTTCCCCTGTTCTATCGGCACGTCGATAAATCCACGAATTCGGGCACCGTCACGCACGAGCAAACGCGCCCGGGAGTATCCCGCAGAACAGGCCAGCAGAACGGATGCCGCCGCGTCGGCCGCCGCAATCGTCGCCGCGTCGATCTCTCCGACCCAGACGGCCCCCGGCCAGTCCGGCCCCTGCTTGCTTGCCATGGCCGGCTGGAGTACCTGCCGGTTCATCGTGCAGCCTCGCGCGACCGAATAACTGATGCTTCAGGACTGCTGGGGGTGACGGCTGAAGGTGTTCCAACGACCAGGGCGCTCGGGGCTGGACGAGCAGGTGTCGGTGCGAGCACCGTGCCGCTGTGGTGGCCCAGGGTGCCACGGAGATACCCGGTACCAGCCGCCATGAGCGAGAGGACGATGGCCGCTGCGCGGGAAGCGCCACCCCGGCCGACACTGCCGAGTTCCCGAACGATTCCACGCGGGAGAACCCGTATTGTGTACGACGTCTCCGACGCGAGGGCATCACTCGAACCGAGGTGCCTGCTCAGTACGGCCTTGGAGATGCCTTCGAAGAAGCTCCGCCGAATCAAATACGACCAGCCGGTGCGGTCCGTACTCACCCGATGACGCACCACGGCGCGCGGTTCATAAACGACACGCGCGCTCGCATCCGCTTGATGAACCTTGATACACAGTTCAGTTTCCTCACAGCCAAGCGGAACCCGGCCGACCCGGCCGGTGTCGACGTTGAAACCGCCGAGGTTGATCAGGGTTTCGCGCCGAAAGGCCATTGAACAGCCAATAACGTTGCGGACATCCGATCGCGTGGTGGGCAGGCCCAGATAACTGCAGCCGACGATCCAGAACAGTTCCGGTGGGAGGATTCGTGGCGCATGTGCGTGTGGCCAGACGGGATCGGCTCGGCCACCGACTGCGGCAACGTCGGGATCAGCGAACGGCTGCACCAACCAGCTCAACCAGTCGTCGGCGGCAGCGGCATCGTCGTCGAGGAACGCCACGATCCGGCCCCGAGCCGCGGCAACCCCGGTATTACGCGCTCCCGACAACCCCTGACGCTCGGTATTGGGAATCACACGGAGTTCTGGCCAGCGCAGCTGGGCTCGTTTAAGGAGTGTCTCTTCGTGGTCGATCACCAGAATGACTTCGGCCGCTTCTGGTTGATCGGTCGCTGACGTGACCGAGGCAACAATGTCATCCCAACGTAGTTGGGTGTACGCGCAAATGATGATGCTGACGTCACGTGGTGTGGCGCTCACGCAGCTTCCTCGGCAGGGTTCGACACCAGGGCCAGGTGAACGGCAGGTACGGAGCGCCTCGTGGTGACGCGGATGCGTTCAGTAGAGCTGGCCGGGCCGGCGCGGCGCGCTCGTCGATGTTCGTCCAGAATCGTCTTGAGCACGCGCAGTCCATCACTGACAGCGTTGAGGTTGCTCACGCCGTGAATGCGCAGTTTTTCGAAGCTGGCAACCTCGGTGACGATCAGGCCGGCAGCGGCCATTCGGCAGGTGAGAATGGTCTCGATTTCGAACCCATCACCCCAAATCATGCGCCCGTCTGAGCGCGGCTTGAGGGTGATGTCGGGAAGGTCGAGGTGGGGAAGAATGTCCCGCCAAAAAGCGTTGTAGCCGTAACACAGGTCGGTATAGCGAGTGCGCAGCAGAATGTTCGTCAGGAGATTGAGACAGTGATTGCCCAGGCCACGGAATCGGGTGATGTCGTGGCTTCCTCCTCCTGGACGAAACCGACTCCCTTTAGCCACGTCGGCGCCAGCGGTCAGCGCCGCAATAAATGCCGGAATCTCGGCGCTGTCCGCCGAACCATCCGCATCGAACATGACGATAATGTCCCCGGTCGCTGCAGCAAAACCGCAGGCGAGGGCGTTGCCCTTGCCCCGCCGCGTCTGATGAATGATCTCGATTCCGGGAAGCACCCGACGAGCGACATCGGCTGTGCCGTCGACGGATGCGCCGTCGACCAGAATCACCTGGTGTACAAGAGGAAGCATGGGCAAGATCACTTCGAGATTTCGCGCTTCGTTTCGCGCGGGAATGACGATCGAGATACGCGGGTTATGGTGCGTGGGTACTGCGGAGTTATCCTTCACAAGTGTGTCCTGTCAGCTTTCGGGTTGCGGTATTCAGGAAAAAGCCCAGCGGCATCGGCAACGATGCGCCCGGACTGCTCGGTGAGTATTACTCACCGAGCAGTTTCAGGATATCGCTGTAGTAATACGTGACAAGCCACCCAACTGGGGGTTCATTTATATCCGCAACTGTGCAATGATCACGCCTGCGCAGGTGTTGGTTCGTAAAGTGGCTCGTTGGAAAACCCGGAAAGAGAGCCTCACATGACTGAAGCAGCCGAAAGCAGGACCAGCGCCAGTGGTAACCCAATGGACACGCTGTGCACTTGCGGTCACGAACGAAACGCCCACGAACACTACCGGCGCGGCACGGACTGTAGCCGCTGCGAACCAGGCGAATGCGCCCGGTTCACAGCGGCCACGACAAAGCGAGCTCGCCGACGGGGCTAGCTGATCGGCGCCTCCGATGTGCGCAGTTGGTAGAGCGTTGTCGTCTCTCCGGTAAAGATTGGTACCCAGAGTCTGGATGCTGCCATTGCCGCCGACAAATCCTGATAGTGCGCATAACTTTGAAACCCATAGCGTTCGTCGTACGCGCCGATCGACTCTGATATCAGGGCGTAATGCCGCGTTGCCGGCCAGTTCGTCACGAGACTTTTCGTGAGCAGCACGACGTCGGCATCCGCGTCATAGTCGGCGGATCCCGACGGGTATCCACCGAGTGCTTCGCGGGATAGATAGCCGAGGCTCAGATAGCGTGAGCTGCCGCCCTGTGGGGTGGCATTGCCCGTTCCGGTCAGCATCATCATTGCGCCGTCAGGCGCCGTCGCTTCGTAGACATCGAGCGCTTCGACGGTATCGCGGGCCATCACTCGATTCCAGTCCAGGGCTGTCTGTCCATAAACATTCATGCCCAGCAACGCAACGAGCGTCACCGACAGTCCTGCCGTAGTCCACGTTCGAGCGGGCCAGAATGGCCACCAGCGGTTTCCACGGTGTCGATTGGCTACCCCTCGACCCCGCCATGCCAGGCCAGCCACGAGTATGGCAAGCCAGGGTGCGGCGAACAACGAGACCCGAAAGACACCCTCCTGACCATAGTTTGTGACGGCAAACAAGCTGACCGAACTGGCCGCTGCGGCCAGGAGCGCGAAGGCATACCGAGTACGCACCCGCACGACGCAGATTATTGCGAGCACTCCGATAATAACGAGGAACAGGGCGGGGCCGTAGAAAGTGAGTTTCGTTACGAGGGGTATCGGAAGTTGCGTGAAAGTATGCTCCGGCGGTTGAAGGTTCTCCCAAAACCGACCGATGGCGCCCAGGAAGATGAATCGGCCCAGCACTCCCCAGTTGAGGGCGGCCCAGCCCAGCGCCGGGGCAAGCACCAGCAGTGAAGTCCACCAGGGTCGTACGTAGCCAAAGAGGGCAAGCACCACGAGCCCCGCCACCGTGAGATAGGGCGAAATCTGGTGCGACACCGCCATAGCGCAGGAGAGAAGGAAGATGAGGCCCAGCCGCCCATATCCGAGTGGTCGCATCTGCCCGAATGACCCGCGTTTTCCAATTTGGCGCGGTACGACTGCGAGAGCGAATATCGTGAGCGAAAACAGCAGGCCGACCGACTGCGGTGAGAAATAGATGATGTTGAGGGTGCTGGTGAGCGTGAACACCACGGCTGCAAACCAGATGCGAAAGGGACCAGACAGCCAGCGACTCGCGAGTGCTGCAACGCCGAGCGTGAGCGCTGGGCTGAGCAATACGGGCCACCAGGTCGCCACGCCGATCGGATCTGCGATGCCCGCGGCGTCACACAGCCAAGCGATACCGGCGAACAGTCCCGACCACGCCTGATAGATATCCAACTCCGGTTGCGCGCCCTGATTGGCACGAATGTAGGAGACGATGCCGATGTGCCTGGCTGCCGACATTACGGCAGGTGTGCCATACGCAATAGCCTGGGACAGCACAACGACCGCGGACAACGTGACGATGGGAACGACCGGACTCGTCCGCAGTCGATAGGCGCCGACCACGCAGAGAACGATGACGCCCAGTCCCAGATACCAGGCAGGGCCGAGTGCTCTGAACAGGCCTCCGGGCGATGGGTTTCCGGGAGCGCTGGCCGCTGCGACGATGACCAGGATCAACCCTACGGTTGTCCCGGCTGCGATCAACCGAGCCGGAGTCAGGAACGAGACCGGGAACACCTGTCCAATGGGAGTGCGTGCGGCTCGATCAGTTTCCCGACCCGCACCACGCGCCAGGACGAGATCCCGCCGGAACGACAGCGCGAGCAACAGAATTGTCGCGGAAATCACGATCCCGAGGGCTTCAACTGGGTACCACAGGTGGGTCACCGACATCATGAAACCGATACTGGTAGTCGTGGCCAGACTCGTCACAACCGACAACAATGCGAACCAGAGAACGGACATCCGACCGATTAGGAGAAGCGGTGCAATGCCCAGTTCAACCAGCAGGAACAGGCTCACCGTCACGGTACGTAGTGGACCAAGGTCAAAAACGGTCCCGACTGCAGCGATCAGTAGGGTCATCAGTACCGTGGCGGCGATCCAGAGCCGCGCACGGGCGGTCAGGAGTACCTGACCACCGGCCCGTAGGCCGAGGCCGGTCGGCGCACGCAGCGAACCCGCGTGACGCGGAGTGCGAGGCGACGAAATTTCGCCAGCGACACCGTCAACCGGCGGCGCGGTGAGTTGGGGTGATTTCATGGACAGACTCCTTGATAACGTCCGGCGTATCGACCAGCAGGTGAAGCTCGACGGTCGGCAGGGAAACGGTGAGAAAGGGAAAGGAAAAGGGAACGGGAACGGAGTACCGAGAATCCGTAAAAATTTCTTACCCACAAGGCTCGAGACCGTGTTAGATTATTCCTCACGAAAGAAAACGCGTCTCTTTTGCGGAGAAAATTCGAGCAAAGCGCGTTGGAGACAGGGAACCATCCGAGGTTCCGACGGCGGGTCGATTGTTGGCCATGGGCTAGGTCTCTAGCAGTCATGACCACACGAGGAGCACCACCATATCCAGATATCAGGGCACTATTCGGCATGCCCGCACGCTGACCGCCGCATTGACCGCGGGCATTCTGCTCGCATTGAGCCTGACCGCGGCGCCCCCGGCCTTCGCGGCCACGAGCTACACGGCCACGAGCGTGACGGCAACCGTAACCGGAACCTCCGTGCGTGCGACCGCACGAATAGCAAGTAGCCAATCCGTCACCGCCACACGAATTGGAATCTGTGCTCGCAGTGCGTCGAAGGTAAACGTCGACTTTCCGCTGAAGTCCAATGCGCTCATTACCAGCACGGGTACTTCCTTCGCCAAAACTGCCACATTCGCTGCGGGTACCTACAGCTACTGGCCCTGCGTGAACGTGGGCGGCAGCTGGACCGACATCGGCCCGGTCAGATACTTCACCGTGGCAGCGGCGAGCACGACTCCAGCTCCGGTGCCCACGATCACAAACCCGAGCGGCGTCGCCATGCCGGTCGGGGATCTCACCGGCTGGAAGCAGACCTTCACCGAGGATTTCACGGCACCGCTGGCACGAGGTTCGTTCCCTGGATCGTATGGATCGAAATGGCTCAGTTACACCGGATTCACCGATACCTCGAAAATGGGCGACTACGACCAGCGAATCATTTCGGCTCAGGACGGTAACTTGGATTTGCTCCTGCACACGGAAAACGGTCGTCCCCTCGGCGCGGCCCCGGTCCCCCTCGTGAACGGTCAGTGGGGCGGCCAAGTTTATGGGCGCTTCAGTGTGCGGATGAAGGCCGACCCGGCCGCTGGTTATGGCACGGGCTTTCTGCTCTGGCCTGACAGCAACAACTGGAACGATGGTGAGATCGACTTTCCGGAGAGCGGACTCACGGACGTCGTGAAGGGTTACAATCACTGTCTCGGCAGCCCGTCTAATAACTGCCTGGTCGTCAACACTTCGGCAAAATACTCCGACTGGCACACGTACACCATCGATTGGACACCGCAGCGGCTCAGTTTCATCATCGATGGCACCGTAGTCGGTTCGACGACAACAAACATTCCCACCAAGCCGTTGCACTGGGTGATGCAGGTCGCCACGACCGGCGTGACGCCGGCGGCATCGACGAGTGGCCACCTACTGATCGACTGGGCCACGATCTACAACTACGTTCCATAGGTCAACCCGCCAATTTCGACGTGCGACGACGGCCAGTGAGACGGCCGGGTTTCCTGACCCGTCCGTATCGCTGAAGCAGTTGCTCGAGGCTGTTCACGTGTTCGGCATGGGGAAAGTTCTCTTCGACCCATGCATGGCACGCCGCACCGAGCAGCGGCTCGGTGCGGCGCCAATCGAGGAGCGCATCAATCTGAGCTGCGAACTCCATAACCGCGCCTGGCGTGGCCAGGAAGCGTTCCATCGTTCCGAACAAGATCTCTGCGATGCCGCCGCTGCGAGATGCGATGACCGGTCGACCGGTTGCCATCCCCTCGATAACGATGCGGCCAAAGGGCTCGGCATCCAGCGAAGGGACCACGATGATATCGGCGGCATGCAGGAACGGCAGAACCTGTGATTGCACGGGGAACAGGCGATAGCTGCCAGGAGTCAGCCCGGCGAGGGCATGCTCCACGGCTGGAGCCTCCGTTGCATCCAACGGACCGGCCAGCACGAGGAGCGCCCGTCCTGGCGCATAGTTGAGGCGTTGCCAGGCTTCGATCAACGTCAGAATCCCCTTGCCCGCGGTGATTCGCCCACAGAACAGCACCACACGCACATCTCGGTCGATACCCAGCACTTGACGGGCGTCGTGCTGTTCCTCGCGACCGCCCACGGGATAGTCCGTCGCCAGAATCGCATTGTGTAACACGGTAATTCGTTCCTGCTGAATGCCCCGGTCGATCCATCGCTCGCGTTCAAATCGGGAGACGGCGATGAAATGGGCAACCCCAACGTTCAAGAGACGGGTCCATCGGAAATTCGGAGCGTGGTGCAGATGACAGACAATCGGAATTCCCGCGAATCTAGCCACAACCTGAGCCCAAATAATATGTTCGGGACGGTTGAGCCACAACACGTTGGCGCGCGATCTCCGAACCAGTTTGGCGGCAGGCCAGAATCGACCCAGGTCACGCAGGACATGTCTGGGATCGAAGCCGAACCGGAACGGGCCGTCGACGCGTGCGCCCGCGTCTTCGAGTGCGGCATGTTGTTTTCCATCGAGTTCATACAGCACCTGCACGCGGTGCCCACGTTGTAGTAACGCCGTCGAATCCTGATAAACGCACATTTCGACGCCTCCGACAGCTGCCAGCGCGGTGGTCGCCGTCAGGATATTCAGATTTCCGTCCATGTCACACCCGGCTCTCGACAGGGATGGCCCCAGCAGATGTTTTCGACCACGCGTGATCTGCTCGTTGGCTGCGCCGGTAGGCAGCTGGACCGCGCCAGTAATTGCCTAGTTCGGTGAGGACGAGCGATCTCGGATACCCGCCAGTGCCCACTTCGACGCGGGCAGGCCCGCGCGATCTTGAGCGGGCGACCCGACCGCCGCGTATACGAGTCGATCCCTGCTGGAGAATGCGCGCCGCAGCCTGTGGGAGTTGCCAGGCTATCGAGAGCAGGTGACGACGATCATGCTGAATCAACGACACCAACATGGCTGTAAAGCCGACACCGCTCCCCCGGAACTGGCTGACGAGTCCCGGATAATCCCGCCGATGCCTGTGGTGAACCACAGCTGCTGGTTCATAGGCCAGTTTTCCTCCGGACCAGAGCACATCGATCAGTGTCGCCAGGTCTTCTCCTCCGCGTGCCGGAGTGCCAGTGCCCAGCGCGGTGTCAAAGCCCCCCAACCGTTCCAACACCCGGCGACGAAACGCCATGTTCGCTCCGGCCCCGAAGGCTCCGACCCCGTAGAGCGAAACGCGGCGCTCCAGCGCGCCATCCATGGTGCGCACAGTGACGCGTGATCCGCGCAAGGCTCGCACCGGCCCGGGTTCGGCTGCAAGGGTGAGGGCAGTAAAAGTTCGTTCCCCGCTGAATCCGCCATAATAGCGCTCGAACCAAATCTGCGCGGGCGTTTCCAGCTCGGCTGGCAGGATCAACCCTGTCACCGCGTCAACGTCCGGCTGGAGTACAAAACGGCGACCCAAGGCGCGCAACCACTGGGAATCCACACGCACATCGTCGTCGGCATAGGCGACGATGTCGCCGGTAGCGGCCGCCATTCCCGCATTGCGGCCGGCGGAAACGCCAGGGCGGGTTTCGCGAATCACTCGTAGGTTAGTGCGGCCCCTGACCAGTTCAGGAAGCGGGTCACCTTCGCCGATCACTGGACGGTTGTCAACGACAATAAATTCCACCGACGGGTAGTCGACACGCTTGAACGAATCCAGGAGCAGTCGCAGCTCTGGCACACGACGCACGGTTGTCGTCACCACGACAGTAATACTCGGAAGTTCCGTATCGGCGATCGGTCGCGAACTCCGGGAACCGACCGGTTGGGTCTTTTGGATCAGGTGCTGCATCTGGTCAAGCACGGGTGCACTCGTGCCGCCAAGCTCAACGTAAGCCGTCCCAACGGGGTGGCCTGCGCGCCAACAAACGACGAGCGCACGCTCGTACCGGCTTTCCACGTCCAGCTCGGGGAATGGCTGGTCCACGTCTACCGCGATGATCCGGCACGGTCCGGGAGCATGGGGGGGCAAGTCCACAAGATCCGCTGGCAGGGCTGGGTTTGGGGCGAATTGCACTGTGTGGGGCAAGAGTGGCTCCTCAGGATTGGAAAAGTCGGCGCGGACAGAGAGACGTGGCGAGACAATGGCAGCTCGTTCGGAGGGGACGGCCCGTACCCGTCGCAATGCTCCGAGGAACCAGGGCAGGCACAGCACGGCGATGACGAACCGGCCCGCGTTCCAGCCAGAGGTTTGCGGAAGCAGAACTGACCCGCCTGCGATAAGAACAGTGGCAGCCACCGCACAGATCAGCCGAGTGGGCGGACGGGCAAAGGCCGGGCGATCTGGCAGAGCTAACCGCTGGAGAGCGGCGAGCATAGCGAACGCGAGAAGGGTAGCCAGGGCAGACCCCAAAATGCCGTAAAACGGCACCAGGACAATATTGAGGCCGATGTTTGCGGCCGCCGCGACGATGGCGATGAGGCCAATCGTCTTTCCCCGCCGCAGTGTGATGAGGAGTCGTCCGGTTGCGCCACTCGCCGCAACGGGGAACGCGGAAATCGAAACCACGAAGACAATGAGGGTGAGGGGTTCCGGACGAAAACTGGAAGGAGCCACAATTCGCAGCAAGGCCGGCGCTGCCAGGGTCACACCTGCAACCATTGGCATGAGCAGCCGATAGAGCTCATTACGGGACTGAACCGCGAGGAGCCAGCGCTGGCTTTCATCGCGCAGGGCCGCGAAACGCGGCGTCCAGGCCGAACTGGTAAAGGTGAGCAGGAGAATAACGACCGAACCCACCACGTACGCGATTTGGTACCGCCCGACTTCCTCCGGCCCGAGAATACGCTGAATTACAATTCGATCGCCCGCGTTGAGCACAAAAATTGCCAAGCCGCCGAGCGCGAGCGGAACACCGAGCTTGATCGCACGCCAGGCCACCGGCCAGTCCAGCAATCCCCGTAGCGCCGGTCTAGCCACGATGAGCCCGATAATCATCGCCAGGGTCTGGCTCACGACGCCGCCGATCGCGTACGTAGCCGCGTCATTGCGCACGGTCAGGAGCAGGACAACGCCAACCACCAACCCGCCAACGGCCGCCAGCACACTGACAATTGCGAACGGGCCCAGACGGTCTTCCGCGATCAGAAGCGCGAGAACGATTTGCACCGTCGCCGCAGGGAAAGTCCACAGGATCACGGCGAAGACCAGCGCGGGATAATCACCAAAGCCGAGGGCGTCCCGCCACAGTGGTGCCGTACTTCCTGCGATCGCTGCCACGACGAGCGCAATCACGATACCCAACGCCATGATGCCACGTGCTCGGTCGGCCCGGCCGTCTTCGGCACGCTGCAACACGAGTGCCTGGTCGAGCCCGATGAGCGCCAGAACGCTCAACACCTGGTGGAGTGCGATCGCGGAAGCGAGGGCGCCGAATTCAGCCGGTCCCATCACGTGGGCCAGAATGGGCGACACGATCGTGCCGGCAACGAGCTGCAGAGACCACACCACGACGTACAGCAGGCCCCGGCCGAAGAGGTGCGAGGAAGCAGCCGGTTCTGGCTCAGCGTGAGGTGCCACCGGCACAGCCCTGCCCGCCGCACCGGGATCAATCGTGGTCACGACGCCCCGCTCGCCACTGCGGCCGGGGCCGAGAATGACCGGCTGGCATCTATTGCATCCAGGATTTGATCACTCAGACCAGTCGTAAATTTTCGCGCAAATAAGCTCGGGAGCTCTTGTTGGTCGAAGTTCCGACGGGACAGCACGGCATCGGTCTGTTCGGTGCCGAGCCACGGTGGGCTCTTGCGGCGAGTCCCATCCCACCCGATCCACCAGGGCGTGGCACGAATATGTTCGTCGGACCAGTTCGGAAAATACTGAGCCGTGCCGAGCAGCGAGGGTATGAAGGTCTCGTCGGCCACCCAGCTGCGGCGCCAGAATCGAACCAGGTCGGGTCGACGATCCGCGATGTCGACCACGGTCTGCGCGTGGGCACGAGACAAAATCTTGAGTTGCGAACCTCCGGACAAGACGACGTCGGGCGGAAGCCGGCGGGGAATTGGGATTCGGATCATGTGCTTTCGCACGGCCCAGTGGCGGAATTTCAACCGATCAAGCCCCCCACTGGCTCCCCAACCGTCGTAAGGCAGCGGGTTGATATAGGTGATCGATTGACCGGCACAGGCAGTAAGCGTGTCAGTGAACTCCTCGACCGAGGCCAACGGATAGTCGGCTCCGGTGAGCAAAGCGACGTGCGTCGCGAATGTTGATTCCAATGCCGCGCGGAACCCCGCGAGCTCGGCGGCAACATTTTCCCACCGCGCCCAGCCCGTCTTCATTCGCGGTAGTACCGTGCAGCGCTTGGGAAGGTCAGTAGTCATGGCAGCAAAGACGCGTGGGTTCGCCCGAGAATCGCAGTGCAGAAAAACAGGAAACGGATCAAGCGCGTCGATCAGCCGCCGCACGTGCACGGGATCGGTGTGCGCCAGGATCACACAGGCGAGCAACGCTGAAGCCTCCGGAAGATCGCCTGACACCGAGCTTGGGGTGACGAGTGCTGGAATGTCAGCTGAAACGGGGGGAACGCGGTGCATGGGATCCTGTCGGGGTGTGCGGGTATCACGGGGCTGTACTGCGTTACCGGCAACGCTGACGGTTCGGTACGTGGGGGCCTGCTGGGCGGCTATCGATGCAGCGGACTCGGTTTGCGACGCAGGCGCCCTATCCGGGTGTCCACGCTTCGATCTCGGCCAAGCCGATTCTCACGGGTGCGCCCGGGACCGCCCCTATCGACGGCCCGCACAAAAACAGCGGTCGTCATCATGCGCTGGCCAGACGACTGGGGGGTGGCGCGGAGCATGGAATCCTGTCAGGTCTTCGGGTCCTGGGGCAAAGAATGCAACGTTTCGGGTGAGCGCCGCACGAGGGTCAAGGTGGGTTTACGCACGATCTTGACGCGTCAGCGACCGAACCGGCAGCCCCCATCCGGGGAGTGGGCAGGCATGACATAATAAATGCTCATAATTTACTAGCGGAGTCGGTTCGGGTCTGGTGTTTCAGACCGGACGGGGGGAGACTTGAGGGCACATAGTCCCCGTGGTATGGAGGTTTTCATGAAACCAGTCCAGGGCAGCCTGCCCGACATTATGCCCGTGCTTTCACGTGGCAAACATCGCACTCCCAAAAGCGGAGCGTGCTTCATGGAATTCGCCTCCTACCTCGCTGGCGAGTCCTGGAGCGACCACCCAGCATGTACCCATCCGGAGCTCGCCTCGCTGGCGCGCATGGTCAACGACTGCAGTTCAGACGACGCCAGGTCGCGGCTGGCACTGCTGATTCCGTCGGTTATCGGCCTGACCGGTTCCGACAAGCGGGTTGAAGTCGTGATCGCGCTGCGGGCTGGCTGCGAAGCGCTTCCAGTGGCCAGCCTGGAACGCCAGCGCGCGCTCGCGGTGGGTGTGCTCACCTGCGAGCGCACCGCATCCGTTCTTGATCCGGCGCTGGCCGAGCAGATGCGCCCCCTTATTCGGGCCGCCCTCGATGAAGCGACCGATGCCGAGCACTGGGCGCGCGGCTTCATCGGTAGTGTGCATTCGTGGACGCGCACCAAATTCACGGCGCGTACCGCCGACACGATCATTCGCGTTGCCGTGCAGGGCATCGGAGAGGCCTGCATCGGCGACCCGGACGCGCGGTTGTATACCCTGCTCGAACACGCGATCAACGATTGCACCGTGCTGTTGGGAACAAAGCGCGCGGACCGAACGGTGCATCTGCCCGCGCTGGCTTGATCACCGGCCCACCGACCGCACCCGGATGGTGCAACGAAAGCCCAGCCCCGTACTAGCGGGACTGGGCTTTCGTGTGTGCGAAAAAACGGATGCTACGGCGTCAGACTGCGGCCAGTTCCAGGTCATCGACCTCAGCACGGATGCCGCGGTTGACGGCGGACACGACCGACTTGAGCGACGCGGTAGAGATGTCCGCGTCGATGCCGACGCCCCAGTAGCGCTTGCCGTTCACGTCGAGCTCGACGTAGGCGGCCGCTTGCGCGTCGCCGCCGGCTGAGAGGGCGTGCTCCACGTAGTCGTACAGTGTGATGGCGACACCACGCTCGGCCATCACCCCAAGAAACGCGTTGATCGGGCCGTTGCCGGAACCGGTGGCTGGCGCCACGGTGTCACCGTCGCGCAGTTCGACCGCCAGGTCGACCGTGCCCGACAGGTCGCTCGACGTGCGGGTGGAGTGCAGTTCGAACCGGCCCCACTTGGCTTCAGGGTTCTTGATCGTGGCCGGCAGGTACTCGTCGTTGAAGATGTCCCAGATCTGCTCGCTCGTCACCTCGCCGCCCTCGGCGTCGGTTTTGGCCTGCACGACGCCAGAGAACTCGATCTGCAATTTGCGGGGCAGGTCGAGGGCGTGGTCGGTCTTGAGCAGATAAGCGACGCCGCCCTTGCCGGACTGCGAGTTGACCCGGATCACTGCTTCGTAGCTACGGCCGAGGTCCTTCGGGTCGATCGGCAGGTAGGGAACGGCCCAGACCAGGTCGTTGACGGTGCAGCCCTGTTTGGCCGCGTCGGCGTCCATGGCTTCAAAGCCTTTTTTGATGGCGTCCTGGTGCGATCCACTGAAGGCGGTGAAGACCAGATCGCCAGCCCAGGGGTTGCGCTCCGGAACCGGCAGCTGGTTGCAGTACTCCGCGGTGCGCTTGATCTCGTCGATGTTGCTGAAGTCGATCTGCGGGTCGATGCCCTGGGTGAACAGATTGACGCCAAGGGCGACGAGGTCGACGTTTCCGGTTCGCTCTCCGTTACCGAACAAGCAGCCTTCGATGCGGTCGGCGCCGGCCAGGTAGCCGAGTTCGGCGGCGGCGATGGCGGTACCGCGGTCATTGTGCGGGTGAAGCGAGATGAGGATGTTCTCGCGCTGGGTCAGGTGACGGCTCATCCACTCAATGGAGTCGGCGTACACGTTCGGGGTGGCCATCTCGACGGTGGCCGGCAGGTTGACGATGACTTTGCGTTCCGGGGTGGGCGCGAGGATCTCGACGACCTGATTGGTGATGTCCACGGCAAAGTCAAGCTCGGTGCCGGTGAAGCTTTCCGGGGAGTACTCGTAGTAGATGGTCGTGCCGGGAATGGTCGCTTCCATCTGCTTGCACAGACGCGCCCCGAACAGGGCCAGGTCGATGATGCCCTGCTTGTCTTCGCGAAAAACAACCTCGCGCTGCAGGATGCTTGTGGAATTGTAAAAGTGCACGATGGCTTGCTTGGCGCCCGTGATGGACTCATACGTGCGCTTGATCAAGTGCTCTCGCGCCTGGGTGAGCACCTGAATCGTGACGTCGTCGGGAATGGCGTTCTCGTCGATGAGGCTGCGTACGAAGTCGAAGTCGGTCTGGCTCGCCGACGGAAAACCGACTTCGATCTCCTTGTAGCCCATGCGCACGAGCAGGTCGAACATGATGCGCTTGCGCTCGGGGCTCATCGGATCGATGAGTGATTGATTGCCGTCCCGCAGGTCGACCGCGCACCAGCGCGGGGCACTCGTGATGTGCTTGCTCGGCCAGGTACGGTCGGTCAATTCAATGGCGAACTGCTCGTGGTACGGGCGGTAGCGGTGGATCGGCAGGGTGGATGCGGTCTGATTGTTCTTCATGATCCTGTTCCTCGTGGTGTCGTACAGCCAACGACAAACGCCGCGACGAGGGAGGCCTTTAGATTAGGACTCGTCGCGGCAGCTAAGGAGGAGCGTACCGTTCAACACAATTTCAGGCTAGCACCGTTTGGCACGGTTGCGACCACGTGGACGAAGGCCCCGGCAAGCGGATGCTATTGGCCGAGTCCGCGCACCAGAGTGACCACTTCTCGCATCGACAGACTGGGCAGATAGGCTTTGGCGAGGGCGAGCCCAATCTCCGGCAGCGCGACCGAGTCGGGGAACGCCATGAAGACCGGCGCATACTCGGGCTGGAACTTGCTTTTGAAGGCCAGTAATGATCGAAATCCGTATACCGGCTCGAGCGTGCGACCAAGGTACTCGAGCAGACCAGTGGCAATACCGCCCTGCCGAGGGCCGGATGAGGGAGCGAGCGGCGCGACCGACAGGCTGAGAAACTCAATCTCCGGGCGTTCCCGCATGCGCTCAGCCGTTTGGGCGATCAGAAATTCCATGACGCCGTTGATACTGTCGGGACGGCGCCGCATGAAGTCGAGGGTCCAGCCCACGATTTCACCGTCCCGGCAGGTCGGCAGCCAACTCGTCACGGCGTGCACGCGGTCTTCAGCGTCGACGGCGATCATGAGGCGCACCACCGGGTCCCGCAATTCGTCAAGGCCACCGAGGGTGAACCCGAGTTCGGGGAGTTCCTTCTCTTGAACCCATTGCTCAGAGATTTCGGCGATTTGGGCAGCTGCCGCGAACGAGAGCGACCGGTAGCTGGTCCACTCAGCTCGTATCCCGGCGCGGTCGGCGCGATTGATCGACGAGCGGATGTCCTGCCATTTCTTTCCCGTCGTGCTCCACCTGTTCGGCCGCAACAACGTCTCCTCCCCCACCTGCACGCTCGGCCAACCCATCAAGACGAAAACATCCTGCCAGTTCTCGTGCACGCTGTAGAAAACCGGAACCCAGCCGTTGTCGTCACACATGCGGGCGAAGAAAGCGACGGCGGCAACGGCCTCGGAGCGTGGTCCGACCGGCTCGGAGGTCGTGATGGCGATGCCGTTGACCACCCGGTAGGCGATGGCCGTACGTCCGCTCGAGGTGAACCACAGCGAATTGCCGGCCCAGGTGGTCATACAGCCGAGCGATCCGCCGCCATGCTCAGAGAGGAGCGAGCGCAGTCGACTTGGTGCATCGGCGGTCTGGCCGACGGAGGCGCTCCGCAGGCAGACGATCGCCCCCACGAAGACGACGATCCAGAATGCAGCGCCGACACCGTCATACAAGGCGGTGGAGAGAGGGTCGGTCGGAAGAAAAGACACTCGCTCCAGGCGCAGGAAACCGACCGGAATGAACCGCTCAGGCACGTCCGCGAGCAGGTCGAGCAGAGTTACCGCGGGCCGAAAGTGATCGCGGAGCAGCCATCCGATCCCGAGATAGAACGCGGCGAGTGCGGCGAGACTTCCAGCCGTGACGAGCAGAAATCGGCGACGCATGCCCGTGCGAGAGGCCACCGGAAAGTGGCGCAGATTGCCGAGGATAACAACGGCCACGGCGAGCGGCACGAGCACCGACACGGCGAGGATGAGCGTGACTTCGAAGTACCGGCCGGATTGCCACTGCCATACGTAGGCCTGCCCGGAGATCGGCAGCAGCCCGTAGTACCAGGCGGCGAGTATCGCCAATCCAACGTTGATCGTGATAGCCAGCCACGCGGCGAATCGCCGTCCGCGAGCCAGCCCGAAAGCTGCCACCACGAGGGTGAGCAGCGGCAGCAGGCTGACCAGCACAGGGCCGGCCCCGCCGATACGTTCGAGGCTGAGTTCCTGCACACACTGCCGGGTAATATCGCCCAGCCGGCAGCGGTCGATGACCTCCCCAGCACTCGGTACGTCCTGGGTGAGCAGCAGCCCAAGCGGTGCGAGCAGCCCAAAACGGGCGCCGGAAAAGATGGTGACGACCGGACCGACGGCAACCATACCGACGATGGCGGCCAGCAGAGTGCGGGTTTCGTGGTCGGAACTGCGCCGCCACGACGCCACCCGGAGTGACGGGCGCCAGAGCCACCCCACACCAAGCCCAACAACCGCGGCCAGCAGGCGGTAGAGGTCAGAGGGCTGGCCGGAATAGAGCACGAGCACGAGCACCGTCGACAGCCCGAGCACGCGGATGCGGCGCCGCCAGAGCGGGCCGACGAAGTAGCTGGCTGCCATGGCGCTGCCAAACATGGGAGTGAAGGGGTCGATGGCCCACAACTCGACCACGCCGCGCGACCACATTTCGCCCCCGGCGACACCGAGGTACTGGGCGCCGAGGCCGATTGCGGCACCGAGAATCGACGTCACCAGAAAGGCGATGACGGTGCGGCGGGTTCCCATCAGCCGTTCGGCGAAACCCAGCAGAACCACTGCGCCGGCCAGCGCCAACAACAGTTCGCCGCCATTGTCGACAAAGAACACCGAGGTGAGCGGAGACCACCAATGCCCGCGTTCAATGACCGACTCGTAGCCGGTGCCGAACAGCAGACGGATACCGCGCGCCGGTCCGGCGACTACTCCCGTTGCGAGGCCCACCGCGAGCAGTGCGACGGCATAGGAGACAGCGAAGGGTCGCTGGCTGGACCATCGGTAAAGCGATCGCAGGGCGGAGCCCCTCGCGGGTTCGCGCCCGGGCGGGTCGAGGGCGGTTGCGTCGCTCATGATGTCGTTGGTGGTCACCTCGTCGTCGCAATCACGGTCGGCGCGAGCAATGCGGTACGTGCGGCGATGATCGGCAGGGCCGTGGTCCAGGCATAGTCAACCGTTCGCCAATCGTGGGCCGTACCGGGTGACTCGAACAGGTGGGTAACGACGCCGGCGCGCTGGGCGGCATCCGCTACCGCGTGCACCCCCGGCAGAAAGCGTATATCGTCGTCGCCGACCACAAAGATGGCACCGAGCTCGGCGTAGGGTTGCTGGGCGGCGAGAATAGCGGAGGGCGCAGCCGCGGCGTAGAGGGAAGCGCTGCCATCAAAACCCGATTGCACGGTATGCGCCTCGCTTCCATTTTTGGGAACGAGCTCTCCCGCGATGTCCAAGATCGTACTGTATAGCTCCGGGTGCGCAGCGCCGAGTTGAATGGAGCACGTGCCGCCCTGAGAGAAACCGGCGATGGTCCACCCGGAGGGTTGGGCCGTGACGTGCAGGTGCGACCTGATCCAAACCGGAACGTCGACGGTGAGATAGCTGGCCGAACTGCCAAGCGCTGAGTCGACACACATCGGATTGCGGCCCGGCGCGCCGAGTTGATCGGGAACGACAACGATGGGGGCGAGACCAAAATGCGCCCGCGCGTACGTGTCGAGAATGCCCGCCAGCCGGCCGGACGTGAACACGTCGCTCGGGCTGCCCGGCTGCCCGGAGAGCATCTCGACCACCGGCAGGGCCGGCGGGTTCGCGCGACGCGCCGCCGGCGGCAGGTAGACCAGCGCGTCGCGGGAGACGAAACCCGAGCTGGTAGGCGGAATGGTGACCGTGCCGACGACTCCGGACTCGTTGGATGCCGTGTTGTTGGCCACATTCGCTGGGTCGGGATGCACGGCTGGAGTCTGGGCAGCGCGGGCCTGCGCGGTTGCGAGGGCCGGGTCAAGGGGCGGGTAGCTTGCGAGCCCGAGGGCGACACGCAGAGTGGGAAATTCACCGACATCTGCGTTGATTCCCACCGCGGCGCTGAGCAGACAGAGTCCGATCGCGCCAACGGCGACGCCGCGGCGCCACCGCACCTGGCCGCTGAGATTTAGCACGACCACGGCAAGACTCGCCCCCAGGGCAGCGGTCCACAGACCGGTTCCGGTCGAGAACGAGACACCCCACGGGTCCCAGACATCGGTGATAAACCAAGCTAGGGCCCAACCACCGAACGCACCGACGACGGCGCCAATGACGGTGATCACGGCGCGACGCACGCCGGTGGGTCCGAGCAGCACGAGCAGCAGCGTGAGTCCGGTGACTGCGTAGAGCGTTCCAAGTACGGGCGCTTCGATAAGACTGATATCAAGCGGGCTGAAAGCCGAAAACAACGAGTTCATTGAGAGCCTCCGGAAGCACTTTGACACCACCCGCACGTTTCGTGGGCGGGCATCGTTGAGTTACCAGCCGGCACCCGGCCAAGTCATAGCCGAGTGACATCCCACGCACAGGGGTTGACCGGATGCCGGGTTTCGCCGCCGCTGACACCCTCGCTGAACTCGGCGCGGACGTGCTCATGCTGGCGTCAACCGGGCCCGACGAACGATTCGACCTGCTCACGGTGCTCGGAGTGCCGTATGTGCAGGCTGACCTGCGTGAGGTGCCTGCACAACTGGGAGCACAGATGCCGGGCGTGATCATCGTGTCGCCCGGCTTCCATCCCGATGGTGTCGGGAATTTCGCTCGACTGAGATCGCGGAGTTATGGGGCAAAGAGAGTCATGGGGCAAAGAGCAGTACGGCGAACATGCCGAACAACACCAGGTGGACAGCGCCGTGGAGGGCAGTGGTACGCGGCGAGAAATAGGTGATGATGCTTGCTGCCAGTGTCACTGCGATGAGCACCATGTTTGCGCTCGATTCTCCAAGAATGACTTCTTGGCCTGTCGCTAAGCCGATGATCAGTACGGTCGGGATGGTGAGCCCGACCGTGGACACGAACGCCCCGAGTCCGAGGTTGAGGGTACGTTGGCCCTCGTCAGCCAGCGCCGCCCGAACTGCCGTCATCGCCTCTGGCGTGAAGACGATGATCGCGATGATCACCCCGCCCAACGCGACTGGAGCGCCCGTGGCCGCGATACCGGCCTCGACCAGGATCCCCAGGTCGTGGGAGAGCAGCACGATCGGCAGGACGGTACCGACCAGCAGGAGGACCCGCCGAACCAGCTCGCCCCTGCCCACGCCGACGACAGCGGCCAAACGAGAGTCGGGGCGGGGTTTTGGAATATCGGCGGTAGTGACGCTTCCAAAGATCGCCTGGGCGTGGCTGGGCTGCGTGAACAACGCCCGACTCTTCCCCGTCTGCAAGTAGATGAAGAACCCGTAGAGTGCCGCCGCCAGCACCGAGACGGCGATGGCCTGCGCGGGCACCAGACTCCCATTGGACGTTGACACCGTAAAGTTTGGCAGCACGAGCGTGCACAGCGACAACACGGCGATCATCGCAACGTAGACCGACGCGCCTTCCATGTTGTAGCGCTGCGGGCCGTGCTTCATGCCGCCGAGGAGCAGGGACAGACCCATCACTCCGTTGATGATGATCATCATGACGGCGAACACCGAGTCGCGTGCGATCGTCGACGATCCCGACGGCCCAAGCATGACCGAGGAAATGAGGACGACTTCAATGATGACGACGGTCAAGGTCAGAACCAACGTACCGAATGGTTCTCCCAGCTTGCGGGCCAGCGCCTCAGCCTGGTGGACGACTCCGAACGCGGCGACCATGATCGCCGCGAGGATGATCAGGAACACGCCCAACGCGACTGCCACACTCGGCGGGTGGGCGACAAGATCATGGCCGACTGTCAGCACGCCGATCGAGACCAGCCATGCGATCGCGAGGGTCATCGTCGTTGATCGGCTCAGCAACACCCGCCATCCATCGTTCGAGCGGACCTCGGTCGGGGTGTGAGAATGCGCATGGCGCTTGATGGGCATGAGCCTGCCTTAATCGGAGGCCGTCCCCCTACAAACCGCGGCATCCGAGGTCGTCCCGTGACGCATGAACACAGCGTGCATTCACCCAAGAGACGATACCAGAAGCGTGGTTTTCACCGGAGATCACCGGGTTCAGATGTGCTCCCGAAGCGTCTCGCAACGCGCGGGTCTCATACCCCCTGTGTCACAAGACGCTTTGGTTACGAGACACATCGGGAATCGACCGGATTGCAACCGACATACTTCGCTGCGGCGGTAGTCACTTTCAGCCGACGTCAAATTTCCGCGACGGCGCGCCGCCATCCGAGGTGTCGGGCGAATGCTGTCGTTCTGGTGGAGGTCACGAAAATCCAAGTCTGAGTGCGACGGCCCGTCTGTCTCCTGGAGACCATGACGCGATTGCTCTTCTCCAACGTGGTGACGTTGTGATCCAGGCTTGAGTCGTGCTGGATGAATCGCTCAAGTGCGCAGCCAGCCTGCATGTGACCGTCGGCCATATCGCATGTGAAATCGCCACCGGTCCGTCTCGTATCCGCCCCTCCTTCACCGGGCATTTTCGCGGATCGGTCTAACGGAACCATCGCCCTCGCAGTAACGCAGGGAACCATGTTGCAGTGGAAGTCAGCGGCACGGTTGTACCATTCGACGGCTGAGCGCCGAGGGTCCGTTTGCACGTGTTTGTGGGCCCGGGCGTGGCGGTGGCCGCCGGGGTGTCGAATCGGCGCCTAACGGATGGCTGCGGTACTTTTCTCAGCCTGCTCCGAGTGCCTTTGGTACTCTGGTGAACACAATGGACCCCGATAAACCCTCGCCCCTTTCATCGTTTCCTCGCACAACGTCTCCAATTTTGAGGGGGCCAGATGCTGTTTGAGTGGGCGATGGTAGGGGTAGGCCTGCTTCTGACCGTGGGTACGGGTGTCTTTGTTGCGGCCGAGTTTTCTCTTGTCACGTTGAACCGCAACGACCTTGAGGCCCGTCAGGAACGCGGCGAAAAGCGCCTCGGACCGACCATCAAGGCGCTGAAGATCACGTCGACGCACCTGTCGAGTGCGCAACTGGGCATCACCCTGACAACACTGCTGACCGGGTTCACGTTCGAGCCCGCAATCACATCATTGCTGACCGAGCCATTGGCGGGAGTCGGTGTACCCGACGGCCTGATCCCCGTGCTCGGCTCCATCATCGCCATTTCGGTGGCGACGCTGTTCTCCATGGTGATCGGCGAGCTCGTGCCGAAGAACTTTGCTTTAGCCGTGCCGTTGGCCACGGCCAAAATCGTCGTGCCCCCGCAAGCACTGTTCACCGCGGTGTTCAAACCCATCATCTTGCTGTTCAACAACACCGCCAACGGACTGATCCGTCTGGTGGGCATCGAGCCCAAGGAAGAACTATCAGGGGCGCGAACCGCGGAAGAGCTCAGCTTCCTGGTGCGGCGGTCGGCCCTGGAGGGCGTGCTCGACACCGATCACGCGGCGATGCTGCACCGCACGCTCCGGTTCGCCGATCACACGGTCGCCGACGTCATGACACCTCGGGTGCGGATGGCCTCCGTGCAGGTCGCTGATACGGCCGAGAGTATCGTGCGGCTCTCCACGGCCACCGGCTACTCGCGTTTTCCGGTCATCGATAAAAACTCCGACGACATCGTCGGGGTCCTGCACGTCAAGCAGGCCTTCGCGGTCGATCTTGACCGCCGCGGGC
The DNA here is from genome assembly GCF_002929675.1 of Cryobacterium sp. M15. NCBI lineage: Bacteria > Bacillati > Actinomycetota > Actinomycetes > Micrococcales > Microbacteriaceae > Cryobacterium > Cryobacterium sp. M15. The sequence goes on from NZ_PJJW01000033.1 coordinate 78,211, forward strand.
AGATTACTGCGAACGAGCTCAAGGTGGATGCGCTGCGTGTGCCCGAGTCGATGGCCGTGGACACTCTCCTCGCTCTGCTGCGTAAGCAGGGCTTCCAGATCGCTGTCGTCGCTGACGAATACGGCGGAACGGCGGGCATCGTCACGCTGGAAGACCTCGTCGAAGAACTCGTGGGCGAGCTGGAAGACGAGCATGATCGAGCGAAAACTGGCGTCATCCGCTCGGGGCGGTCCGTGGTGTTCGACGCCAGCTGGCGGCCGGACGAACTGTTCGACCGTGCCGGTGTCACCGTTCCCGACGACGGCGACTACGAAACCGTTGCCGGGTTCATCGCCGACCAGCTCGACCGTATTCCCGAGGTGGGCGACGAGGTCCCTATCAATGGAGGGCTCTTGCGGATCGACCGGGTGGATGGCGTGCAGGTTCAACGCGTGCGCTTCACCCCGTCCGACTTGGAGCACGACCCGAGTCTGGCCACCAGACACGACCGAATCGTCAACCAGATCCAGAAGGACCTAACCCATGAGTGAGTACTGGCCGGGCCTGATCTGGCTCGTCGTGCTGTTGATCGTCAATGCATTCTTCGTCGGCGCCGAGTTCGCCGTGATCTCGGCCCGCCGCTCGCAGATCGAACCGCTCGCCGAACGCGGCAGCAAGGCCGCGAAGACCACCCTGTGGGCGATGGAACACGCAACTCTAATGCTGGCCACCAGCCAACTCGGCATCACCGTGTGCTCGCTGCTGATTCTGAACGTGTCCGAACCGGCCATTCACGGCCTGTTGGAGTATCCGCTCGCCGTGACCGGACTCTCCGACGCCGCGATCAGCGTGATCGCTTTTGGTATCGCTTTGGCGCTGGTGACTTTCCTGCACGTGGTATTCGGCGAAATGATTCCCAAGAACATTTCCTTCTCCGTTCCCGACCGTGCAGCGCTTATCCTGGCGCCGCCGCTGGTGCTCGTCGCCCGCATCTTCAGCCCCGTGATCGGCAGCTTGAACTGGTTGGCGAACGGGGTGCTGCGCCTGTTCAAAGTGCAGCCCAAGAATGAGGCGACCAGTGCGTTCACCCTCGACGAGGTTGCCGGCATCGTGGAAGAGTCCACACGCGAAGGAATGCTGAAGGATGCTTCGGGCACCCTCTCGGCTGCGTTCGAGTTCACCTCGAAACGCGTCTCCGACGTGGAGGTGCCCCTGTCCTCGATGGTTCATCTTCCGGCCTTGGCGTCTCCGTCCGAGATTCAACAAGCTGTCGCCCAGCACGGATACTCCCGCTATATCCTTACCGACAAGGACGGGCAACCCACCGGATACCTGCACCTCAAGGATGTGATGGACCTCACCGACGGAAACGCGTTCACCCGGCCCGTTCCCGGCAAACGCATCCGCCGCCTGGCATCCGTCTTCCGGGACAGCGAGTTAGAGGATGCCCTGGCAGCCATGCGCCGCCTCGGAGCGCACGTGGCCACGTCCTTCGACGCGGACGGCGTCGCCACCGGAGTTTTATTCCTCGAGGACATCATCGAGGAACTCATCGGCGAAATCGAAGACGCCACGACGGTTTAGTCACGGGAAGGTCTTTGCACCAGTGAGACGCGAACCAGGGACCGGTGCCTGTTTCACGTCACTCACTCCGGACCTGGTTCCGGCGGCTCGGCAGAAGGCGCTGTGACCGGTCGGCTTGCACCCAACTGCCAGCCACGTGAACGTGGAAACAAGCGCGGCGAACACGTATCCAGTTTGAGGTTCGGCCTGCCAGACGCCACAGCTGCGCGGCACGGCATTATCTCTAGCGGGCCGGAGACGCCTAACGCCGCGCCTGCACCCGTTCGATCGCCTTGCCCAGTTCGACGAACAGGAATATCGCAGCAGCCAGGCCGAGGGTGTACCCCCACTCGCGCACACCGATTGGCGCGGACCGGAACCAGAGGTTCATGAAGGGGGTGTACACGAACATGAGTTGCAGTATCAGAAGCGCACCCGTCGAGATCCAGATCGCCGGGTTACCGCGTAACACGGCAAAATTCAAACTGGACGCGTGCAAAAAACGCGAGTTGAAAAGAAAAACGACTTGGCCGAGAGTGAGCATGGTCACCGCGGTGGTTTGCGCTTGCCCAAGAGGTGACCCAATGAAAAGCTCCAGGAAGAAAACCGCGATAGTGGCACCACTGATGAGCAAAGCCACCCAGAGGATGCGGCCCAGGTACGCCTGCCCGATGAGGGATCCACCGGGTTTGCGGGGCTGACGCAGCATTATGCCGGGCTCGGCGGGTTCATAGGCAAGGGCGAGCGAGAGGGTGACGGCAGTGATCAAGTTGACCCAGAGGATTTGCGCTGGCTGAAGAGGCAAGGTGAATCCGAAGAGCACGGCGACGAGGATGACCAATGATTGTGCGGCAGTGGTGGGCAATAAAAAAACGATCGACTTCTGCAGGTTGTCACGGATGCGGCGCCCTTCTTCAATGGCCCGCTCGATGGTCGCGAAGTTGTCGTCGGCGAGAACGATATCTGCGGCCTCTTTGGTCGCCTCTGTTCCTTTGATCCCCATTGCGACCCCGACGTCGGAGCGGGTAAGCGCGGGGGCATCGTTGACGCCGTCGCCCGTCATCGCGACGACCTCCTTATGGGCTTGTAAAGCCTTGACGATGCGTAGCTTGTGTTCAGGGCTGGTGCGGGCGAACACGTCGACGTCGCGCACGACCCGAATGAGCTGGTCCTGGCTCATCGCTTGCAGTTCGGCGCCGGTAATCACCCGCGCGTTCGCCTCGGGGGTGATGCCCATCTCACGGCTGATGGCGCGCGCAGTGCCCGCATGGTCGCCAGTGATCATCTTTACCCGAATACCAGCAGCATGCATGGTCGTGATCGCTGTGATCGCCTCTGGCCGGGGCGGGTCGACGATGCCGACCACACCAAGAAACAGCATTCCGTTGCCAATATCTTCGATGTTTAAATCGACCATCCCGTCGGTTGCGGCGCCGCGTGCGGCGGCAAGCACACGCAGGCCCTGCGCGCTGAGATCATCGACACAGGTATCCCAGAAAGCCGCATCGATCGGTTCTAGGTTTCCGTCAGCACCGAGCTGCAGACTACTTCGCTCGAGCACTTCTCCCGGGGCCCCCTTGAGAAGAATCTGCACCTTCCCGTCGGGGCCCTTATCGAGCGTGGCCATGAATTTGTTGTCGGACTCAAACGGTATGACCGCCATTCGTTTCCAGCCGGCGGCATCAAAGTTGGTCTTGAGGGCGAGAGTTCGCAGTGCGCCCTCGGTCGGTTCACCGACAACGCGCCAGTGGCCGTCCGCCTCGGTAACACAGGCATCGTTGCAGAGAGCCATGACGGTGACGAGTTCGGTCAAGTCGGGACGGGTATCGAGCGAGGCGGGTTCGTCATCGACACTGACCGTGCCGACGGGCTCGTAACCTATGCCGGTGACGCGGTAGTGAGCGGCTCGGGTGACGGCGCTTCGCACCGTCATCTCGTTGCGGGTGAGTGTGCCGGTCTTGTCGGAGCAGACGGTGGTGACCGAGCCGAGCGTTTCGACCGCGGTGAGTTTGCGCACGATGGCTCGACGTTTCGCCATCTGCTGTACACCGAGGGCCAAGGTGATAGTGACAAGAGCCGGCAGGCCCTCGGGAATAGCCGCTACCGCGAACCCGATAGCTGCCGACAGCAGATCATTGGCGTTTTGATCGTGCAGCAGACGCCCGATCACGAGCATGATGCCGGCTACGCCCAGAATGAGCAGTGTTATCTTCTTGCCGAACGAGTCCAACTGCCGAGTTAGTGGCGTAGCGAGGCTGTGCACCCCAGTGAGCATGGACTGGATACGGCCGATCTCCGTGTCGACACCGGTGCCGGTGACGACGCCGATTCCCCGACCGGTGGTAACGATTGTGCCCGAGTAGAGCATGCTGTGCCGGTCACCAATTCCCGAATCAGCAAGGACCGGGCTGGTCTTCTTTTCAGTAGGAACCGACTCGCCCGTGAGCGCAGACTCCTCCACACGCAGTGTCGTTGCCTCGATCAGTCGCGCATCGGCGGGCACCTTGTCCCCGGATTTAACCCGCACAATATCGCCGGGCACGAGCGCTTCCGCATCGACGTCAACCCACACACCATCGCGGCGAACATACGCGTGCAAGGACAGCATCCGGCGGATACCGTCCAGCGCCTTCTCAGCCCGGCCCTCCTGCAGGAAACCAATCACCGCGTTGATCACCGCTACGGCGAAAATGACCGAGGCATCGATCCAATCGCCAAAGATCGACTTCAGCACGGCAGCGGCCAGCAATACGTAAATGAGCACGTCGTTGAAGTGAGCCAGAAACCGCAGAACCGGATTTTTGGTCGGTGGGGCAGCCAGCAGGTTCACACCATAGGCGGCCAGCCGTTTCTCTGCAGCGCTGACGCTCAAGCCCTGCGGCGTCGAGTCGAGATCCGCGAGAACCTTTTCTACCGGGCGCGCATAGGGAACATGCGCCCGCAAAAGCGTCTCCGTCTGGGATGTAACGCTCATGAAAGCACCGTCTCGTAGGGGCCTCGCGTCGAAACCCGGGTGGTTGATGTAGGAATTCGATACGTCGACCCAACCGCTCCGGCGGAGTTGCTATTTATCCAGGTTGCCGTTCGGTACGAGCGGAGGTATGTCGGCTAGGTGCGGCATGACCACGACCGGGCACGGCATACTGATCAGCAGGTCGTGAACGACCGAGCCGAGTAACAGCCCCGTCATCATCCCCCGTCCGTGGGTTCCCACCACGACCATGTCAGCGTCCTCAGCCGCGTTGGTGAGGACCACAGCAGCAGATCCGTGTTCGAGGGTGTCTCGAACCATCACGGTCGGATGCTCGGCGCGAACCCGTTTGACCACTCCTGCCAAAACTGCAGCGTGTGCCATCCGTATCTCGTCATAAGGACTAGCACCAGCGCTCAACCATCCGAGAGCGAGAAGGGTGGGGATGCGCCACGCATGCACGACCGACAGTTCACGGCCGAGCCGCTCAGCTTCCCGAGCGGCGAAGTCCACCGCAAGGTGAGAGGTTTCATCGTCATCCACGCCGACGACGATGGCACCGTTACAAGGCGTCCAATCTGTGGGCACGATAACGAGGGGGCAGGTCACACCCGCTGCGATCTGGTGGCGCAATGTTCCATAGAGGGAGCCTGCGGCCTCACGCGTACCGATAACCATCAGATCGGCATCCGCGGCGGAAATCAACAGCTCATGGCGCGGCGCGCCTCGTCGTACCGACGTCATCACCTGCACGGCGGGCGCGTCGCGACCCACCCGATTCGCGGCATCCATCAACATCTGCTCGTAAGCGGGAAGAACCCGGTCCTTCGTAATGGTCGGCGGCAATCTGGCCAGATCAATAACGGTGGTGAGTTCCAGGGATACCTGAGTAGTACGGGCACGCTCGATCACCCAGTCGAGCGCAGCGGGACTTCCCGTGCCGCCGTTTACTGCGAGAACAATTGTCTCGGTCATATCGTTTGCTCTCCTCGATCTCAGGGAGAATTGGTGCCCGGGCTATCACTTCACGATCTCACTAAAACACAGTTACCGAAAAAAAACGATAAATACGTGTAACCCGATCTGCGGCGTCACACAGCAACCCGACAAGGATGCCGGCACTGCCTGAACATGCGGTGTCGGGGTCTGTCGCCGACGACCTGACAATCAACCTGCCTGAACAGCCCTCCGCTGCAACGGACATGGCTTTCCAGAGTAAAGGCCGCGAACGGGCAACCCCGACTAGCCGTGCGTTTTGGGATAGCGGTCGCAACGAGCCTCACGGGGCCGATCCAAGACCGGGCAACCGGCGCCATGGCTTTCGAACGTTGTAACCAGGTTGGTCAGGCCGCTAAGACGAGATGACGATTTCGGGCAGCACCCAAAGTGACCAGTTTGCGCGTTAGAAACCGAGGCGCCCGAGCTGCTTCGGGTCGCGCTGCCATTCCTTGGCGATTTTCACACGCAGCGAGAGAAAGACGCGCTTACCGACAAGGGGCTCGATCTGCTTGCGCGCGCGGGTACCGACGTCCTTGAGCCGGCTGCCCGACTTGCCGATGATGATGCCCTTCTGGCTGTCCCGTTCCACGAACAGGTTGGCGTAGATTTCGACGAGTTCCTGGTCGTCGCGCTCGATGATGTCGTCGATGGTCACGGCGATCGAGTGCGGCAGCTCGTCGGTGACTCCCTCGAGGGCTGCCTCACGAATGAACTCCGAGATGCGCGACTCAAGGGTCTCGTCCGTGACGGCGTCGGCTGGATAAAGCGGGGCATCCGCGTACGGCAGCAGGCGCAGTAGTTCGGTTGCGAGGATGTCCAGCTGGATGCGGCTGGTGGAGGAAATCGGAACGATCGCCTCCCAGTCCCGCAGCTGCGAAACAGCGAGCAACTGGTTGGCGACGTTGGTTTTGGAGGACGCATCAATCTTGGTGACGATGGCGACCTTTTTTGCACGGGGGAAGGCATCCAGTTGCTCGTTGATGAATTTGTCCCCCGGACCGATCGGCTCGTTGGCCGGGATGCAGAGACCGATCACGTCGACGCCGGCCAGGGTCGCGGTGACGAGGCTGTTGAGTCGTTCACCGAGAAGGGTGCGCGGACGGTGGATACCGGGGGTGTCCACCAGAATGAGCTGGCCATTCTTCTGGTGCACGATGCCGCGAATGGCGCGGCGGGTGGTTTGCGGCTTCGATGAGGTGATCGCAACTTTCTCGCCCACCAGCGCGTTTGTCAGGGTGGACTTGCCCACGTTGGGACGTCCCACGAACGAGACGAATCCTGCTCGGTACCCGCTCGGGTGGGGCTCGGTTGCTCCGGTCATGACCGTTCTCCTTCATCATCAAAAACTGTGCTGTTGTTCGTTACCGTGAGGAATGCTGTTTGCGCATTGATCAACGCCTGGTCTCGCTCCACCAGCACGGTGCTGATGCGCTTGCGGCGGCCTTCGGTGCGCTCGGCGGTGAGGTTGAGCCCACTGACCGAAGCGACCGACCCGGCAACGGGAAGTCGCCCGAGGGCTTTGGCCAGCAGACCACCCACCGAGTCGACGTCGTCATCGTCGAGTTCGAGATCGAACAGCTCCCCCAGTTCGTCGACCGGCAGTCGAGCACTCACCCGAAAATGCCCATCACCGAGGTCTTCGACCTCGACCACGTCACGGTCGTACTCGTCGGAAATGTCGCCGACGAGCTCCTCGATCAGGTCTTCGAGGGTGAGCAGTCCGGCGATTCCACCGTACTCGTCGACGACCATGGCCAGGTGATTGGACTCCAACTGCATCTGCCGCAGCATGTCGTCGGCCTTCTTCGACTCCGGCACGAACACGGCCGGCCGAGCCAGGTCGGCCACGGTGAGCTGGAGCGCGTTGATCGGCCGCTCGAAGACCAGTCGGGCCACATCGCGAAGGTAGAGAATGCCGGCGACGTCGTCGACCTCACCATCCAACACGGGCAGGCGCGACGTGCCGCTGCTCAGGAACAAGCCCATCGCCGCGTCGATACTGGCGTCGGCGTCGATGGTGATCATGTCGGTGCGCGGAATCATCACCTCACGCACGACCGTCTCACTGAACTCGAAGATGGAGTGGATGAGTTCGCGGTCGTCTTCTTCGATCACATCAAGCTCGGTGGCCTCGTCCACCATGCTGAGCAGCTGGTCTTCGGAGGTGAATGTCGCGAGCTTGGTGCGCCCGGGCGTGACCCGGTTACCGAGGGCGACGAGGGCGTTCGCGATGGGTCCGAGCAGAACGCGTCCGACGTGCACGAGCAACGCAGTCGCGGCCAGCAAGCCGACCGGGTGGGCCCGTCCGACGCTGCGCGGGCTGGCACCGACGAGCACGAACGACACCGAGGTCATGATGAGCGCCGACAGCAGCAAAGCGAGCCACACGGCCTCGATCGTGGTCGCGAAGACCAGGGTGACCAGGACGGCGGCTGTGGTCTCGGCGGTGATCCGAATGAAATTGATCGCGTTCAGGTGCGCGCCGGCATCGTCGGCGATGGCCTGTAACGACCGTTTGGCGCGATGATGCGCCACCATGCTCGCGATGTCCGCCCGGGACTGAGTCATGATCGCGGCGTCAACGGCGGCCATCAGTCCGGCAAAAACGACCAGGACCACGGCCGGGTAAATGAACCAGACGATGTGCATCAGTGGCGTTGTCGTTCCTGCATGGCGAAAGCGATGAGGATATCGCGCTGAATACCGAACATCTCCTTCTCCTCGGCCGGTTCCGCGTGATCAAAGCCGAGTAGGTGTAGCACGCCGTGGGTGGTGAGCAGCAGCAGTTCATCGAGAGTACTGTGGCCGGCAGTTTCCGCCTGCTCCTTGGCGACTTGCGGGCAGAGCACGATGTCACCGAGCAGACCCGGCGGGGTTTCCTCCTCCTCGGTACCGGGGTGCAGTTCGTCCATCGGGAAGCTCAGCACGTCGGTGGGGCCGGGTTCATCCATCCACTGCACGTGCAGCTGTTCCATGGCGCCCTCATCGACGAGCACGATAGCCAGCTCGGCATCGGCGTGCACGTGCATGGTGTCGAGCGCGAAGGCAGCGAGGCGCAAAATGGCGGCTTCATCGACCGGGATAGCCGACTCGTTGTTAACTTCGATACTCAACTGGAACTCCGTTTCGGGGTGCGGCCCGAAGCGCTCGTGCGCTGGGGGCCACGGGTGGCAAATTCTCGGGCTTCAGCCGTCTCTTGGCGAAGGGCCTGCTTCTGCGCGTCGTACTCGGTGTAGGCATCGACGATGCGCCCAACAAGCGAGTGCCGCACGACATCGGCGCTGGTCAAGTACGCAAAGTGGATATCGTCGATCCCGTCGAGCACGCGCGTGACCAGTTTCAGGCCGCTCGTGCCGGCCGGCAGATCGATCTGGGTGACGTCTCCGGTGATGACCATCTTCGAGCCGAACCCCAGGCGGGTCAGGAACATCTTCATCTGCTCCGGCGTGGTGTTCTGGGCTTCGTCGAGCACGACAAAGCTCGCGTTGAGGGTGCGCCCGCGCATGTAGGCCAGCGGTGCCACCTCGATCGTGCCAGCAGCGAGTAATTTGGGAATGAGCTCGGGGTCGAGCATTTCGCCGAGCGCATCGTAGAGCGGGCGCAGGTACGGGTCGATCTTGTCGGTGAGGGTGCCAGGCAGAAAACCCAGTCTTTCCCCAGCCTCCACGGCCGGGCGAGTCAGGATGATGCGCTCGACCTCTTTGTTCTGCAGCGCCCGCACCGCTTTGGCCATGGCCAGATAGGTCTTGCCCGTTCCGGCCGGGCCGATACCGAATACGATCGTGTTGTCGTCGATCGCATCGACATAGTCCTTCTGCCCGATCGACTTGGCCCGAATGCTCTTGTTCCGTGCTGTGAGGATGGGAGCGCCCAGTTGAGCGGATGGACTCACCGAACTGTCGGCAGCGAGCATCCGCGCTGACGTGGCGACCTCGGCCTCGCCGAGATCATGGCCAGTGCGCAGTGCCAGCTGCAGTTCCTCGATCAGCCGACGCACTGCCGCTACCTCGCCAGCCGAGCCGCTCAGGGTGACCTCGTTGCCGCGCACGTGCACGTCCACCTTGGGGTGGGCAGCCTCTATGGTACTCAGGTAGCGATCTTCGGGCCCGAGCAGGCGCACCATGGCAACGCCATCGATGGTGAAGCGCAACTCGGTGGTGACGCTGGCGGCGGAGTTGCCGGATTTCGCGTTGTGGGGCTCAGAGGGCGCCAAGCGAGTCCTCCCCGAGGGATTCGGTCGGTTCCTGACTGCCCAGCACGTGGGCGTGTACGTGGAACACGGTCTGGCCGGCGGCCGCCCCGGTGTTGAAGACGAGGCGGAACTGCCCGTTGGTTCGTTCGGCAGCGATGCGCTCGGCTACCGAGACGAGTTCGGCCAAAAGGGCCGGGTTGCCTGCGGCCAGTTCGACGACGTTCTGATACTGCGGGTCTTTGGTGGTGATGACGACGTGCACCGGAGCTTTCGGGGCAATGTCGAGGAACGCGATGATGTGTTCGGTCTCGGCGACGATCGTCGCTGGAATCTCACGCGCGATGATGCGGCTGAAAATGGTCGGTTCAAAACCGGAAGAAGACATGCCTCTATCTTAAGCGGCGCTACCAGCGGCCGAAGGTCGCATTGAGGATTGCGAGGGCAGCGGGACCGGCGGTCGACGTGCGAAGCACGGTGTCACCGAGGCGTACCTGGGTCGCGCCGGCTTGTTCCAGCAGAAGTAGCTCGGCCGGGGAGATTCCACCCTCGGGCCCAACGACGAGCAGAATGTCGCGGTCGTCGGTGGGCGCGGCCACCTCGGTGAGGCGACCGCTCGCGGTCGGCTCGAGCAGCAGCATCCGTGTGGTGGCGGCGAGCACGGCCAGTTGTTTGGTGCTGGCGAGCGGCGCGACCTCTGGCAACCAGGCCCGAATGGACTGTTTGCTGGCCTCGCGCACAATGCTGACCCAGCGTTCGTGGCCTTTGGCTATCTTCGGGCCCTCCCATTTGGTGATGGAACGGGATGCGGCCCAGGGAATGACGCCATCGACACCGAGTTCGGTGGCGGCTTGAACGGCAAGCTCGTCGCGATCACCCTTGGCGAGGGCCTGTACCAGACGGATGCGCGGCGTCGCCACCGCGGTCTCGCTCGCGTCATCCACGCGCAGGGTCAACACCGTAGCCTCCGCTGTCAGCACCGTCCCCTGCACCAGCAACCCGGCTCCATTGCCTAAGCGCAGCCGGTCTCCGGGACGAACCCGGCTCACCGTGACCGCGTGCCGTGCCTCAGCGCCATCAACGGAAACGACCTCCCCCGGGCGACACTGCGCCGCCCGGAGCGTTTCCTGCAGATAGAAATGTGCCACGTCAGCCGAGGAACCGGTCGCGCAGCTTCGCGAACAAGCCCTGCTGGTACTGGCTCAGGGTCGGCGCAGGCGCGGCGTAACGGGCAGCGAACTGCTCGATCAGGTCGCGTTCCTTGTGGTCGAGCTTGGTGGGCGTAAGCACGTGGATGCCGATCTTCAGGTCGCCTCGCCCGCTGCCGCGCAGCTTGGTGATACCACGATCCTTGATCGTGAGCACTTCTGAGCTTTGCGAACCTGCGCGAATCTCCACCTCGATATCACCGTCGAGCGCTTTCACGGTGACGTTGGTGCCAAGAATTGCGTTCGTCATCGACACGTCGAGCGAGCACATGAGGTCGTCGCCGTCGCGACTGAACACGTCGTGGTGGCGCACCTTCATCTCGAGGTAGAGGTCACCATTCGGACCGGCGGCCGGACCCGCCTCTCCGCTGCCGGGCATCTGCAGGCGCAGGCCGGTGTCGACTCCGGCCGGAATGTCCACCGGAACCGTACGCCGGGCGCGCACGCGGCCCTGCCCGGAACAGGTCATGCACGGCGTCGCGATGATAGTGCCGTAACCGCGGCAGGAGCCGCACGGGCTCGACGTCATCACGTTGCCGAGCAGAGACCGAACGGCGCGCTGGATGCTGCCGGTACCGTGGCAGATGTCGCAGGTGATCGGTGATGTACCGGGGGCGCAGCAGGAACCCTTGCAGGTGTCGCAAACGATCGCGGTGTCGACCTCGAGGTCGCGGTGCGTGCCGAAGATGACCTCATCGAGGTCGAGTTCAACCCGGATAAGGGCGTCCTGGCCGCGTTCGCGGCGGGACCGCGGGCCGCGGCTGCTGCCGCCTCCTCCGCCGAAGAAGGTCTCGAAGATGTCGCCGAAGTTACCGAAGTTCTGGCCGTCGAACCCGCCGTTCTGACCGCCACCCTGGTCGTATTTCTGACGCTGTTTCGCGTCGCTCAGCACGTCATAGGCATGGGTGATGCTTTTAAACCGTTCCGACGCTTCAGCGCCGGGGTTCACGTCGGGGTGCAGTTCACGGGCAAGGCGTCGATAGGCCTTTTTGATTTGGTCGGTGGTTGCGTCGCGGTCAACGCCGAGAGCTTCGTAGTGGTCAGCCAAAGGTGGCTCTCCTTGAGTTTTTTATGATGATGATTCTGGTTCTGGTGATGTGGTCTCTGCCGCCGAGGCGGCAACAGATTTAGGTCTCGCCGAGCAGTCGGGAGAGATAGCGAGCGACGGCGCGCACCGCCGCCATGTTATTGGAGTAATCCATGCGCGTGGGACCAAGCACGCCCAGGCGGGCGAGGTTGCCGTTCGCGCTGTAGCCGCTGGTCAACACGCTTGCCTCGGGCAGGCCGAACGCCGCGTTCTCCCGGCCAATGCTCACCGAAACTCCGTGTTGGTCGGTCTCCATCTCGCCGAACAGTCGCAGCAGTACCACCTGCTCTTCGATGGCTTCGAGCACCGGGTAGATGCTGCCGGAGAAATCTTCCTCGGTGCGCACAAGGTTCGCTGCCCCGGCCATGACGAGTTTATCTTGGCGGTTGGCGCCGATTTGGTCGGCGAGGGTGCTCGTGATGAGGTCGATGAGCGGTTGCAGCATCGGCGCGCCCGGCCACACGCTCGCGGCGAGGGCGGCTCTGGCCTCGGCCATGCCGAGTCCGACGACAGCGACATTGAGTCGGGCGCGCACTTCTACGAGGGTCTGCTCATCGAGCGCCCGCGGCAAATCGATCACGCGCTGTTCCACCCCGCCGGAATCCGTGATCAGCACCGACAGGATGCGCGTCTCGGTCAGGGGCACGAACTCGATGTGCCGTACCTTGGCGCGAGACACAGAGGGATACTGCACGAGCGCGACCTGATGAGTGAGCTGGGAGAGCAGTCGCACACTGCGCACGAGCACTTCGTCAAGGTCGGCGGCGTGACCCAGAAAGGTTTCAATGGCCTGACGTTGCGCCGGCGTGAGTGGCCGCAGATCAGCGAGGTGGTCGACGAAAACTCGGTAGCCCTTATCGGTGGGGATGCGCCCCGACGAGGTGTGCGGCGCTGCGATCAGGTCTTCTTCTTCGAGGAGAGCCATGTCGTTACGAATGGTGGCAGCGGAGACGCCGAAGGCGTGGCGATCAACGATGGATTTGGAGCCGACGGGTTCACGAGAGGCAACGTAGTCCTGCACGATGACGCGCAACACATCGAGGCCACGGTCGGAAACCATTGCGCCCACCTTCCTGATTCGTGAGGTCCAGCTTGAGTTCTGCGGATGCCGCTCACCGCGCGCTCTAAGGGTCACACGGGAAGGTACGTTTGCCAGCACATCGTTGGCACTCGCATCCACTGACTGCTAATCATATCGCGACTGCCTGAGCAGACCCATTGCCAGCAGTTCGAAGCGAGGGTTTAATTACGCGTATACCGCCCAGCGCGTTCAGTGAGGGGGACGATCATGAGCGATCCACAGTCACAATCTTTGAACGCCCCAAACAATCGTGAACCGAACGTCGAAAAAGCCACGGGACGGCCGGAACTACCGATATCCGTGGTCGATTCCGGTCAGTTCACCATTGACATGGTTAGTCTGGAGGGGGTAGACGTGGCAACTGCACGACTGAATGAGTGGCTCCGGCGACTAAGCACCGGAACCGCCGCGACCAGGCCAACTTACTCGAACAGGAGACCACATGTCCGAGAACGATCCGCGCACGAACCCCTATGAATCCACCCCGCCGCAAAATCCCTACTCGCAAAATATCCCTCGCCGGCCGATGAGCCCGGCCGACGAGAAGATGTGGGCGACTTTGATTCACGTCGGCGGCATTCTGCTCGTTTTTCTACCCGGCCTGATCGGTTACCTCATGCTGCGCGATCGTGGTCCGTTCATTCGGGCGCACAGCGCAACGGCGTTGAATTTTCAGATCACCCTGACGATCGTTTATGTGGTGGCAACCGCGTTGACGAGCATACTGATCGGATACCTGATTCTGCCGGTCGCCTTCGCCCTCGGCATCATTTTCTCGATCCTGGCCGCGCTGGCAGCCAATCGCGGCCAGGGCTACGCCTACCCGCTCACCATCAAATTCTTTAGCTAATCGCTGAGGCGCCGCACCACGGCGTCGGCCAGAAGTCGCCCGCGTAGGGTCAGTTCCACTGTTCCGGTCAGGGCGGCTCTGGCATTGATGAGTTCGTCGGCGATCAGACCGGCCACCTCGACGCGCCCCGCCGCCGACAGCGATGCGACCGGGATTCCGGTGCGGATCCGGCTCTGCAAGAGGATGCGTTCGAGCTCGCGGGTGGGCGCGTCGAGCGTCTCGCGACCAGCGGCCGGTGACAGGCCGCCCAGCATCCGTTCGGAGTAGGCGGCCGGATGCTTGACGTTCCACCAGCGCACGCCGCCGACGTGGCTGTGGGCGCCGGGGCCGACGCCCCACCAGTCCTGGCCGGTCCAGTAGGCGAGGTTGTGTCGGGATCTGTGGGCGTCGCTCGTCGCCCAGTTACTGACCTCGTACCAGTCGTACCCGGCGGCAGCGAGAAGTTCGTCGGCCAGCTCGTAGAAGTCAGCCTGCTGGTCGTCGTCGGTCGGCGCGATCTCGCCGCGGCGAATCTGCCGGGCGAGCTTGGTACCGTCTTCGACGATGAGCGAATAGGCGCTCAGGTGGTCGGGATGCAAACTGAGCGCCTGTTCGAGACTCGTGCGCCAATTCGCGAGGGACTCCCCCGGCGTGCCGTAGATCAGGTCGAGGCTCACGTCGAGCCCGGCGGCGCGGGCCCACTCCACGACGAGCGGCACCCGCTCGGGGTCGTGGGTGCGCTCCAGCGTGGCGAGCACGTGCGGCACGGCAGACTGCATGCCGAACGACACCCGGGTGAATCCAGCGTCGGCGAGGGCACCGAGGTAGGCGGCGTCGACCGAGTCTGGGTTGGCTTCGGTGGTGACCTCGGCGCCGTCTGCCAGACCCCACTGCTCGCGCACCGCAGCGAGCATGCGGGTCAGGTCGGTCACCGGCAGTAGCGTCGGCGTACCTCCCCCAAAGAACACCGTGGCGACTTCGCGTGCCGGCACACCGGACGCGGTGAGGATGCGGGCGGCCGCATCGACCTCGAGCACGGCCTGGCTGGCATAGTCGCTTTGTTTGACGCCGCGTAGTTCGGTCGCCGTATAGGTATTGAAGTCGCAGTAGCCGCAGCGCACCCGGCAGAACGGCACGTGCAGGTACACACCGAAATCGCGTTCGGCCGCACTGACGACCGCTGACGCGGGAAGGAGTCCGTCGTCGGGTGCTGGGTCGCCGACGGGGTGGGGTCCGGCCATGGATAGAGCTCCAGTACGCTTGTTATTTGATGCGCGTTATTTGATGCGCGTTATTTGTTGCGCGTTATTTGATCGCGCCGACGGGATGCAGGGCCCGCAGGTACAGCTTGGTGAATTTCGCCTGCTGAAAGCGCAGCACCGGCCAGGCCAGGCGGTAGTACCAGGTGCTGGCCCGTGAGAAGGAGCGGATGGTCAGCCAGACCGAGTCGTCGTCCCGGTGTTCGACGATGAAGGATTCCTCGCCGCTCTCGGGGTGACCCGTCAGAGTTCCGTACGCGAACCCGATGCGGGCGGCCTCGTCGATAACGTAGACCACGCGCACCGGCGCGGTCACGGCGAAGAGCCAGACCCTCATTTTCAACGTCGCGGTCATACCGTTGGCGATATATGGCGTGCCGTCGTCTGCGAAAGTCGCTTCATTGACCGGATGCTGCTGCCCGACTGCCGGGGTGCCGTCGGCTTGAAAGGTGACCGGGGTGTACTGCACGCCGGTACCGTTCTCAAGATCGGTCACCTCCATACCGCTGCCGCGCTGGATTCCCCACGTCATCAGCAACTTGGTCGCGGCTGCGAACCGTTCGTGGGAACTGCCCAGCTTCACGCTCTGTTCCATCGGGCGGTAACCCTTGGGCGGATAGCTCATCAGATCGGGCGCCAGCGTGCCGCCGATGGCAGCGTAGCTGACGGCGGCGTCGGTGAAAGTAGCCCTGCGCATCTGTTTTACTTCTTGTCTTTCGTCTCAATGTCCCCCGACAGTGCCGCGATGAACGCTTCCTGGGGAACTTCGACCCGGCCGACCATCTTCATGCGCTTCTTGCCCTCTTTCTGCTTCTCCAGCAGTTTGCGCTTGCGCGAGATATCACCGCCATAGCACTTGGCGAGCACGTCTTTACGCATCGCCGAAATGCTCTCGCGGGCGATGATGTGGGCGCCGATCGCGGCCTGGATGGGCACCTCGAACTGCTGGCGCGGAATAAGTTTGCGCAGGCGCCCGGTCATGAGAGCGCCGTAGGCATAAGCCTTGTCCCGGTGAACGATGGCAGAAAATGCGTCAACCTGCTCGCCCTGCAGCAGGATGTCGACCTTGACCAGGTCGGCTTCCTGCTCGCCGGAGGGCTCGTAGTCGAGTGAGGCGTAGCCGGCGGTGCGGCCCTTGAGCATGTCGAAGAAGTCGAACACGATCTCACCCAGCGGCATCGTGTAGCGAATCTCGACGCGGTCTTCGCCGAGGTATTCCATACCGAGAAGCGTGCCGCGGCGGCTCTGGCACAACTCCATAATGACGCCGACATAGTCTTTGGGCGCGAGGATGGCGGCCTTGACCATGGGTTCGAGCACTTTGGCGATCTTTCCGGTGGGGTATTCGCTCGGGTTGGTCACCGTGACGGTGCGCTTATCGTCGGTGGTCACCTCGTACGGCACGCTTGGCGCCGTCGTGATCAGGTCGATGTTGAATTCACGCTCGAGGCGTTCGGTGATGATCTCGAGGTGAAGGAGGCCGAGGAAGCCACAGCGAAACCCGAAACCGAGGGCGACGGAGGTCTCCGGCTCGTAGCCGAGACTCGCGTCGGAGAGCTTGAGCTTGTCGAGGGCCTCGCGCAGCGCCGGGTAGTCGCTGCCATCGATGGGGTACAGCCCGGAGAACACCATGGGCTGCGGTTCGTTATAGCCGGGCAGCGCGTCGGTCGCCGGGCGCAGGGCGGTCGTGATGGTGTCGCCGACCTTGGACTGTCGAACGTCCTTCACGCCGGTGATCAGGTAGCCGACCTCGCCGACCTTGAGTCCCTTACTCTCGATCGGTTCGGGCGAGATGACGCCGATCTCGAGGATCTCGTGGGTCGCCTTTGTCGACATCATCTGGATTTTTTCGTGGGCCTTCAGGTGCCCGTCGATCATGCGCACGTAGGTGACAACGCCGCGATAGCTGTCGTAGACCGAGTCGAAGATCATGGCGCGGGCGGCAGCATCCGGGTTGCCCTTCGGGGCCGGAATCATCGTGGTGGCGAGGTCAAGCAGTTCCTGCACCCCGGCGCCGGTTTTGCCGGACACGCGCAGCACGTCTTCGGGCCGGCCCCCGATGAGGCTCGCCAGTTCGCGGGCGTACTTGTCGGGGTCAGCGGCCGGCAGGTCGATCTTGTTCAGCACCGGAATGATCGTGAGGTCGTTCTCGAGGGCGAGGTAGAGGTTGGCGAGGGTCTGGGCTTCAATGCCCTGGGCCGCGTCGACGAGCAGGATGGCACCCTCGCAGGCAGCGAGGCTGCGGGAGACCTCGTAGGTGAAGTCGACGTGGCCGGGGGTGTCGATCATGTTCAGCGCGTAGGTGACGCCGTCCAGCTCCCACGGCATGCGCACGGCCTGGCTCTTGATGGTGATGCCGCGCTCACGCTCGATATCCATGCGGTCCAGGTACTGGGCCCGCATGGAACGCTCGTCGACGACGCCGGTGATCTGCAGCATCCGGTCGGCGAGCGTCGACTTGCCATGGTCGATGTGGGCGATGATGCAAAAGTTGCGGATGAACTCGGGGGCTGTGGCGGCCGGTTCCAGCGCGTGAAGGGCTCGAGGTGACATAGTTCACCCATTCTTCCACGCTCGGTGCACGTTGACGTTCGACGCGACTGGTGGCGTCGAACGGGAGGGCAACTTTGCACCAGCCTGCTCACCCCGCCAGGCGTGGACTGCGCCCCGTGAGGGTCACCAGCGTGCTGCCGGCTGGGCCAACCTTTCGGGCGAATCAAACAGGTGTGGCGCAGCCCGGGGCGGACGCCCAGCTGACTGGCCCCGCGGCTGGCTAGGCTCACGGGCATGGCGACTCCCGAGGCCCTCGTGCCGGTTCTGCTCGTGCACGGCATCCGCACCTCGGCCACGATGTGGCGTTTTCAAGAGGAGCGGTTGCGTGCGGCCGGGTATCCCGTGCTCGCGATTGATCTGCCGGGACACGGGCAGCGGATGAGCGAGCCGTTCACGGTGCCGGCCGCGCTCGCCGCCATCGACGACGGAGTGGCAGACCTCGGCGGCCGGGTGCTGTTGGTCGGGCTCTCGCTCGGCGGCTACTACGCCGTGGCCTACGCCGGAGAGCACCCTGATCGAGTGGCCGGACTGGTGGCTGCGGGCTGTAGCGCCGTGCCGAAGGGAATGTTGCTCGAGGGGTATCGGCTGCTGGCCCGTTGGATTCATCGCCTGCCCGATCGGGGCTTATGGCTGCACGAGGCCATGGTGCACCTCATGCTGCCTTCCGCCGGGGCACACGATGTACTCGCGGGCGGCGCCGCTCTCGACGTGATGGATTCCGGGCTGCGCGCGACCTCGACACTGACTCCGCTGGCCAGCCTGGCCGCGTATCCGGGGCCGATCTGGTTGGTCAATGGCGCGCTCGATCATTTTCGGTTGAACGAGCGGCGCTTCCTTGCCGCCTGCCGCAACGGGAAGGTCGTCGTGGTGCACGGCGCGACGCATCTGGCGAGCCTGGCCCAGCCCGAACGTTTCACGACGATCCTGTTGCGGGTTGCCGGACAGGTGACGGCGCGGCCGCGTCCGGTCTGAGGTCGCGGCATCCGTGTGCGTGCCCGATACGACTGGGGCGCCGCGATCACCGGCGTAGCGCCCGCCGATATCGGGCGCGACCATCTCTCAGGCGACTGGGGCGCGTTTGGGAGTGCAGGTGATTACTGGTACTGTTAGTGGTTGGCTTGCGTGTCGGGTCCCACCCCGCACGATTTTCGCCGCTTGAGCGCCCTCTACCCGCTCAGCGGCTGTCCGTACTCGAACCTAACGAAAGCGTAAACAACGTGGCAAATATCAAGTCGCAGATCAAGCGAATTGGCACCAACAAGAAGGCCCAGGAGCGCAACAAGGCCGTCAAGAGTGAGTTCAAGTCCGCGATTCGCGCGACTCGTACCGCGATTGCCGCCGGCGACAAGGACAAGGCCGTCGTCGGTCTCGCCTTTGCTTCCAAGAAGCTCGACAAGGCCGTCAGCAAGGGTGTCATCCACCAGAACCAGGCTGCGAACAAGAAGTCGGCCATCGCGAAGGCCGTTTCCGCACTCGTCTAATCGACACCCGCACGTGAGGTGATTGTCTCGGCTCCCAGCGAGCGGGTGACGCCCCTCGTCACACAGAAACCCCCGCCTCATCGGCGGGGGTTTTTTGTTCTTGACGTGAGGCCCGGCACGACTCGGTGGTCCGCCTCGCGGGCCGGCAACCCCACTAGACTGACGCGGTGAAGAGCACCCCACCGGCAAGTTTCAGCACCGCCGAAAGCGCCCAGCATCGACGGGCGCACGCTCGTTTTGTCGCCGCGTTGCTCAGCGCCGCAGCTTTCGCCATCGCGGTGTGGCTGGCTGTCAACACGAACGATGCAGTGTCCGGCAGTACGCGCGACCAGCTGCTGATCTCGCTGGCTTCGATCGTGCTTCTAATCATTGGAATCTTGTTCTACCTCAGTGCAGCCGCAACGGGACAGCACGACCCGGAAGACTTCGAACCCGGGCGGCCTGCGCGCATTTCTCGCCACGTCCGATCGTTCTCGAGGCTCGGTGCGGTGTTCGCCGTCGCCGCCCTGCTGGCCGTCGCCGCGCTCGGAGCACTACGCATTCTGGCGCCGCCCGCCGAACGGCCGGTGTCGGTGCAGTTCACCGAGATCAGCGGGCGAGTGCAACTCGAATACTGCCCGGGCCTGCCGTCATCGTTCGAGGCCCTGGCCAGGCCGACCGATCTGGCCAGTTCGTCGACCCTGCTGCCGGTCTGGGTGGCCACCCGGGTGTGTGGCAATCCGAGTTTTCAGCATGGAGTGTGGCTCTACCTGAACCGCGCAAGTATCACGGTTGCCGACGCCGGCGACCGCTGAAATCTGGTGCCACGATGCACCGGCAACCGCTAGTGCTCGCCACGCCGAGAGATCACGCCGATCAGACGTTCCAGCGCGAACACCGGGTCGCGCCCGGCACCCTTCACCGCGGCATCCGTTTCGGCCAGCGCGAGGATACAGCGGGCCAGGCCCTCGTCACTCCAGCCGCGCAGGTCTTTTTGCGCGCGTTCCACCTGCCACGGGGCCAGGCCAAATCGTGCGCCGAGCTGCGCTGACCCGCCACGGGCACCGAACACCTTGGCCATGGTGCGAATCTTCATGGCGAACGCCGCGACGATGGGCACCGGATCGGCCCCCGAAGACAGAGCGTGACGCAGAGTCACCAGGGCCTCACCGTTGCGGCCAGCGATGGCCCAATCGGCTACTTTGAACGCGTTCGTTTCGACCCGGCCACCGTAATACCGATCCACTGTGGTTTCGGTCACCTCGCTCGTCGCGTCAGAGATGAGCTGCTGGCAGGCCGCGGAGAGTTCGGCCAGGTCATCAGAAAACGCTGCGACGAGCTGGCGGAGCGCACTGACCGTGACGCGTTTGCCGGCCGCCTTGAATTCGTTCGACGCAAACTCGTATTTCTCGGTGTCTTTCTTGAGTTCGCTGCAGACAACTTCGATCGCGCCGCCACGACCGCTGCGGATGGTGTCGAGTAGTTTCTTGCCACGCACTCCCCCGCCGTGCCGCAGCACGACGTAGGTATCCTCGGCTGGGTTCTCCAGGTAGTCCAGCGCCTCGGCCAGAAAAATGTCGCTGCATTTTTCGACATTGCTGACCCGAATCAGCCGCGGCTCGCCGAACAGCGACGGGCTTGCGAGGGTGAGCAGCTCACCCGGCGCGTAGCTATCGGCCTGCACGTCGCTGATTTCAAGGCTCGGGTCTTCGCGTTTGAGAAAGTCGCGCAGTTGCCGGATGGCTCGCTCGGCGAGGAACGTTTCGGTGCCGGAGACGAGCACGATCGGGGCCGGACGTACCTCATGCCAGCCGAGCTGGGGAATGACGGTGCCTTTATTCGGTCGCGCGGGCGCTGCCTTGCCGGTGCGGGATCCGGTCGTGGCGGGTCGTACGGCCAAAGCGATCTCCTTGAATTTGGTGCAGGTCTAAAACCAGCCTAACCCGCACCACTGACGCCTGCGCTCGAGTTTCTTGCTCGGCGACGCCTTCCTCAGGCGGCAAAAAGAGCTTCGCGTACCGCGTGCTCGAAGCCACCGACGTGGATCCGCGCGAGGTTAGCGGCTCCGGCCTCATCTCCGTCAATAACGGCACGGAGCAAGTCCACATGCTCATGGACGTGCCTGGTCAGGTCGGGCAGGCGATCCAAGACCATGCACCAAATTCGTGTCGCGAGATTGTCGTAGCGGATCAGGACATCTTCGAGGTGGGGATTGGCGGCGGCGGCATAGATGCCTCGGTGCACGCTGGCGTCCAGCCGCAGTGTTTCGACAACGGATGCTGCGTTCGCGTCGAATGCCTCAACGGCGCGCATGACACTCCGGAGTTGCTCCCTGGCAGACGCCGTAGCAACGCGGGCAGCCCGGGAAGCGGCAAGGGGTTCAAGCTGCATTCGGATTTCGGAAATGAACGCAAGGTCAGTCACCTCCACTCGCGTCGCGAAAGTTCCTCTGCGCGGGTAGGAGACAACAAGGCGATCGAGCTCCAGCCGCTTCAAAGCTTCGCGCACCGGTGTCCGCCCGATGCCAAGGTCCTTGGCCAGCTCATCATCATGAAGTAGACCACCGGGCTTGATGTCCAGCATCAGCAGCCGGTCCCGAATGCGTTCGTAGGCTACATCCGCCAACGACCTCTTTGCGGCAACGTCACCAGCACTCACCCAGGCTTCGACAGCCATCCGTGGACCTCTTTCAATTCAAGTAGGAAGACTATTGACCTCTATCCCCGACCAGTATACGCTCGCACCTAAATCTAATATATCAGTGGCTATTCTTGGAATATATCTAAAGGCGGAGACATGACGCTAATGGCGACAGACTCATCTACCAGCACGCTGCCTCAGTCGGAGGTCACTGGGGAAAACCAGTCGAAAAAGTTCGTTCTTACATTGTCGTGCGTCGAACGCGCAGGCATTGTCCACGCGGTCACCACGTTTCTTTTTGAGCGTGGCTTCAACATTGAAGAACACCAGCAGTTCGATGATGGCCTCCGTGAAACTCTGCACCTGCGCACCGCATTCTCAGGTCCCTCTGTCAACACCCCGGACGGGCTCGAGGAAGAATTCCGTTCGATTGCTGACCGCTTCGACATGAAATTTAGCTTTCATGACGAGACGAAACAACGCATCCTTGTAATGGTGTCCAAATTCGGGCACTGCCTTAACGACCTGCTTTTCCGCTGGCGAGGCGGAAGCCTCAAAGGCGATATTGCCCTTGTGGTTTCCAATCATGAAACCCACCGGTCCATGGTTGAGGCCGCCGGCGTCCCCTTTATTTATCTCCCGGTGACTCCCGAAACCAAATTAGACGCCGAGCAACGCCTGCTGGAACTGGTGGGCGAGCACGACATCGGCCTTGTCGTACTTGCCCGGTACATGCAAGTACTGTCCGATGATCTTTGCCGCTCTTTAGAAGGCCGCGCCATAAACATCCACCATTCCTTCCTCCCAGGATTCAAGGGTGCGCGCCCGTACCACCAGGCCTACGACCGTGGCGTAAAGCTGGTGGGCGCCACGGCCCACTACGTCACTGCGGAACTGGATGAGGGTCCAATCATTGAACAGGAAGTCATCAGGGTCGATCACAGCTATGGACCGACCGCTCTTTCAATAGTCGGACAGGACGCCGAAGCCCTGGCTCTCTCCCGGGCCGTCCGCTGGCACTGCGAACACCGTGTGCTCCTGGATCGGACCAGCACCGTCGTGTTTCGGTAGATCGAAGCCACCACACCAGCAGAGATAGTCACACACGAATACCAGTAGGAGAAACCACATGGCATCGACGCCAAGCATTGTCATTATCGGAGCTGGAATCGTCGGCACGAACCTGGCCGATGAACTAGTTACCCGGGGTTGGAACAACATCACTGTCCTTGACCAAGGGCCACTGAACATGCCCGGGGGGTCGACGTCCCACGCCCCCGGTCTTGTCTTCCAGACCAACGCCTCAAAGTCCATGGCACTCTTCGCCAAGTACACGGTGGAGAAGCTATTGTCCTTGACCGAGGACGGCGTCAACTGCTTCAACCAGGTCGGCGGCCTCGAGATCGCCACCACCGAGACGCGTCTCGCTGACCTGAAGCGAAAGCTCGGATACGCAGCATCGTATGGAATTAGCGGCAAGATGCTTTCGCGTGAAGAGTGCATGGAGCTCTATCCCCTCCTGAACGAGGAAGACATATTAGGTGGACTCCATGTCCCCAGCGACGGTCTGGCCGACGCCGCCCGCGCCGTTCAGCTGCTGATCAAGCGCACGGAAGCCGCGGGCGTCACGTACCGGGGCAAGACCACGGTGACGGGTATTGAACAGTCCGGCCGACGCGTCACGGGCGTCCAGACGTCCGGAGGTGTTATCCCAGCTGACATCGTGGTTTCCTGCGCAGGCTTCTGGGGTGCCAAGATCGGCGAAATGATCGGCATGTCCGTTCCTCTTCTGCCCTTGGCCCACCAGTACGTCAAAACCACTCCGGTGCTGGCGTTGAAGGGCAAGAACGACCTGCCCAACGGGGCCTCCTTACCCATTCTGCGACACCAGGACCAGGACTTGTACTACCGCGAGCACGGCGACTGCTACGGCATCGGGTCCTACGCTCACCGCCCCATGCCCGTTGACCTTGACGAACTCGGCACCTTTGAGCCCGCCGCGATCAACGAACACAACATGCCCTCCCGGCTGGATTTCACCTTGGAGGACTTCCTTCCGGCGTGGGAAGCCACCAAACGGATCCTGCCCGCGCTGCAGGAAAGCGACATTGAGGATGGCTTCAACGGCATCTTCTCCTTCACCCCCGACGGCGGATCCCTGGTGGGCGAGTCCAAGGAATTGGACGGCTTCTTCGTCGCCGAAGCCGTGTGGGTGACTCACTCTGCTGGTATAGCCCGCGCCGTTGCCGAACTGCTGACCACCGGCAGCTCAGAGATTGATCTGGGTGATTGCGATATTCATCGCTTTGAAGAGGTCCAGCTGACCTCGGAATATGTCAACGAGACGTCACAGCAGAATTTCGTGGAAATCTACGACGTCCTCCACCCACTCCAGTCCAAGCTCTCCCCCCGCAACCTCCGTGTGAGTCCGTTCCACGCCCGCCACAAGCAGTTGGGTGGGTTCTTCCTGGAGAGCGGCGGATGGGAACGCCCCTACTGGTTCGAAGCTAACGCAGAGCTGCTGAAAGAAATGCCGGACAGCTGGCTGCCGCCAGCTCGCGACGCCTGGTCGGGGATGTTCAGCTCGCCCATCGCCGCCGCTGAAGCTTGGAAGACCCGCACGGCAGTGGCCATGTACGATATGACTCCGCTCAAGCGCCTCGAGGTCTCCGGCCCGGGAGCACTGAAGCTGCTGCAGGAACTCACGACCGCGGACATGGACAAGAAGCCCGGCGCAGTCACGTACACACTCCTGCTGGACGACACCGGCGGCATCCGCAGCGACATCACTGTGGCCCGGCTGAGCAAAGACACCTTCCAGCTCGGAGCAAACGGAAACATCGACACTGCCTACTTTGAGAGGACAGCCCGTCATCAGACTGAAAGCGGGAGCGCCAGCGACTGGGTGCAGGTGCGCGACACGACGGGCGGCACGTGCTGCATTGGCCTCTGGGGCCCCCTCGCCCGGGACCTGATCAGCACCGTCAGCAGTGACGATTTCAGCAATGACGGTCTCCGTTACTTCCGCGCCAAAGAGGTAGTCATCGGCGGCGTCAATGTCACGGCCATGCGCCTGTCCTACGTCGGCGAGCTGGGCTGGGAACTCTACACAAGTGCAGACAATGGGCAGCGCCTCTGGGATGCGCTGTGGAAAGCCGGCCAGCCTCACGGTGTCATCGCGGCAGGCCGTGCAGCGTTCGGCTCGCTGCGCCTAGAAAAGGGTTACCGCTCCTGGGGCACGGACATGACCACCGAGCACGACCCCTGGGAAGCCGGACTGGGGTTCGCTGTGAAGATGGCCAAAGAATCCTTCGTCGGCAAGACAGCGTTGGAAGGCCGGAGCGAGGAAAACTCCGCGCGGCACCTGTGCTGCCTGACGGTCGACGACGGCCGGAGCATCGTCCTGGGCAAAGAACCGGTCTTTTACAGAGACCAGACGGTCGGCTACATCACCAGCGCTGCCTACGGCTACACCGTCGCCAAACCGATCGCCTACGCGTACCTTCCTGCGGCTGTCAGCGTGGGGGACTCGGTTGAGATCGAGTACTTCGGTCGGCGCATCCAGGCCACGGTCACCGCAGATCCTCTGTACGACCCCACGATGACCAGGCTGCGCGGCTAACACCCCGCCGGACCATTCCGGGCTGATATTCAGCAAGACACATGATCAGTTCAGAAACAATCAATGGCTACCTCGTCAGGCCTTGCCTCACGCGAGCCCACCCCCGGCGGCGGCGGCGCAGCCATCCACGCCGCTCAGGGGGCGGCACTCGTTGCCAGGGTTGGCAGGTACACCGCCGGCTCGAAATACGAACAGTACGCCAAACTCGTCCAAAGGATCATCAGCGCTGCGGACGCGCTGGTGGGCCACCACCGCAGCCCGGGTGAACATCGACATCAACGTGGTGGCAATCAAAGATGCCGCGCAGTCCCCGGTAAGGATGTAGTGGACCCTTCCCGGTGTCTGCCGGACAGAAAGGGAACTTATCTCAGCACTCGATCACGTTCACGGCGAGGCCACCCCGAGACGTCTCCTTATACTTGGTCATCATGTCGGCGCCGGTGTCGCGCATGGTCTTGATGGCTTTGTCCAGTGACACTTTGTGACTGCCGTCCCCATAGAGGGCCAGCCGTGCGGCGTTGATGGCTTTGACGCTGGCAATTGCGTTTCGCTCGATGCACGGGATCTGTACGAGCCCACCCACTGGATCGCAGGTCAGACCCAGGTTGTGCTCAATGCCGATTTCCGCGGCGTTTTCCGCCTGGATGGGCGTTCCTCCCAGCGCTTCACAGAGGGCTCCAGCGGCCATAGAGCAGGCTGATCCAACCTCACCCTGGCATCCGACCTCCGCGCCGGAGATAGACGCGTTGAGCTTGAACAGAATTCCGATCGCCGCGGCTGTCAGCAAGAAACGCACGACGCCGTCGTCGTCGGCCCCGGGGACGAACTTCAGGTAATAGTGCAGCACAGCCGGGATAATGCCGGCCGCCCCGTTGGTGGGCGCCGTGACGATCCGGCCGCCTGCCGCATTTTCTTCGTTGACCGCAAGAGCGAAAAGGTTGACCCATTCCATCGCCCGCAGAGGGTCAGCGGGGTCCTCCGGCGCCTGTAGAGCACGGAACAGCGCCGGTGCCCGGCGAGTGACCTGCAGGCCGCCGGGTAGAATACCGTCTGCAGCGCACCCGTCCGCCACGCATGCCTGCATAACGGACCAGATGTTCAGCAGCTTCGCTCGCACCTCGACCTCCGTGTGCCAGGTGAGCTCGTTGGCCAGCATCACGGTGGAGATACCCAGTCCCTCCCGGGCGCAGATAGCCAGAAGCTCATCGGCCGTGGTGAACGGGTACGGCAGAACGGTTTCGTCCACAACAACCCGGTTCACCCCCACGGCCTCCTCATCCACGACGAAGCCTCCACCGACGGAATAATACGTGCGCTCCCGCACTACAGCGCCGTCGTGGCTCATGACCCGAAAGATCATGCCATTCGGATGTGCAGGCAATGACTTCCGCCGGTGCAGGAGCACATCCTCGGTGAAGTTGAAGTCGATGCCGTGCCGGCCAGCCAGCATCAACCGCGCGTCCAGCGCGGCCGCCGCCACCCGGTCGTCCGCCGTTGCAGTGTCCACGGTTTCCGGTGTCTGGCCCTGGAGCCCCAGAACCACGGCCTTGTCCGAGCCGTGGCCGCGGCCGGTCGCACCCAGCGAGCCGAACAACTCCACCCGTACCCGCACGACGCCGTCCAGCAGTCCGTCGCGGACCAGCCCCTCGGCGAAGCGCTTGGCCGCGCGCATCGGGCCCACCGTGTGCGAGGAGGAAGGCCCGATGCCCACCGAAAAGAGGTCCAACACGCTCAACGCCATGGTTTACCCTGCGCTGCCTTAAACTCACGCATACCGTCCAAGAGCCAGCGACCGAGGTAGTCGGCAAAAGACGCTCGCGGGAATACGCGGAACGTTTCATTGCCGGTCTTCCACAGGACGACCGGAACGTTACCGATCACGGTCGCGATTGCCGTGCCGGTGCGGAAGGACCGGGGATGCAGGTCGGCCGCGCAGCTCTTCTCCAACACAGCCTGAGCAGCGGAACCGGCAAGTTCGAAAGTGGTGCGGTTGCTGGACAGATCGACGACTTGTCCAGCTCCATCGCCGAGGGCTGCCGCCAGCTCGGCAGCAAGCGTGCCAGCCACGGCCTCCTCCTGGGCAACCAGCAGAAACTCGTCCGGCCCCAACCACAGCACGGCCGTTGCGTCGGCCCCGGTGGCGACCTGCCCACATTCGGTCGGCAGACCGCCGGTGACGATGCCGATGCTGCGGCCGCTCGCAGACAGCGGATCAACACGGATGCCCACCATAGCTTGGAAGGGTATTTCCCGCAGGGAGACCTGGGCGTCCCCTGCCGTGGTTTCAGCAAAAGCCGCCCAGAGGTGTTCCGCGGGACTGTGACGGCGCGCGCCCGGGCGCTTTTCGTAGACAGCCGAGGTTTGGGCATCCGTGCTTTCAATCGTGTCAACCATCTCGGCGCTTCCCTTCGACATCAAAAAGTACTGGATTCCCCACGACGACATCCACCAGCTCTGTGCCGACGACAGCCACCAGGCGTTCGCCGATTCGATCTCGACCGTTCTTGATCAGCGCGAGCCCGAAGGACCGGCCCAAAGCCGCACTGTGATAGCTCGACGTAACGAAACCCTGCATTGGAACGGGGCCGGCGGCGGGAGTGATGGGCACATCTGCGTCGACGAGCTGGGTGCCCTCCGGCAACCGGATGGTGCCGTCTGTGGGCATCACGCTTACCAAATGTTTCCGGCCCTCCGAGCGCGCATCGGCACGCTCGTACGAGCGTTTGCCGATGAAGTCCTTGACCTTGGAGACCACCCATTCCATGCCCGCGTCCTGCGGGGTCACGGTGCCGTCGGTGTCCTGTCCGACGATCGGGTATCCTTTTTCCGCGCGCAGCACGTGCATGGTTTCCGTA
This sequence comes from Cryobacterium sp. M15, assembly GCF_002929675.1. Lineage (NCBI taxonomy): Bacteria > Bacillati > Actinomycetota > Actinomycetes > Micrococcales > Microbacteriaceae > Cryobacterium > Cryobacterium sp. M15. The sequence continues at coordinate 106,506 of NZ_PJJW01000033.1, forward strand.
CCGTACGGAGTGATGTCAAACGCCGCTCCGGCTATGGTCACGTCTTCCCAGATCTGGAGCCCGTACCAGGCCGGCACGTTGATCTCGTAGGCCAGTTCGCCGGAGAACGAGATACGGCAGACTCGCGCCGCGACGCCGGAGGCGAGCACGGTTTCCCGGAACGTCATGAATGGGAAGGCCTCGGTGGAAAGGTTGAGCTCAGGCGCGAGCCGGGCCAGCACCGCGCGGGATTTCGGCCCGACGACGGCAATGGTGGTCCACTGCTCTGTCACCGACGTGCAGCTCACGTCCAGCTCCGGCCACTCGGTCTGTAGCCATTCCTCAAGCCAATCCAGCACTTTCGCCGCACCGCCGGTGGTCGTGGTCATGAAGTAGCGGTCGTCATCCAGTCGCAGCGTCACCCCATCGTCGAAGATCATGCCGTCGGGGGTGCACATGACGCCGTAGCGGGCCGAACCGGGTGCAAGCTTCTTGAACGCGTTGGTGTAAATCCGGTTGAGAAATTCTCCCGCTCCGGTACCACGGATTTCAATCTTGCCCAAAGTCGTGGCGTCCATATAGCCCACCGAACCGCGCACGGCAGCGCATTCACGCAGCACGGCAGCGTCCATGTCCTCGCCCGGCAGCGGGTAATACCTCGGCCGTTTCCACTGGCCAACGTCCTCGAACACGGCACCGCGTTGTTCATGCCAGGTGTGAATGGAGGTGCGGCGGGCGGGCTCGAACAGGTCCCCGCGCTGCCGTCCAGCCAGGGCTACGAACGACACCGGCGTGAACGGGGCACGGTACGTCGTGGTGCCGATCGAGCCGATGTCGGGGTCAACAGCAGTGCCCTGCTGGCGAAAGGCCGCAGCAATGACGCCGATCGCATTCACGCCGGAGGTCTTGCCCTGGTCGTTGGCGGTGCTTATGGAGGTGTAGCGCTTGATCAGCTCCACGCTGCGGAGCCCTGCCCCCGTGGACCGCCAGACGTCGGCCACACTCTGGTCGCGTTGGAAGTCGACGAAGTGATGGTGCCAGTCGGATGCCGTCCCTTCAACCCCGCCGACCAGCCAGAGGGCACGGGTCGGTGCGGTGGGCTGCGCCGGGCGAGCCGGGCGGGCTAGTACAGCGATGGCAGCATTAACGGCGTGGCTCGTGCTGAATCCGGCGTTGACGGCGGCGACCGCCCCCGCTGAAGCCCCCTCGGCGACGCACTCTGCCAGTGCGTAACTGCCGCGAGCTGCGCCGACGACCTGTTGGTTGCGGACCACTGTCGATGGCACGAATCCGACCAGGTCCTGATCCCATCGCAACCTGCCCTGGGCCTGGCTGTGCAAGTGCACGACGGGGCTCCAGCCACCGGAGATTGCCAGCAGGTCCGCCTCGAATTCCTCGCTGCCACCCACCGGTACGCCGTCGGCATCGATGCAGGCAACCGAGACCCTCTCCAGGCGATCCTCACCCGCGGTGTTCACCACAGCGCTGCCGTAGAGAACTCGCACGCCCGAGTCGGCGGCCACGAGCGTTGCGAGCGCCGACGGCTCCGACCGGGCGTCGACCACCACCGCCACCTCGATCCCCACCGCACGCAGGTCGCTGGCGAGCAGATATGCGCTGTCATTCGTGGTGCTGATCACAACCCGGGAACCGGCGGCCACACCGTAGCGGTTGAGATAAGTGCGGGCAGCGGAAGCCAACATGATGCCGGGGCGATCGTTGTTTTCAAAGACGATCGGGCGTTCGTGCGCGCCGGTCGCCAGCACTACCTGCTCGGCACGGATGTGCCAGATGCGCAGGTGTGACACGCCGTCGGCCGGAGCCGTCTGCAGGTGGTCGGTGCGGTTCTCGACGGCGATGAGAAAGTTACTGTCATAGGAGCCGAACACCGTGGTGCGGTGCAGCACCGTGCACTCGGGAATGGTGGCCAGTTCGACCGCAATGTCAGTGACCCACTTGAGTGCGTCCACCTCCGCCACGTACTCATCGCGGCCTGAAAGCAACGCCCCGCCCAATTCGGGCTGGTCATCGATAAGGATGACGCGCGCACCGGTGCGGGCTGCGGCCCGTGCCGCTGCCAGCCCGGCTGGTCCGCCGCCGACCACTAGAACGTCGGTGTGAACATACTTCTTGTCGTAGACCGCTTTGTCATCGCTCGGGTCGAGCTTGCCCAGGCCGGAAAGGAATTCAGCCTCGAGGCCGTCAACCAGTGCCACAGTTGTGGCGGGGAGCATGGATTCGGCGACGTGGCCCGGGAATCGTCCCGCCACCTTGACCAGCGCGTTGGACTCTTCAACGCCAGCGGACATGATGCCCCGCGGTCGGTTTTCATACAGGGAATTCCCGACAGTCACGCGACCTGCGGCGAGCAGTGCGGAGGCCACGGTATCGCCAGGATGGCCGGTATATTCAACGCCGTCCACGGTGAAGTTGCAGATCGTGCGGCGGTCAATTCGTCCACCGCTGCTGAGCCGATTGGATTGGGCGTACTGACGGGTCATGGCTGTGCTCCTTCCAATGCTGCGAGCACAGCGGCGCTTCTGGTGGTGCCGGTTATGGATCGCGTCGGCCGCGGCGCTGGCGGCTGTTCGCCGATACGGTAAACGGCCGTGATGTCGTAGCTCACGGTGTCCCGGAGCATATTGAACCACTTCCGGCAGCCGACAGCATGCACCCAGCGCTCGGCAAAGAGCCCTTTCGTGTTCTGACGATAGAAGAGGTACTCCGCCCAGTCCCGGTCGCTGAGTTCCTCCGGATGCTCGGGGTAGGCCACGTGGGCTTGTCCCCCGTAGTGAAATTCGGTTTCATTTCGTGGCCCGCAGTTGGGGCATGGAAACAGCAACATGGCGTGCTCCTTACGATTCTGATGGGTCGGTTTCTAGTGAGCCACGGCGGCGGCGCCGTGCTCGTCGATCAGGGCGCCGGTTTCAAAACGTTCCAGCGAGAACGGCTTGTTCAGGGCGTGCGGAGACCCGGTGGCGATGGTGTGGGCGAAGGTCAGCCCGGCCGCTGGTGTTCCTTTAAAGCCGCCGGTTCCCCACCCGCAGTTCACGTACATGTTCTCTACCGGGGTCGTCCCGATGATGGGAGAGGCATCCATCGTGGTGTCGACAATGCCGCCCCAGGTGCGCAGTACATGGGCCCGGGCGAAGATCGGGAACAATTCGACGGCGGCGGCCATCTGTTCTTCGATGACGTGGAAGGACCCGCGCTGGCCGTAGCCATTGTAGGAGTCGACTCCGGCCCCCATCACGAGTTCGCCCTTGTGGGCCTGGGACACGTACACGTGCACCTGGTTGGACATCACCACCGTCGGGTGCACGGGTTCGTGCAGCTCGGAAACCAGAGCTTGCAGCGGGTGGGACTGGATCGGCAGCCGGAACCCGGCCATCTCGGCGAGCAATGAACTGTGCCCGGCCGCGCACAGTCCTACCTTGCCGGTGTGAATGGTGCCGCGGCTGGTTTCCACGCCGGTGACCCGGTCGCCGTCTTTGATGAAGCCGGTAACCTCACAGTTCTGGATGATGTCGACCCCCAGTTCGTCGCACTTGCGGGCAAACGCCCATGCCACGTGGTCGTGCTTGGCGATACCTGCCCGCGGCTGATAAGTGGCACCCATGACCGGGTAGCGGATGTTATCGCTGATGTTCAGGATCGGGCAGAGTTCCTTCACCTGCTGCGGGTCGAGCCATTCGGCGTCGACCCCGTTGAGTTGGTTGGCACCAACTCGACGGATGCTTTCACGAACGTCCCCGAGAGTGTGGGCGAGGTTCATGACACCACGCTGGCTGAAGAGAAAGTCATATTCAAGCTCTTCTGGCAGGATCTCCCACAGTTTGAGCGATTGCTCATAGATGGCTGCGCTCTCATCCCACAGGTAGTTGGAACGGATAATGGTGGTGTTTCTGGCCATGTTCCCGCCCGCCAGCCACCCCTTCTCCAGGATGGCGATATTCGTCATCCCGTGGTTTTTTGCCAGATAATACGCTGTCGCCAGACCGTGGCCGCCGCCACCGATAATCACGGCGTCGTACGACTTCTTGGGCTCGGGGTTGTGCCACAAAAATTCCGGGTGCTCCTGAAGAGGCTGGGTGCTCACTGTGCGACTCCACTCAGGACGGTCGCGGTTGTAGGCTCGGGCGAAAGCCGGGCGGACAGCTGCGGGTACAGCGGGAATGTCTCGGCCAGCTTCCTAACCCGCTCGCGCAACACGATCGCGCGGTCTTCGCTGAGGTCGCCCGTTATAGCCCGCGCGATGATGTCAGCCACCTCGGTGAATTCGGTGCGACCAAAGCCGCGGGTAGCCAAGGCGGGCGTGCCGATCCGTAGACCGGAGGAGATCATGGGTGGCCGCGGGTCGAAGGGAACGGCGTTGCGGTTGACGGTGATACCGATCCGGTGGAGCCGGTCCTCGCCCTGCTGACCGTTGAGTGCGGACTTACGGAGGTCCACCAACACGAGGTGTACCGCCGTGCCGCCGCCGACCACGGAGATTCCGTACTCGGCGACATCCGGGGCGAGCAGGCGATCGGCGAGGATCTTGGCACCCTCGAGGGTGCGTTCCTGACGCTCACGGAACGCTGGAGTAGCGGCAATTTTAAACGAGACTGCCTTCGCGGCAATGACGTGCTCGAGAGGTCCGCCCTGCTGACCGGGAAACACCGCGCTGTTCATCTTGCGTGCCAGGTACTGGCGGCTGAGGATCACGCCGCCCCGCGGCCCGCCCAGAGTCTTGTGTGTCGTTGTGGTGACGACGTCAGCGTACGGAACCGGGTTGGGATGCAGACCAGCAGCGACCAGCCCGGCAAAATGCGCCATGTCCACCATGAGGTACGCGCCGACAAGGTCTGCAATGCGGCGGAACTCCGCAAAATCGAGTTGGCCGGTGTATGCGGACCACCCGGCCACGATCAGCTTGGGTTGATGTTCGATCGTCAGCGATTCCACTTCGGCCATATCCACGGTCATGTCTGATTCACGCACGTGGTACGGCACGACGTTGTACAACTTGCCGGAGAAATTCAGCCGCATGCCATGCGTCAAATGCCCGCCGTGGGACAGGTCCAATCCCAGTATGGTGTCGCCCGGGTTGAGAAGCGCAGACATGGCGGCAGCGTTGGCCTGTGCGCCCGAGTGCGGCTGTACGTTGGCGGCCTCGGCGCCGAAGAGCGCCTTGACCCGGTCGATGGCCAGCTGTTCAATAACATCAACGTGCTCGCAGCCACCGTAGTAGCGTTTGCCCGGGTAACCCTCCGCGTACTTGTTGGTCAGCACGGAACCCTGGGCCTCCATGACGGCTGCGGGGGCGAAGTTTTCGGAGGCGATCATCTCAAGCGTCGATTGCTGGCGAACCAGCTCTCTGGTGATGGCCTCGCCGACCTCGGTATCTACGCTGGAGAGAGTACCGGTGAGCACATCGACCATGGGTTTGCTCCTTTGAAATGTATCGCTAATGCGCAACTGCTAGCCAATTGATATATCAGATTGGATGTAATATTAGAATGCGGGCGGCACGACGTCAAGGGCTTCCTACGGGCGAGCACCGCTAGGAGAAAACATGACGAGCATGGCAGCAGAGGGTGCAACAACGGAAACGGATCTGCCGTTGTCGGAGCAGGCTTACCGCAGTTTGCGCGACCAGCTGATTATGTTGGAGATACCCCCGGGCGACGCCATCAATGATTCAGCCTTGGCAGCGAGTTTAGGAATTGGGCGCACCCCGGTACGTGAGGCACTTAAACGTCTCGAGAGCGACCATCTCGTCGTCTCTTACCCGCGCCGGGGAACTTTTGCGACCCGCGTCGACTTCACCGAGTTGGCGGACATCTCGGAGATACGCCAACTCCTGGAGCCCCTCGCTGCGCGACGCGCGGCACGGAACGCCTCCGCGCCGATGCGGGAACTACTCCGGGATTTGGCCGCTGACATTGCCGGTTCAGAACCGGACAACGCGGATCAGCACGCACTGATGCGCTTTGACATCAAAGTACATCGGCAGATCTATGCAGCTGCCGCCAATCCCCATCTGAAAGACGTGCTGATCCGGTACGACAACCTGGCCACACGTATTTGGTGCTTGGCACTCGACAAGATCCCGTCCGTGGCCGGGCATATCAATGAGCATGTCAACCTGCTCCGGGCCATCGCCGACGGCGACTGCGAGCTTTCCGGTGCGCTGGCCCTTGAACACGTGACCAATTTCGAGAAGACCATCCGCACTGTCCTTTAGACGGCCGGTCGGGATAGACGCGCACGAGTTGGCTTTTCGTAGTGGGCTTTTGAGATCATAGAGTTTTTTTCGACGTCGACGTCGACGTCGACGTCGACGTCGACGTCGTCGCCGGCTCAGGGTCTCGTCGCGGGATTGAGCAAGCTGGCCCCGCTCGTCGATGTCTTTGCTCGCAGGACCAGGTCCAGGAGCGGAGTTCGGGTCGTTGATGCGCTGTTCAGTTCGCTGCGGCCACTACAGGCCATTGTGGTAGTTGACTGCGAGCGTCCCTGCATGTGGATGCGTGGTGTTTGCAAACCTTGGGCCACGATCATCACTTCGGCCTTCCGCGGCGAGCTCCGCCTGCCGACGGAGGGCTAGCGCACAGCCTGATTCACGGCCGCTCAGAAATCTCTGGACACATACCCGGTCCTGCCCTACGATATCGCTAATATATCTTTACTCATCAATTCAGGATATCAGTTCTATTTGCGATTTCCATTGAGTCATGCGGAACGAGCCCGTCCTAACCCACGTGGCGCGAACTTAGTCCCCTGCACATTAACCTCTGCATGATGATCATCAAATCGGGTGAGGTCCTCAACCTTCCGCCCAGTTTGACTCCCGCGGGCCATGTTTAACCGCAGGCCCATGCCTCACCTATCAAAGGACCCACTCATGGCTTTTAATAGTGACCTAAAATCCCATATACCCGAGGAGGTGCCTGCTGACAAAGGTGTGGCAGCGGCTCCGCGTAACGAAGAACCTAGAAGTGGAAAGAAGAATAAAGCAGTCATTAGTGTCCCCGGCGACGTAGACAGAAACCCCGCTGTCCTCGATCTGGAGGAAGGAGGTGCACCCCCCTTGCCGGACGTCGAGTACGAGCAAATCCTCGAAGAGCTGCGTCATGCCAAGACCGACCAAGCAGTTGCAGAACGCCGGAACCATAAACTCAGTCTCGACAAGATCACGTTTGGGATCACAGGCGTTATCGCCATTGCCTTTGTTATCTGGGGCTTCGTGGGACGCGACAGTCTGTCCGCCACTTCTACGGTTGCCCTCAATTGGGTCATGGAGTACACCGGATGGCTCTTCATGCTCCTGGCATCGCTTTTCGTGATCTTCGTGTTGTGGCTGGCCCTGGGCAAGTTCGGCAACATCCCGCTGGGCAAAGACGGCGAAAAACCCGAATTTCGCACTGTCTCCTGGATCGCGATGATGTTCGCCGCCGGTATGGGCATCGGGCTGATGTTCTACGGCGTGGCCGAACCGCTCTACCACTACATCTCCCCCCCGCCTGGCACCGTAGACGGACGGACCCCCGAAGCCATCCAGACGGCCATGGCCACCTCGATCTTCCACTGGACCCTCCACCCCTGGGCCATGTATGCAGTTGTCGGCATCGCAATGGCTTACGGGACCTACCGCTTGGGTCGCAGGCAACTGATCTCTGTCGCCTTCACGTCGCTCTTCGGCATCAAGATGGTCGAAGGGCCGATCGGGAAGTTCATCAACATTCTGGCTATTTTCGCCACCTTGTTTGGTACCGCTGCATCGTTGGGCTTGGGCGCCCTGCAGATTGGCAGCGGCATGACCTCCAACGGTTGGTTCGGCGAAATCGGTGCCCCCGTGCTCGTGGCGATCGTCGCCGTCCTGACCCTATGCTTCGTGGCTTCGGCGGTCTCTGGCATCAGCCGCGGCATCCAGTGGCTCTCCAACATCAACATGGTCCTGGCCGTCGTACTTGCACTGATCGTCTTCGTCGTCGGCCCCACCCTTTTCATCGTCAACTTGATCCCCTCCGCGGTCGGCGACTATGCCCGCGACCTGGCCGAGATGTCCTCCCGGACTGAAGCGGTCGGCGATGAGTCGCTGCGTAGCTGGATGAGCAGCTGGACTATCTTCTACTGGGCCTGGTGGATCTCATGGACCCCGTTCGTAGGCCTCTTCATTGCTCGCATCAGCCGCGGTCGCACCATCCGCCAGTTCGTCACCGGTGTGCTGCTCGTGCCGAGCGTCGTCAGCGTGATCTGGTTTTCCGTCTTCGGAGGCGCCGCTTTTCAAGTCCAGCAGGAAGCCGACAAGGCCAACACCCCCGGCTTGGTCACCATGGTCGACGGGACACCGTCCGTCAACTTCGACGGAGCACTCTTTGACCTGATCAAGAACCTGAGCATGCCTGACTGGGCTACCACTGCCGTTATCGTGCTGGCCATGGTTCTGGTCGCTATCTTCTTTATCACTGGCGCCGACGCTGCCTCAATCGTGATGGGATCGCTCAGCTCCAATGGCGCCGAACACCCCCGCCGCGGAGTGGTCATCTTCTGGGGCTGCCTCACCGGCGCCGTGGCGGCGGTCATGTTGCTGGCCGGCGGCGATGAACCATCGGAAGCCCTGGCTGGTCTGCAACGAATCACCATCGTGGCAGCGCTACCGTTCGTCATCGTCATGATGTTGCTCTGCTTTGCCCTCACCAAGGACCTGCGTCGCGATCCCCTTTTCTTACGGCGTCGTCTGGCCACATCCGTAGTGGAGCGGGCCATGCGCACTGGCATGGAACAACACGGCGGCGTGCAGTTCGACCTCGTGACAAAGCACGACTGCGCCGAAAAGTGCTCCGACGTGGACTGTCGGGGAGGCACTCCCACGGGGAGCATCCCAACCGTCGAGCCCCGGCATTCAGCCCCGGACAGTAAATAGCTGCGCACCTTAAGTACCAGCCCACCTCGGCGGCACGCGGTTTATCTCGGCCCGTGCCGCCTCGGCATACCCACCTCCAACGCATAGCACAGGTTATCTACATGTCCGAGTCCCGCGACCAGGAACAGACTCTACGGGTTAGCAGCGAAGGGAAAGCATTCGTAGGTATCCAGTTGGAGTGCTTAAATCCAGTGACTATTCGACTGCAGCTGGATGGGGGCTGCAATTGCCAGCACGACAACGGAACCGCCCCAGCTCGTATGTTGACAGTGACCTCGGTCCCCGCTGACTGCGGCGGCGTCCCACGCCCTGAAGAAGGACGGCTGCGCGGACGTGTCGCCACCATGACCTGCTGGCCGGTCGGCAACGTAACGTGGCCATCCGGTCTCAGAGATCGCCTTCGGGTCGGGTGGTGAGGATCCGATTGGCGCTAACCTGCAGGATGCCGAGCGACTCCTGGATCAGGGGCGACGCAATGCTGCCTTTGCGCACCGCAGCGACAATGCGGCGTGCCGGCTTCCACTTGCCGGAAATACGCAGTCGAACCACGTTTTCGGCACCGCGCAGGGGCGCCAGTCGCGGCAGCAGCCCCAGGCCCAGCCCGGCACCGACGAAGGCGATTAGGGTCTCCCATTCCACGGCCTCATGGGCAATTCGCGGTGTCACACCGATTGCCGTGAACGCTGCGGTGAATAGGGCATGGTAGGTAGAACCGGCGGCCTCGGTGATCCAGGGTTCCGGTGCCAGCTCTTCAAGTGTCACCGTTTTCCGCGATGCCAACGGATGGTCGGACGGAATGATCACATCCAGGGGATCGTCGAGTAAAAAGGTCTGCTCGAAGCGCGGATCGTCCTCAACATAGGTGTCGGACTGCATGGCGACGATGACCGCAAGGTCGATTCGCTCCGCAACCAACAAATCAAAGCAACGGGCCGGGTTCGCCTCGAGCACCTGCACCTCCAGCAGGGGGCGCGTCGAGTGCAGGGTGGCGGCCAGCGGCGCGAGCAACTGGGCAGCCGCCGTGGAGAATCCACCGAGCCCGAAACGGGACTGCACTTGGTCGCCGGCGTCCATGGCCGCGGCGCGCAGCATCTCCCATTCCGCAATGAGCGCGTCCGAGCCCGCCACGAGATAGCGGCCCGTGGCGGTCAGGCGTACCCCCCGGCCGTCCTTCGTTAGCAGCTGCATTCCAAGCACACGCTGGAGCTCCCGCAACTGCGCGGAGACGGCGGAAGCAGAATAGCCCGTGAGCTCCGCAGTTGCCCCAACGGTGCCGCACCGGGCAAACACCCGAAGCGTGATAAGCCGTGGATCGATCATGCACTTATTTTGCACTATTATTCGCTAAATCTTGCGCTTTTGTTGCAGATCGATGCTCCCTAATCTCAGAAATACCCGTTTTCGACAACGCCGGTTGCCTCCCAACTCCGTGGTCCCACTCATCGCACACTTATCCAGCCCTTTCGGGAGGAAACCCATGTCCGCACCAGTGCACACGCTCCTCAAATCACGCGGAAAACTCGCTTCATCCTTGCGTGCCGAGCAGGTGGCGGAAATCACCGAGTTATTCGATTTCCGGCGCGTGGGATATTCCCTCGATGCCCCTTTTTACACGGATCCGACGATTTTTGACATCGATATGAAAGCCATTTTTGGCCAGCACTGGATCTTCGCCGCCAGCATCGCCGAGCTCCCGGAGCCGGGCGACTACGTCACTGTCGACTACGGCCCCTTTTCCTTGATCGTGCTGCGCGACGACGACGGCGGCGTTAACGTTCTGCACAACGTGTGCCGCCATCGGGGTGCCCGCGTTCTGACCGAACCTGCGGGGACCACTGGCAACCTGGTATGCGGCTACCACTCATGGACTTACTCCCCCCGCGGCGATTTGGTTCATGCCTCGGCACCGGGGGAAACGAAGTTCGACAAGGGCTGCTTCGGCCTCAAGCGCGCCCACAACCGAGTGGTCGCCGGACTCATCTTCGTCTGCATTGCGGACGAACCGCCGACGGATTTCGACGAGACCGGAGAAATCTTCGAGCCCTACCTCGCACCCCACGATCTATCGAAGACGAAAATCGCCTACCAGCAGAACATCATCGAGGACGGCAACTGGAAGCTCGTCATGGAGAACAACCGGGAGTGCTATCACTGCGACGGCCACCCGGAACTCGCCTGCTCTCTCTTTCCCACCTGGGGCTTGACCGAGGGCCTGATCCCGCTCCATCTCGAGGAGGTGTGGGACCGCAACAAGCAAGCACAGTCCTCGCTCGAAGACCGCTGCCGCCGCTACGGCCTCCCCTATGAGGTCGTCGAGGAACTCGACACCCGCGTAGCGGGAATCCGCATCTCACGAGACGCGCTCGACGGTGACGGCGAATCGTTCTCGCCCGACGGGCACAGACTCTCTAAGAAGCTGCTCGGCGACTTGCGGGACTTCCGCCTTGGCCGCTGCTCGATGCACCTGCAGCCCAACAGCTGGTTCCATTTCCTTGGGGACCACGTCATCACGTTCGCCGTCTTCCCCGTCAATGAGCACCAGACACTGGTACGCACCACCTGGCTGGTGGCTGACGACGCCGTGGAAGGCGTCGATTACGACCTGAAGAAGCTCACTCACACCTGGAAGCAAACCAATCTGCAGGACAAGGCGTTCGTGGAGCTGTGCCAAAAGGGCGCCGGCAGCCCCGCCTACGAGCCTGGCCCGTACATGAAGAGCGAATACCAGGTCGAGGCGTTCATCAATTGGTACGTGCAGCGCGTGCAGGAACACTTGGCATGATTGAACTCGGTACCGTCACGGCGGCCCAGGAACCACAGCGTATTCGCGGCCTTGAGATGCCGTGGAACAGGGTGATGGGCAGCACCGACGGACCCGCGGGCGCCGCCCGCGCATTGGGGCCCTGGAATCCGCAGGAACTCATGGCCGAATGTGTCGAGACCGTTCCCGAGGGGGGCGGAATGATCACCTTCGTATTCCGCCGCTTCGACGGTGCGCCCTTGGCGTTTCGTCCGGGCCAGTACGTGAATGTCGCCTTTCCCGTGAACGGCGAGGACCAGGACGCGGTGGACCGCAGCTACTCGCTGTCCAGTTCGCCCACGAAGCCGTGGACGTTCAACATAACAGTCAAGTGCGACCCCAAGGGACAGGTGTCGCCGTGGGTGCACGCGAACGTCAAACCGGGCACCGTCCTCGAGATGCTCGGACCGGTCGGGGCGTTCCATCTGCCCGACGCCGACCGGAGGGCGCGATACCTCTTGCTGGCCGCCGGCGCCGGCATCACCCCGATCATGTCGATGGTGCGGACCATCCACTCCCTGCCCGGACAGGCCGACGTCGTGGTGCTCTACCACGGAGCGGCGGCCGGAGACTTCGCATTCGACCAAGAGTTGGCCTACATCGCCTCCGTGGACTCGCGCATTAAGATCTTCTACTCTCTGGGCGACCGCAGCAAACCGGAAGGGTGGGAAGGGCTCACCGGAAGGCTGACGGCGGCCATGCTCGACGAAGTGGCCCCCGATGCCAACGGCCGCCAGGTTTATGCTTGTGGCCCCGAAGGCTACCTGAACACAGCGACCGAGCTCCTCGAGAAGGTCGGTGTCGACGACACTTCCATACACATGGAATTCTTCTCGGGAGACCGCCAGACGATCCTTGAATATCAGGCGGAGGTCGCTCTTGCAGTCGACATTGCGGAGGAAATCGCCGAGGAAATCGCTGATTCCGCCGAGGACTATTACGAAAGCCAGCCCACAGCCTTCGGGCTCTACGAACCCGGCTACGACGGCGAGGGAACCCTGCCGGCCATTGGGCTACCGTTGGAGACCGTCGACCCGGACGCGGCCCTCGTAGCCCCTGACGGCAGTCCGGACCGGGGGAAGGAGGTCGCATACACCGATATCTCCAGCTTCGACACTGTCGGAACGGGAAGCCTCACCCTTTCCTTCATGCGCACCGGCATCAACGTGCGCATCGACCCCGCCGAACACATCCTCGGCGCTGCCCAACGTGCGGGCGTAAGGATCGGCGCGAACTGCAGAGAAGGCATGTGCGGCTCCTGCAAGGTCGTCAAGCTTTCCGGGGAGGTCGAGATGAACCACCAGGGCGGGATCCGGGCACGGGAAATCGATGCAGGCAAGTTTCTGCCCTGCTGCTCCACCGCTCGCACCGATTTGGTGATCGATGCCTAGCCGCCTCCAACTGCTCTAGGCCGGGACACCAATTCTCGGCGACGGCGTACTGGAGTAAAACGGCCATAGCGCACAGACTGCATTGTCGGCCCAGATACTTCCGCACCGAGGGAACGCGCTAAAACTCATCCTCAACTCATCCTCAACGCGGCCGGTGTCTCGGTCGGTGACCCGGGCGGACCTCGGGCGGCGACCTTCTCCGTCCAGAGTACGAGAGCGCCGTCGGCTCCCGGCGCGACGACCGACATCCCCTCCTGATCGGTGCACGCCGACAGTGTGCCGACCGACGCGAGAATAGTGAGCAGTTTGTTCGTGGGGTGACCGTAGGTGTTCTTCACCCCGACCGAGATCAGTCCGACGCGAGCACGAAGTTCCGCGTACAACTCGGGGCTCTGGTCGGCCGAACCGTGATGGGCCACCTTGACGACGTCGACCCGTCCCGGCGGTGACACGCGTCGGAGGGCGTCCTGTGCCTCTTGCCCCAGGTCGCCGAGGAAGATGGAACGGATGCCCCGCCCGTCGAACGTGATCGTGATACTTCCCGGGTTGCCAACCTGCATGGTCGTCGCTCCACGAATGGGCCAGAGGATGTTCCAGTGCAGGCCGCCGAGCGTGCCGGAATCGCCGCGCGCGGCCTGCCGGACGGTAGCCCCGCCCGCGGTGAGGCGCGCGTGCAGGCTCTCATCCTGGGCATTCTCGGGCACACCGACGAGGGCGGTGTCGACCCGGCCGATGACGGCGTCGACCCCGCCGATATGGTCGAGGTCGTAGTGGGTGAGCACGAGCAGGTTGATGCGGGTGATGCCCAGAGTGGCGAGGCAGGTACTCAACAGCTGGGGGTCTGGCCCAACGTCAATGAGACCGTAAGCGTCGCCGTCGCGCACGACCACGGCGTCGCCCTGGCCGATGTCACACGCCGCAATCTGCCAGTTCGCCGGAAACGACACCGCTCGGCCGATTTCGGTGCCGATCAACGACCCCGCGTAGCCACCCAGACCGACCACGAGCACGGCGAGCACTGCCACCGGCCAGCGCGCGGGTCGGGCGCCCGGCCCGCGCAGCACGACGACGAGGGTGAGCACGGTCCCGACGCCGAGCAGCAGCACCCCCCAAGCGCTGCCCGGCCAGGGCAATCGGTTACCCGGCAGGGTCGAAACCGCCTGAGCGACGGCGGCGATCCACGCCGAAGGAATCCAAGCCAGGGCGAGCAGCCCGGACGCCACCCCGGGCAGCACCGGCAAGGCCAGGCAGGCGATGAGCCCGATCACTGTCGCCACGGGCGCGGCCGGGCCAGCCAGAATATTTGCCGGAACCCCATAGAGCGGCAGGCTTGGACTCAGCAGAATCAGTACCGGCTGGCAGGCCAGCTGGGCCGCGAGTGGAATGGCGATGAGGGCGGCGAGGGCGGATGGCATCCACTGGCTGAGTACCCGGCATAGCGGACCGGCGATCACGAGTAGTCCGGCGGTCGCGAGCACCGAGAGCGCAAACCCATAGTTGCGCGCCAGCCACGGATCGCTCACCAGCAGGCCGATCACAACGAACAAAAGGGTTGGCACGCCCCGGCCCGGTCGTCCGGCCCCGATCGAGGCGAGGGTCACCGTGGCCATGACTGCCGAGCGCAGCACACTCGGCTCCGGTGTGACCAAAATGGTGAAGCCGAGCAACGTCAGTAGCGAGAGCACGATGCGCCAGGAGCGGCGCAGCCGGAGATAGCCGCCGAGCAGCATGATCGAGGCGATGACGATCGCACAATTGGCGCCAGATATAGTTATCTTTGGAGGTGGCTATGTTAGAACTGAGCGTTCGCGAGTATTTGAGAGTCTCGAAGGACCGGAAGCTTACGGGAAAAAGCCCCGATCAACAGCATGATGAGAACGTAGCATCAATCAAGCGTCAAGGCTGGAATTTACATCAGGAGCCGGCTTATCGCGACACCGACCGCAGCGCCAGTCGCTACGCAACGAAGGTCCGCGAGGACTTCAATCGACTGATCGACGATCTGGAGAACGACACGTTCGGGGCCGAGGTGCTGGCGATCTGGGAGTCAAGCCGCGGATCGCGTCGGGTCGGCGAATGGGTGGACTTGGTCGACCTATGCAAGGCGCGCAGCGTGCGAATCTGGGTAACGACGCATGGCCGGCTCTACGACCCAGCGAACGCCCGTGATCGGCGGAGCCTGCTCGAAGATGCCGTGGACGCTGAGTATGAATCTGAGAAGACGTCCGAGCGCATCCGCAGAGATGTGCGTGCTGCGGCTGAGAAGGGGAAACCACATGGTAAGAATGTCTACGGTTTCATACGTGTGTACGACGAGCAGACACGGGAACTGCTGCGGGTTGAAGAGCACCCCGCGCAGGCGCCGATCGTAAAAGAGGCCGCGCGCCGCGTATTAGATGGCGATACGTTCTATGCCATAGCGAAAGACTTCAACGAGCGCGGGATTGCACAGCGGCGTCCGACGCGTAAGGAACACCGCAAGAACTACGGCTGGACTCCCCCGGCAGTGAAGCAGATGCTCTCGATGCCGGCATACGCTGGAAAACGGCAGCATCAGGGTGAGATCGTCGGCGACGCCATGTGGCCAGCGCTTATCGACTTCGTGACATGGCAGAAACTTCAAATCGTCATGTCGCCCCCAGAGCACAAGCGGACGAACGACTGGCCCGCAAAGCATCTCTTGGCCGGGATTGCTCTGTGTGGAGTCTGTGGGGCACCGACACGCGTCGGTAAGCAGAACGCGGGGGCCAAGAAGCTGGACGATGAGGGCAATCCTCTGCCGAGGAAGACTTATCTCACCTATGTATGCTCAGGCGTGCCAGGGCGGCCGGGACCTGACGGCAAGAAGGGATTCCACGTCGCCATGCGCCAGGAGCACCTCGACACGGTGGTGACCGAGCTGGTGCTTACTCGGCTGGAGCGGCCGGACTTCCTGGCGATGGTCGGCGAGCGGGGCGAGGGCAACGACACTGACCGCCGGGCTGTGCTCGAGGAGATCGCCGGATACCACGCCTATCTGAACGAGGTACGCGCGGACGCCGCGGCCAAGCTGCGGTTCAATCTGCTGCTCGATCAAGAAGCCAGGATCGAGCCGATGATCAAGGCAGCACAGGCGAGGCTTGAGAAACTCTCGGAGATGGATCCGTTCGTGTTGACGCTATTGTCCGGCGGGGCTATCCGCTTGGAGTGGACGGATATGGAGCTCGCGAAGAAGCGGCGTCTGATCCGTGCAGTGATGGCACCAAGGATCAACCGCATCGGCAAGGGATGGGCGGGTCAAAAGGGCATCAACTACGAACGGGTCGAGCCCGGCTGGCGGTGAGCGGGGACGGCCCTGACGTGCTTGTGCCCTGCTCGGTCGGAATGACAGACCGACCGAGCAAGTCGTGGAAATACGCAGTGCCTGGCAAAGCTTCCTCGCTTCATCCTTTCGGCCCTGCTCAGTGTCTGTGGTGCAGGACTACGGAGCACGTTTACATCGGTTGCGGCGCAGCGCACGAAGCAGGCTCACGGGCTCGGGCGGCCTAGCGTAGCGCGGCGTAGCGCGGCGTAGCGCGGCGTAGCGCCACAGGATCGCTTACAGCTACGCTTTTCTCTCTGAAAGTGCCTATTTGTTAGGGCATTTTCCTAAATGTAGCTTTGTAGCGATGTAGCAGAAGAAACTTAACGTGAGCGATTTCTAAAGTCTCTGCCTCACCTGAACAGTAGAATTAGTTTCATCCCTGCTACTTCGCTACTTCGCTACATTGCCCCAACAGCATTGAGTTATAGACGAAAACGAGTAGCGGAAGCTCTGTACAGAAATCTACATTCGCTCCAGAAACGCTTCATCACAGAAATGCACTCTACGAATGCGCGAGCATTCCATGTGCTCCGGCTCAAAATTCTTCCTCTGCCGCCACGTTTATCGAAAGTCGCTTAAGTATTGTCCCCTCTTGTCACTCTTACCTGATATCGTTGTAGTACTTGGAACTATCCGAGCGCACAACTGGATATCTATATCATGATCGTCGGTAGGCGTCGTGACGAAAAATTAGTACGAACCTCCCTCGGGAGGTTGCGGGTCCCAGCATTTGGCTGGTGCAGGATCCAGAAAACTTGAGCCCCGAAGATGAAAGACCCCTCTCGGGGGGTGCGGGTCCCAGCATTTGGCTGGTGCAGGACCCAGATAATTAGAGCCCCACACATGAAAGACCCCCTCGGGGGTGCGGATGGCAGCACTTGGCTGGTGCGTTATCCAGAGTAGTTGAGCCCCTCAAAAAAAAGAGATTTGACGTTGTGCTCCTTCGTACTAGGAGCATTCAATGGCTATCGCATCATCCAACCTCATCGACCTTAATGCCGCGGTAAAGCACCGCCCGGACGGTCTCGGTCTCGGTCTCTCCACCCTCCGGCGGCACATCACCTCGGGGCGTCTTCCCGCAGTGAAGATTAAGGGCCGGGTCTACGTCAACCCCGAGGACCTTGACGCGTTCCTTGCCCCCCAACCGGTGGTGGTCGCTGACGCCACGCTGACGGAGTGGGCCGAGCGTATGGCCGCCAAGGCGCCAGCATTCCGGCCCGAGCAGCGCGACATCATAATGGCTGCATTCGCCTCGACTCTGCGAGGTGCATAAGCCGATGCCCGGAACAGAAAACCGCCCCACCGATGGTGAGGCGTTCTCAGAAGAGTTTCGCGGCTCTGAGATTATTGCTACTCCCCCTACTCCCCCAGCGCACTCGAGCTCGAAGCGCAATCCAGGTTCGCCGGCCCCGAAGGCTGAATTCATTCCTACCTCTAAGGAAACCCTCGTCGAGCAAGTCGTCAGCAAATACCTGCCCAGCATCCTCGACGACACAACTATTCGACTCGGTGGGATCCGTGACGCGCTGCTCCAGCGCGTTAATGGGGTAATTTCCCTAGAGAACAAGGGGCGCAAGGACTCGTACTCCTCGTCGCCAGTCATTGCCAAGGTCCAAACGCTCGATGAACTAACCGTGGCCCAGGTGTTGCTTGCCCGTCATCGCATCGTTGCCGTGGACCTGTCAGAAGGCCAGGCGGATGACATGACGCTGTTGGCAATGTACGTCGAGTCTGGCGATGACGAGGGCACATACACGACGTCAGAGGCCCGGATCAAAGCCCTCGCTAGCGAGCTGAAGCCCTCGATGACAAAGAGTGCGATCGATTCGCTCTTCGGACGTCTGAAGATCCATGCCCCTCAGGTTGTTCGTACGATCGAGCCACACCTGATCCCTGTAGCGAACGGTGTCTACGACCATGCCGAGAAAGTCCTCCGCCCATTCTCTTCGGACTGGGTATTCCTCTCGAAGCTCCCAACCGCCTACAACGCAAATGCTAAGAGCCCAGTCATCAATATGCCCGACAATGAGAAATGGGACGTCGAATCCTGGATCGCGAGCCTTAGCGACGACGAGGGCCTGCCGGAACTGCTCTGGGAGGTGATCAGCGCCGCTGTGCGGTCCTACGCACCGTGGGACAAAGCCATTTGGTTCGCTGCTGAGCGGGGAAACAATGGCAAAGGCACACTCGTGGAGATGCTGAGGAATCTCTTGGGAACAAAAGCATGCTCCGCTGTGAAGTTTGCCGACTTCGGTCACGAGTTCAAGATGGAGGCTCTTGTGCACGCTCGCGTGAACCTCGTCGACGAAAACGACGTAGGCGACTTCTTCGACCGGATCGCTGACTGGAAAGCAGCTGTCACCGGCGACGTATTCACCTTGAACCGCAAGTACAAGACACCCGTTGCGGTACGATTTCTCGGGATCGACATCCAGTGCTTCAACTCAAGCACCCCGCGTACAAAGGACAAGAGCGATTCGTTTTACCGCCGGCTTCTGATCGTGAAGTTCAACAAGTGGTTCGGTGGTGGTGCCGAGCGCAAGTACATCAAGCGTGACTTCCTCAAGCGTCCAGTGGTGCTGGAGTACGTCCTCAAACGCGCACTCGAGATGAAGCACACGAAGCTGTCGAATCCGAAGGCTTGCCAGGACGCAATGAACGATTACAGGGGCAACAACAACATGCTGCTGAGCTTTTGGGAAGAGTTCGAGCCCCAGCTCGCGTGGGATCTCGTGCCGTTCGGCTTTTTGCACGCCCTCTATTCCGAGTGGTTCCGTAGGACCAATCCGAGTGGAAAACCGGAGAGCCGCAACGCGCTAGTTGCGTTCCTGCGTGAGCACCTCGCCGGCTCGGCGGAGTGGGAGCACAAGGGCTCTGTTGCCGTGCGCCCCACGGAGCGCATGAGCGTGCCTGAGCTGCTGAGCACGGAGTACGGTCTAGTGGACTGGATGAACACCAGCTACACCGGAATTGACCCGCTGAAGAAGTCGATAGTCTCCCCGTTGAAGATCAACTACAAGGGTCTCGTACGCCGACATCCGGTCGCACTTGCTGAATCTGCTCCCATCGAAGAGGACAGCACCGACTAGCGGCTGTGCAGCCGCCGGGGATTTCATTCCAGCAATCACTTCAGCAAGTGCTTGTCGCCTGATTTCCCCGGCCCTATCCTCGGGTAGTCCCAGCCCGCCGAACGAGGTCTGTGGTTACTCCGCCTCGTGGGCTGATCGTCGCATTGTCAATGAACCATCCATCGTGAAAGGAACACACATGTCATACCCGAATGCTGGCGCTGATGATTATGATCCGGACGAAAGCTCGGCTAAAAGCTATGCCCGCGTTCTCACGCACGCACCCGTCCTCGGCGGGCCGAACGGGGAATTCGTCGAGGCAGGTCCGCAGGCAGCTCGGTCTATTGCGAATGCCATCGAACCGTTCATGCGCGGCATATTCCTCGACCGGGCAGGTGTCATTGATCGGCTCTTGCATGGCACACCACCTGTGCTGGATGGTAACTACAGCCCTTCTGCTCGCGCCCTGGCCATCGAAGAAGTGCACCGAATCGTGAACGTCTGCGACCTGTTGATGATCGTAAACAATTCGAAATCAGCCTGACGGCATGCGGACGTTTCATCGCGTCACCTCGTGCAGGTCCGCAGTCTCAACGCTCACGGCTGCAAACGGACAGATCCCGTCAGTCTTGAGTCCGTCGATGAAAACGGACTACTCTCACTGACCGTTGAATCGTCGAGGCCGAAATGAAATATCAGGCGTGTGCGGCAGTGAGTCGTGCCCGGCCCCGTCTCACCTGCCGGAGGTTGCTTCCGCGCGGTCGGCTCGGCTTCGCTGCTCGCGTGCCCCTGTGCGGACCTCTGTCAACTCTCCGCGGAGCTGGGTGAGTAGATGTTCCTGCGCCATTCGCAGGTCATTCACTCGCTGTTCGGCGTGAACTCTCTCCCGCTCGATGTCAGCGCGCGCTGCGTCGCGTTCCACGGTTACCGTGGCGAGGCTCCCACGGACAACGCCGGCTTCTTCTCTGATCGCATCACGATCGGTGCGAGTCTCCTAGAGTTGATGCCGAATTTTGTCCAAGTTGGACTCGGCATGCAACGCTCGAGCCGCCTCCTCGTCGAGCGCACGCTGGCGATCGCCCAATTCCTGCTGGCTGGCAGTCAGCGTGGCAACAAGTTGCTCTGCCAGATCGGACGCTTCCGACGCTGCTTCGTCTGCTTCTGCCTAAGCAGCTTCAGCCTGTCGCTGGCCCTGCTCGGCACGAATAGCCCGTGCTGACGCCGCAGCAACCCTTTCGGCGGCTTCGGCCGTCACAGACTCGATCTGGACCTCTGGCGCATCCGGGTCGGCCACGGTGTGCAGCTCCTTGACAAGAGCGTTCAACTGCAGGCTCAGGTGTTCGATCATTCCGGCGACCTGGCCGTGAAGTTGCCCCGCGCGCTGACGCGCGGCGTCGACGGGGCGTTTCTCGGCTTCGTCGCTCTGGCTTGAGTCACTGCCAAGCTGGCGGCGGGCCCTCCAGGCGGCACCCTTGTTGTGCGCCGGGTCGTCGCAAAACTGCGGCGGTTTACCGGTCCCGGCTTCCGGGCTGGCGACGGGGTTCTCGCACCCGGGGAACGCGCACGTGCGTTGGTCGATCTGCTGCAGTGGATCGCTCATAGCGTGGCCATAGCAGGATCAAACACGAAACGAAAGACTGAATACTAAATAGGAATTACGTAACTAAACTCGAATACTTCGAGTTAGTGCAACCACTCGAAGTATGCGTTGGCCTATTCCGACTTGGCGTGCCCTGGCGAGGCCTATGTCAGTACTCGCAACCCAGGGGTCTGCTCCTCTGGCTGTGTCCCCCCGAGCAACCTCCCCATAAACACGCGCGCTGAGCAGGTCGGCACGGCTATAGTCGGCGTCAAGAGCACTGAGGGCACGACCCACTCCCCGACCGAACCGTTCGTGCACTGGTGCGAGACTTGCGGCCGTGAAGAGGTGCTCAGCACACAGGACGCTTTTGATGCCGGGTGGGATTTCCCTTCCAGAATGGGAACCTTCGGCGTAATCTCGCCGCGCACGTGCCCGAGCTGCCCGATGACGAGCACTGTCTGGTGGGCCATAACGATGGAAAAGCGCAGCATGGACGACCTGACGCCTCGCCAGCTGAAGGTTTTTGGGCGGATCTTGGAAGAAGTTCCACCTGGCGCCGGCGGCATGCAGTAGTCATCTTGCCAGCCGTCGTTGCTGAAAAAAGAAAAGGGCCCGCAGCAACGAACCCTTTTTGATCTTCCCTCTTTTACTCCGAGGCGGAGGTCAGGATCAGTCTGACAAACTACCCGTTCGAGAGCAAGAGAACTACTCACGCGGCGTCGATTTGGCAATTCAACATCGGCGCCCCTGTGAAACTTCTCCCCGGGCTCGTCGACATCATCGAGGCCGTCACCCCGCGGTGGGGATGGCACAGCGTCGCCGGATTCATGGCGACGCCACAGTCGAGCCTGGTGGCGGAGGAGCGCAAAACACCCGTGGAATGACTTTGCGAAGACGGAGACGTCAACGCCGTCATTGAGATCGTGGAAAGTTCGGATTGGCGCTGAGCATTTTACGCCAGCACCTGACCGACAACTAGTCGATTGCGGTCGTCAGGTCATAGCGCACGGTCCCGCTCTTCCAATTCTGTAAATTCTTGAAGAGCCTCTGGTACCGATGAACGGTTCAGTTGTACTCGTAATCGAGAAGACTTCCTGCTGCACAATTGCAGCGAGGTCTCCAAGGCCCATTCGCACCGCTCGCAAGGCGACCAAAGCACCTCTAACATGCCATTTATGACTCATTCCGCGACCAACTCTGACAACGCTGACGGGCGCATCGACTCGCGTGCCTCAGAGGACGCCGTCCGGCGCCTCGCTGAAGCCGTGGCTGGATTAACAAACCGGCCCGGCTCGTTTATCGCAGCACTCACGGACATGCTCATGGCATTGACGCCCGTCGAAGCGAAGGATTGGCGCGGAGCATCTCGCGCCGGCAGTCGGCAGATCGCTTTGGGAGCCGTCGATGAGCAGTCGACCGTGACTGACCAGACGCACGACACCGTTCGCGCCGAACCACGCCAAATCGCGAGCGGTTTGATGCCATTGTTCTTGGAGCTGACCGGCGAGGAAACCTCCGATGAATGGGCACGGGGGGCGGGCCTGTACATACGGCACGTACGGAAGACCACGAAAGCTCGTCCATCTTTTTCTAAGCTTTTCAGGAAGCTCCTGTCCGAAAACGAAGCTTGGGTAACGGCGCCACAAAGTCAAAAATACTTCTTCAATCAGATCGTCGCGATTCACTGGCGCCGCAGTGGTTGGATCTGGTTCACACGCGATTCGTGCTCCTTGTCTGAGGGACCGGCGTCCAGGGCCTTCCGCCGCGATCAGAGAGCAAAGTCCAGTGCCTCACGATTCGTAGTGACCGAGCTGCGCGCGTTCCGGCTCGAGACGGAGCTGGAGGACCACCTGCGGGCGCATCCGTCGATTCTAGGACCGGATCTGCTGATCATCGGCAAACAGGTAGCGACGCCGTTCGGTATTCTCGATCTTCTCGCTATCGCTCCGACCGGGGTGATCCACAACATTGAGCTGAAGTTAGGCAGGACTGCTCCAGCGATCGTTGGCCAGGTGACCGACTACTTGTACTGGGTCCAGCAGCTCGACAGGGACGAGATAATCAGAATCGCCGCTCGCGGTTTGTTCGGCATCGACTTGGAAGCTGTTTTCCATGAGCGTTTTGGCCACCCTCTACCCGAGGTGGTCAACCAGACCCAGGTCCTCTCGATCATTGCAGCAGCTATCGACCTGCGAACTCAGCGCGGAATGATGGCAATCCGGCATCCCGGACTGTCGACCACAATGTTCCGCTACGTTATCCAGTCCGGCGCCGTCAGTCTGATCCCGTGCTGTCGTAATGGACAGGACCCGAAAGCCGCGCACGCCGTGCCGAGGCCCCAAACCCTACGCCAATCTGTGACAGCTCCGGTGTCGTATCTGACGACCGGCTTCAGGGTACCTGTAGATGACAACGTCCGAGAGTTCTGGCTGACTCACGCTCAACATTTCCCGCCCATCGTGCTCTTCAGCGTCATCTACGCGGAGTACAAGCACTGGGTTCGCGCACAAGCATCCGAAGAAGGGCTATTCGGCCGGCAGCTGGTTGCGATCGTTGCTGAGTCCGACGAGTGGGTTCACGTTTTTATCCCGACCGGGAGCACTATGAAATCGCTGGCGTCATTGAAGAGCCTGCCGGCGACTCGGACCAGCCCGGCCCCCGGTTACCAGACTGTGGCATACATGAAGAATCCGGTCTACCAGAAATCTGAAACGGCGTCCTCGTGAAGGCCTGCACCGCAGTGTGACCATGTGGCCAGCAAGAAAATGAAATCCGGAGAAGAAAATGCCCAATACGACCTGGCGCGACGAATGGCCGACCTTTCGAGTGAATCTGATTGACGAGACCGCCCGCTGCCTCGCCAACCAGCAAGCCGCTGTGACCAATGGTCAGCAGCCGGATTGGGTGTCGCTCACGAGTGAGCAGCAAGCCAATTTGACGGAATACATCGTGCGTATTCTCCTCGCGCAAGAGCAGGCGATGGACAACCTGGTCAAGCGAGGTTTGGTCCCGTGAGCTAGTCGAAGCCAGGACGTTATCCGGTGAGGAAGTTCTCTAGATCAGCGCGGTGGACGACCACACCGTGCTCTGGACACACGTCCATGGTCTGGCCGCGCATCCACGCCTGAAACGTCGGGAACCGGTCACCAAGCAGTGCGTGGATCTCGGCCGATGTCGCGCCAAGCTCGCACGCTCCGCGTTTGCGTATAGCGACGTCGAGCGACGCGGCAAATCTCTCCATTGCTGCGACGTCGTCCAGAGTGATTCCAAGGGTCGGTGCCGGCTCGAACATCAGGTTTGGCACAGCGAAGATCGCGTTGTCGCCAAAGTTCGGCGAAGTGCGACCAATCGCCATCTCTTCGTCATCTGCCCAAATCCATGGCTGCCCGGTGGTCTCGACGCGCGCGCGGAGCGCCGTGCGTTTCCATTCCGCAGGCACAGCACCGCGCGATTGCGCGGGTCTCTTGGCCAGCACGAAACCGCCGGCTAACTTCCCTTCGAGCGCTTGCTCGACGAATGCCCGTACGTTTGGACCCCACGTCGTGAGCCAACCGAGTTCGACGTTGTTGGTTGCTACAAACGCATCTAAGGCGTCGATGACCTCCGGGTTTACGTCGACCCAGTACTTATCGCCGTGCGCTGTGCGTACGTGACGACGCTCGAATCCGTCGACTACAGGGGGCATAGCTTTCTCGAGAGACTGCCCGGTCCTGCGGTTTCGCTCCCATTGTTCGATGTCGATGATGTTGAGCACGCCGTCGATGTCCAGGGCTAACAGAATGCCGGTGCCAAGGAAGGAACCAGCCGGGAGCAGGGTTTCTTTGCGTTCGCTGTCCATGTCTGCCGATCTCTTGTTGGCGCATTCGCGACAGTTTAGTGCGGACCAGCGCCGTGCGGGTTGGTTGATAAAGTTATCAGCCGTACCGCGCGCTGATAACTTTATCAACCGTGGGCTGGTCTCCATATCAACCGGATCAGGCTGCATTTCGATGCCCTTATGAATCTCTATTAACGTGTATTAGGTCTATTAACATTGCCCCTCCGGCACGATCTGAGTTTCGGTGAACGCGGAGGTCATGTGCTCGATCTCAGCGGTACTGATGTTGTGCTTTTGCGCTATTTCGCGCCATGTTTCGACGGCGCTAGTCACACGGTCGAGTACTTCCGCGGCGTCGTGTTTCGTGAGGCGGTAAGCGTCTCGTCCCTCGATGAGTAGACGCACGTCACGGTTCGACGGGTCGTCACTGTTGTTGATCTGTCGCGAGAGTACTCGGCTGCCGGCGCGGGTTGGGTTCACGTCAAATAGCGGGCTGAGCCGCCATGCCTCGTGCTCACGGATGAAGCCGTGGTTCTTCCAGTGGTCGTCAACGTTGCCAGTGAGCACAGTGAACGCCACCCGGCCGAACATCTCGGGAGATCCTGAGCGGATGTCCCGAGCGTGACGTGGTCGATCGTGTCGGCGAAGTCCTCGTAAGTCGCAGAACTCTGCGGCCCGGGTGTCATTGCTGTCATCGCTGACATGTAGCCGACGCGTTCTTGCTTCTCTGGCGTGTTTTTCCGATCGAAGCGCTCGATGAGCAGCGACGACTTCTGCTCGTCCAGGCGGATCAGGCGGTGGCGGCGTACACGAAGTCCAGCCGCCGTGGCTAGATCAAGTATCGTGACTTCCCACGCTTCTGTGTCTATGCGCCGGTCTCGGTTCGACGGTAGTTTCAGCAGCCAGAGGGTTCCATCGGCTTCTTGGATGGTGGCCTTCGGTCGGGCGCCGCCGAGACTAGACCCTGCATATCCCAAGATTTCCATGTCCTCCTCGTGATGCCGCCCAGGTCATCGGCTACGGGCCAGCCGTTGATGATGAACGGTTGAAGTGCCGAAGCGAAGTCGTCGTCGTCGATCGCAGCCAGTACCGTGGTCTTGAAGCGCCGTGTGAACGTGGCGCCCTTGCGCGCATCGGTCATGTCGGCGAAGTCGGGCAGGCCGGTGAGATACACAGCAATCGGCAGCGAACGAGCTACTTTGACGCCGCCGGGCGCCGTGATTGGCTGTTCGTACGCCAGGGTATTTCCGAGAGCGATCAGCAGCTGAGAGAGCGCATTCTCGTCGGTGATGTTCTGGATCTCGTCGACGTGGATCAGCACCATGACGTTCCCCTGAGCAATAGCAGCCCGGCCCACCTCGATAAGCAGTTCCGTGAGCACGACGTACGGCTCGGGGCCCTCTTTTTGGCGCCGGGAGAGCGAAATACCGCTGGCCGCGACAGCCTGCACGCGACTGAGGGATTTCTTGATCTTGGCTTCACGGGACGAAGTCGATGTGGCGAAACCGAGAGGCTTGCGCACGTGGCCGAGCCACCCGAACGCGGGTGGCTCGGCTGCCCTTGCGCCCATCGGGCGTACCTACACAATGGACGTCCAACCATACGTAGGAGCTCCTCATGGCCGACGTGTGCAAGTCCGCAAAGCAGACCACCCCTATTTTCGGTCGTCGCCACAAGCTGTTAAAATCAACGGAACAACACTTGCATGTGGACTGGCCTGGTCGTGCTGGCATGCAAGTGTCCTACAGACCAGAAGCAGTAAGGGAGATACATTGACGAATTTCTCAGGACGCAGCATCCTCATCACGGGTGGAGCTGGCGCGATCGGTGTCGCAACAGCGGACGCTTTCCTCCGCCTCGGCGCGAAGGTCGCATTGGTGGACATATCCCAAGAAGCCCTCGACGCGAAAAAGGCGGAATTGTTACCGCTCGGCGAAGTGATCACTATTCAGGCGAACGTGACCGATGAAGCCGATGTTGCACGGTACGTCGCTGAAACGGTCTCCGCGTTTGGCACCATCGACGTCTTCTTCAACAACGCTGGCATCGAAGGTAAAGTCGCCGCAATCGTCGACACCCCAGTTGAAGACCTGGATTCCGTTCTCGCCGTCAACGTCCGCGGGGCGTTCCTCGGCCTCAAGCACGTCCTCCCAGTCATGACGAAGCGCGGCAGCGGAAGCATCATAAACACATCCTCCGTCTCCGGTTTAAGCGGGACCTCGAACCTGTCCCCCTACGTCACATCAAAGCACGCGCTCGTCGGCCTGATGAAGGTCGCCGCTTTGGAAGCAGCACCGTCCAACGTCCGCGTGAATTCTGTCCACCCGTCCCCGGTCAACACACGCATGATGCGTTCGTTGGAAGCTGGTTTCAACCCAGACGATGCTGAAGGTGCGCAGGCTGCATTTGCTAAGGCAATCCCGCTCGGCCGTTACGGTGAAGCAGCCGACATCGCTAACCTCGTCGTGTTTCTCGGATCCGATGAAAGTGCATTCATCACCGGCGCTCAATACCGCGTCGATGGCGGAATGGGCGCCCTGTAACGGTTTAAAATCCTGACGATGAATTGGCTGGGCCGACGAACGAAAAGCTCGGCGGCCCGGCCAATTCATGTCGCGTAAGCGTCGAAGGAATCGATACCTGCCGAGCCGAACTGAGTCGAGTCCCCAGGAGACGGGGCTGCGGCAGTGCGGCCCCAACTCTGGTCGAAAGTCACTCCCCACTGGACACTCAAGCGCAAAACACATCGCAGAGTCGTCGTTTCCGTCTCGCAAGCCATCGATAACTGAATACGAGACAGTTAATCTTCAAGCTATGACGGCTAGCAGCAACTCTCGTAACTCTGCGGTTCATCCATCAAGTGCGTCCGGGCACCCAGCCGCGCGACGAAACTGGTGAAGTCCTACGCGATGTCAGCCCGTGACAGTTGGCGTTTCTGATTTCGGTTGTCAGCGGGTCTGGATCTTGCAGAACGCCTGTGCCGTTTTCAAGTCCGCATCGCCCTCGGCGATGGCAGCCTATTCCCCGATACCGGCAAAAATCCGGCGCCGCAGCCCTCAATGCAGTGAGCCGCACCACCTGCAAGACCCGTGCAGAAGCGGCCGCCTTACCCCACAGCAGGTGACTCTCGTCCTACTCCCATGGGATCTCGACAAAGGCGCAAACATCGTCCGCTGACCAACGACCGAATTGTCCTCTGTTGGTCATCCAGCTTTCGCTGGCCAGGCCCTAGCTCGGGTAGATGGGACGGTCACAGGTAACGATGTTTGGAATGGGGGGGGTGTGAGCCTCGCACGCATGTAGGCGTCGTGGCAGATGCCTTTATGGTGTGCTCAACGTGCGCGCTCTTGGAGAACTGACAGCCTCGGTTTGATCCCTGAGAGAGGGAACCCGCCAATCCGAGAACGTCACCATCCCATCCGTGGCCGTCGTCAATTAACGCGATTGACAGTACACGTGGCACATCAGTCGGTCCATCGTTTCCGATGGCTGCTGCACGTTCTGTTCGACGACACTCGGAATAGCCATCAGCTCTTGGGTATAGCTGAGTTCGGGACTTTTCTTCAGCAAGCGTTGATGAAAACC
The DNA here is from genome assembly GCF_002929675.1 of Cryobacterium sp. M15. NCBI lineage: Bacteria > Bacillati > Actinomycetota > Actinomycetes > Micrococcales > Microbacteriaceae > Cryobacterium > Cryobacterium sp. M15. The sequence continues at coordinate 134,979 of NZ_PJJW01000033.1, forward strand.
GCTCGCAGATCGTCATAAATGGAGGACTCGGTGGGGACCAGCGACGGTTTTGCCGAACCGCGGCTCACAGGTCTCCTACGGATACGGCGGATTCCAACATTTCTATTGCTCGCTCGGTGGTAAGTACTACCCCGGCGATGTAGTTGAAATTGGTTAGGGCGGCCGCATACCCGTCGCCGAGTTCAGGGTGCTGTGCGGCGGCGGTCGCGTCGGCAACGACGGCCACGTCAAATCCCTGTTCTAGCAGTTCACGTAGGTGACTTTCGATGCACAGGTTTGCTGACATTCCTGCGAGCAGAACCTTGCTAATTCCGCGTTTACGCAGTTGGAGCACGAGGTCGTTTTGCTCGGGCCCGTAGATCTTGTGGGGACTACACACTACCGTCTTGCCGTCTTGCAGGAACGGTTTGTAGCGCTCTAGCCAGTCAGCTCCTGAGCCAGAAAATCCGTCAAGATCCAGGGGCCCCGGCCGATCGAACATGCCGATCTCGTGCATCATCTTTTCCAATGTTCCGCCGAATTTCCACTGGTGATCGTGGGGGAAATAATAATGCGGAGACACGAAAACCTCATACCCAGAGGCTTTGGCACTCACGAGCAACTGCTCAATGTGCTCGACGGTGTTATTCTCTTCGACGCTCTTACCGACCAGTTCCCAAGTCGCACCGGTAGGGCTGAGAAAATCGTTTTGTGGGTCCGTCAGCACGAGCGCTGTGGTGGATGTATCAAACAACATAAAATTACTCCTTCATCAAAAGTCACGAGTAGTACAGCGACACGCCCACTGATCTGACAGCGTAGACGTAACGGCCGTCCACACCAGCGGATTCGTTCGCCACCCGACTAGGCTGCGCCGTCCTCCATGACATCGTTGCCAGGCGCTCCGGTGACGAGGCTGCCCTGAAAGACTCGAACGGGTACGAGGGACAATCCCTCCCAGCCGATGATCGGTTCCGCCACGGCGCTGGCGGTAGAGCCAACCGCGATCCTGCCGCCCATCCCACCGATCGTGGAAGCAGCCTGATTGATAGACCGGTTGCGCTGGAAGGATCTGGTGAGTGCTAGCCGCCAGACGGTTCCGCACGTTGATCGCGGCAATGGTCACCAAGAGCTGCACAATTTCCCTCTCCTCGAAATCCGCAACGCCCGTCGACTCATCGACGGTGGAGAGGCAGCAACAACGGTTGCCTGCGATCTTGGACATGTCCAGAGCAACTTTTAATCGCCGAACGCGGTCATTGCCCCGCTAGAGTCTCATCTGAGGCGTCAGAACACACCCGTATAGCCTCCCCCACGCCGACCGGTGGATTCAGGCTTAGTACCGGCCGGGGTAGTACGGGTAGGGAGGGTAGACATATCCCATTCCCCAATAGGGCAAGAATCCGTAATAACCATAAGTGTCATAAAAAAAGTCGCTGTCGTCAACGAGATCGGGATCATAGGGCGGAGATCCGGCCACAGTGTCGGTCAATAGGTTCAGGTGGACGTCTTTATCGCCGATATGGGTGATCGCGTCGACGGGAATGAAAAACTTATCTTTACCAATTCCCAGAAAACCGCCCGTAGCGACTTCAAAGAATCGCACTTTCTCTTCCTGCTCGTCGATCAGAAGAGCGTCCACTTTCCCGAGGTTATTGCCGTCCTTGTCGAGAACTCGGTGCCCCCGGATGTCGGAATCCGTCGCGGCGATGGTCATATGGGTGTCCTGTAGCCGGACAAGCTTGCTGCGCTCTGCAGATGTCATAATTCGAGTCCTTTCAATCGGTTGTGAGAGTGAGAATTGCAAGGAAGCGTCCAAAAAAGAGGGTTGTGCATCGGGGGTCTTTTGTCGATGCTACCTAGACGAGTCTTAGACAAGCAGTCGAGAACCTCAGTCTCTTTGCAGTCGACGGCTGGCTGCCGTGATGAATGGTGACCACACGGTCGTTCATTTTAGAGTCGACAGAAAATTTTCCACTCAATAACTCCTCAGGGCAGTTCTTACATTACATAGTGCGCTGCTGAGGGGCGGAGCCATGATTAAAGCTTATGACTGCGGGTCCACTTGGTCAAGGAGCCGCAGTGCACGATAGAAAACCTCTGCGTGACTCTTTTTGTTGCTTCATTTGAAATCTACGCTTAGGCATGGTCTTGAAACGGTTGGTGGATACGCATTCCTGATGTCTATTCAGCAACGCGTGTCCTCGATATCCCGGCTCATATGCCAAGCAATAGCTTGTTTTATACGGGATCGACTCTCCTATCTTGCGGTCGAACCGAGGAACAACCGCATCAATCGACGCCGCATCGGCTGCGAGTAAATTGCGTTTGCCTTCCTGTCACAAAACGCTGGTTTTCGCTGTGAGTCGCGACCTGTCTCGGCATGCCTAAGAAAAAATGAGAGCCCGAGGTCGGACGCAGCGAGGAGCACGGCGACAAGAGTTATCCGCGGATGCAGCGCGTACTAGCCTTACCCCCCGTTAACTGGACACCTCACACGAGAGAATTTTCACAGGGGAAACACACGACGAGAGTTCACTCCTGGGCGCAAAGACGAGGCCGTGAAGCTGGCGATCAATACCGCTCGAGCTTCACGCCCGTGCATGTCCAGGCAGTACGCACAATCATTGATCTGCGAAGCACGAATTTTTATAAGCGCCAACAGAGGTTCACCCAGACTTCCCGCGTGGATGTACTTCTTAAGGGCAATCATCGGTTTAAAGGCCTCGGGATCGACGTCCGGAACGGAGATACGTTGCTCAAATAACATTGTCGTTATCTTTCTTTTTGTTTTTACAGTGCGTGTGCTTCGAGTGGCTCCTATGGAGTGTGTCGCCCGATGAAGTCATTGATTAGATGCACGACGGTGTCCAGCTGTTCGTCCAAGACGAAGTGCCCGGTGTCGAGCAGGTGCAGTTCAGCAGACGGAAGGTCGTCAAGATACGCGCGCGCCCCTGATTCTAAAAAGAACTGATCGTTACGGCCCCAGGGCAATAGCATGGGGGGCTGATGCTTGCGCATCCACGCTTGCCACGCGGGATACAGCGCGACGTTGGACTGATAGTCATAGAGCAAATCAAGCATGATCTGGTCTCGCCCAGCTTGATCAAGCCAGTGTTGGTCCAAAGTCCATGCGTCCGGATCGACGAAATCTGGATGCGCGGCCCCCTCGAGATGTTGGGAGCGCGTTGCCTCAGCTGTAAGCGCTCCGCGGATGACGGGCTCCATTTCCTCCTGATTTATCCAGTACTGAACCACCGGCTGCATATTCGGTCCGAGTCCGGACTCGTAGGCGTTGCCATTTTGTGCAATGACTCCCTGTATCCAATTTGGATGTCGCGCCGCGATGCGATACCCGATAGGAGCGCCGAAGTCGAAAACGTACATGAAGAACTCGTCGATGCCGAGGGTGACCAGAAATGCTTCGATAACCTCGGCGACGTGATCGAAAGAGTAAACAAAGTCCCCGCCGTCACTACTCGAGGGGGGAGCACTGCTGTAACCGAACCCCGGGTAATCCGGTGCAATGAGGTGCACCCGATCGCTGAGCCGATCCATCAGGCGCGCATACTGGTGCGACGCAGCAGGGAAACCGTGCAGCAGAACGAGCGTTGGACCGTCCGCGGGCCCCGCCTCCCGATAAAAGATCTCTAGCCCATCGACGGAAATGGTGCGATGCCGCACCCCCGTGAGCTGATCAGTGTCCGTTGTGAATTCGGCCATACTGTCCTCGTTTCGCTCGCTGATGCCTACATTTCAGACTTTCACTCGCGGTAGCTCGTGTCAACACATTCACGACGGGCTGCCATCCGTGCTCTCCAAGACGAGACGGGAGAGCACGACGCGATCGTGGCCGCCATCACTGCTGCCATCAGGCACAGAACGTAATCGATCTCACAACCGCCCGAATGCAACAGTTCAGCGATACCTCGGTCATCATCTGCGCAGTGTCCTGATCAGGATTTCTGACCCGACTGGATCGTCGCATCTAGTTGTACCGGGCCATCAAGTTGGTGACACGCGCTGGAGCGAGGTGGATCCACTGCCCGCGTGGATACATTCAGTGCCGTAATAGTTGAGCCACGGGTTAAGGGCTTGGGTGCGCTCAGCGCTGCTGGTGACTAGCCAACGGTATGGTCACTCGGCTTGGAGTGTGGTTGAAGCCCTAAACCTTACCGTTGGTCCACGGGCAGCGCGGTTTGATGAAGCGCTGCTTCGCGCGGAGGGCCGTTACGGCATCCTTGAAAGCACGGGATTTCCGATACACGGTGCGGGCTCCACTGTTTCAGAATAATTTTCTTGGATCGCTTCTCGCAACAGAACGCACCCCGCAATCTTCCCCAAAACACCCATTTCCGCGCGGTATCGGTCAGGGGTTGAGCCGCGCGCGGCACATATGCTGATGGCTGGAACTGAAAATCACCGGGCGATGGCCGTAGCAGAAAGACCACAAGCAGCCGCAATACATCAAGCAGGAGGACCCACAATGACCAGGATGTTCGCACTGATCTCCGCACGACTGTCGGACCGCAGCACCGTGCGCTCCCCCATCCACACCGACGATCCTCTTACGTTCAGGCGGCGTGTCGCGCGTAATCCATTCAGTGCTGCGGCATTGGTACTTGTGGTCGCGGGGTTGTCGGGCTGCTCCGGCGTCGGTGGTCCGCGAACGCCCCCGATGGAGCTGGGATCGAAAAACCTCGGCATGAACGCGGAGGTGGGTCCTGTCGAAGTCCGGAACCTGCTTCTAGTCACACACGGCGAAGCCGAGCCCGCACGCCTCATCGGGGTCCTCCTGAATGGATCAGAGGAAGAAATCCAGGTCACGCTGTCAGACCTAGACGACGAGATCTCCGTCACCCTCGATCCGGGCCAGCAATATGCCTTCCAGGAACACCCGACCCTCTTCGAGACCGCTGACGAGATACCAGGTGCAGTAGCGGATGTCACCATCGCTGTCGGAACGGACACCGAATCAGTGCAGATCCCCATACGAAACGGCAGCCTGAAATGGCTTGAGCTGTACCTGCCCAACAGTACAAGCAACTAAAAAACAGGGATCAACGGCGATATTCGCGCGATCACCGAACCTTCTCCGACCACAACTCCCGCTCCGTGCCGAGACGATAGGCAATGCGACGGAACGGTGAAAGCACCAGTGATCTACGAACGGGCATCGAGGGACTCGAATCCCCCGTGCCACGTCGCGGGCGCTACTCGGTTGCGCGGTCCATGGTCAGCGCCGTTCACGACATACCAATGCCACCGTTTGGGATTCTCGTCATCCCCACCAGCCAGAGGTCTCGACCCCGGAAACTCCTGCTGCCGGATAAGTGTCCTTTTCTACTTTTACATGCCGCCTGGACTGGTTGACTGGTCGAGACGGCTGGATCAAGCGGGTGGCAAACCTAAGCAGTTGCCGTGAGGCCCCATCCGCACCATGTCGCGGAGATGCTCAGTCGACGACATGTTTCGGATAGTCAAAAGATGCAGATAAAGTCCTGAGTTGTGTCCGTGGGCGCTAAATAGTTTTCTTAAGTAACAATTATTTAAGCTGATCACACGGGTAATACTGGTTAAAAACAGCGTTGACGTTATGCGTTGATTAGTATATTCGGGCTAACGTTATACGTGTCCCGAGCACTGAGAGCGAGAGGCTAATTCGTGAGTTCATCTTCGTCCAGCACGTCTATCCGGAGCCGAACCCCGCTAGTTATTACGGCGGCGAGCATCGCTGGGCTGGTGATCTTGTTCTTTATCTTCGCGGGGCTATATACGGATGTCTTGTGGTTTGCTCAACTTGGTTTTCTTAGCGTTCTGACCACGCAGTGGATCGCTAATGTCGTGCTGTTCCTGATCGGATTCGTGGCGATGTCTGTGCCCGTGTTCGTGAGCATTCAGCTTGCATACCGCTTGCGTACGATGTACGCGAAGCTGAACTCTCAGCTAGTCCGGTACCAAGAGGTCATTGAACCGCTGCGTCGACTCGCGATGTACGCCATCCCGGCGCTGCTGGGGCTGTTCGCCGGCATCGCGGCGGCCACGCAGTGGAAGATGATTCTCATGTGGCTCAACCGCACCCCGGTGGGAACCACCGACCCGCAGTTCGGTTTCGACATCGCGTTCTACCTCTTCGACTTGCCGTTTTACCAGTCCGTGCTCGGATTCGCCTCAGCCGTCGTGCTCATCTCGGCTCTCGTTGCACTGGCCACGAGCTACCTGTATGGTTCCATCCGTCTCATCGGCAGAGAGGTTCTGCTGAGCAAAGCCGCCCGCGTGCAGATCGCCGTCACCGCAGGCGTCTACCTGCTGCTGCAGGCCGTGAGCATCTGGCTCGACCAGTACTCCACGCTGACGGCCCAGGGCGACCTGATTACCGGTGCCGCCTACGCCGAAGTCAACGCGACCATCCCTGGCCGCGCCATTCTTGCTGGTATCGCTGCTGTCGTGGCGATCCTGTTCATCGTCACTGCCTTTATCGGCCGCTGGCGCCTGCCTGTCATCGGCACCGCGCTGCTCATCATCAGCAGCGTGCTGATCGGGTCCCTCTACCCGTGGGTGGTGCAGCGCTTCCAAGTCGACCCGAGCGCGCTTACCCTCGAAGCACCCTATATTGAACGAAATATCAACTTGACCCGAGACGCCTACGACCTCTCGGACATCGTCGAGATTCCCTACAACGCCACCACGGAAGCGACAGCGGGCGCGTTGCGTGAAGACGCCGCCACGACAGCCAACATTCGCATTCTCGATCCGGCTTTGGTCAGCGACTCCTTCGCTCAGCTGGAGCAGTTCCGTCAGTACTACCAATTTCCAACCAACCTCAGCGTGGACCGGTATGAGATCGACGGTGTTTCACAGGACGCTGTCGTCGCCGTTCGCGGCCTCAACCTCGAGGGTCTCAACGACGGAAACACCTGGGTCAACTCCCGCACCATCTACACGCACGGTTATGGCGTCGTTGCCGCCTATGGCAACCAGGTTTCCTCCGACGGCCAGCCGGTGTTCCTCGAGTCGGGCATCCCGACCAGCGGAGAACTTGGTGATTTTGAACCACGCATCTACTTCGGAACGACCTCCCCGGAATACTCCATCGTGGGCGCTCCCGAAGGTACAGAACCCATCGAACTGGACTACCCGTCCGGAGAAGACGGTGCCGGCCAGACCTACACGACATTCAGCGAAGACGGCGGGCCGAAGCTCGACAACGCCTTCAAACGCCTGCTCTACGCGCTCAAGTTCCAGTCCGAGCAGATCTTTCTCGCCAACTCCGTCACTGACGAGTCGCAGATTCTCTACGACCGTGACCCCGTCACGCGTGTGCAGAAGGTCGCTCCATATCTGACCCTCGACTCTGAGGCCTACCCTTCCGTTGTTGACGGTCGGGTGCAGTGGATCGTTGACGGTTACACCACATCCGCGGAATACCCATACTCCACCCCGGTGAGCCTGAACGAAGCCATCACCGACACAGAGACCCCGCCGCAGCCCTTCGCGCTGGATAGCGTGAACTACATGCGCAACGCGGTCAAGGCCACCGTCGATGCCTATAGCGGCGAAGTGGTTCTCTATGCCTGGGACGATGAAGATCCGCTGCTGCAGACCTGGCAGAAGATCTTCCCGTCCACAGTCAAGCCGATGAGCGAGATGAGTGGTGACCTCATGAGTCACGTGCGCTACCCAGCCGACCTGTTCAAGGTACAGCGCGCCATTCTGGGTCAGTATCACGTAACCGACCCGAGTTCGTTTTATTCCAAGGACGACGCCTGGATCACCCCAAACGATCCGAACTCTCCAGCCGAGGACCCCACCCTGCAGCCGCCGTATTACCTCACCATGCAGGTACCCGGTACGGAGGAGCCGTCGTTCTCGCTGTACTCCACCTTCCAGCCTGAAGCCACCGGCGAGTCAAGTCGAAGCGTACTCTTCGGCTACCTCGCCGTTGACGCGGATGCCGGAAACGTGGACGGAGAACGCTCAGAAGGCTACGGAACCATGCGGTTGCTCAACCTGCCCAAGGACGGCACCGTTCCCGGCCCCGGCCAGGTACAGAACATCTTCAGTTCCGACCCGACGGTATCGACCGAGCTCAACCTGCTGCGTCAAGGGGCCTCTACGGTGCTCAACGGCAACCTGCTCACCCTCCCGGTCGGCGGCGGACTGCTCTACGTGCAACCCGTCTACGTGCAATCCACGGGTGAAACCAGCTACCCGCTGCTGCAGAAGGTACTCGTTGCCTTCGGCGACCAGATCGCCTTCGAGGACACTCTCGATCAAGCGCTCGATACCCTCTTCGGAGGAGACTCCGGAGCCGATGCTGGAGACGCGAGCGTTCCGGTGACCGAAGATGACACGACCCTTGTCAGCCCGACCGAAGGCACGAACACCAGCACGGACACGTCTACCGACGTTCCAGCGGCGACCGGTACCGGCAACGCGGAGACCGACGTTGAACTGACAGCGCTCCTAGAGGCCGCCAACACGGCCCTTACCGAGAAACAGGCCGCTCTGACCGAGGGCGACTTTGCCGCCTACGGTGCCGCAGACGACAGGCTCGCGGAAACCATTGCGAGCATGCTGGCGCTGCTTGGAGAGTAGCCAGGGCGCACGATCCGTGCCGGGCCGAATGAACCGTTCGCGGCGCCGATTCAGTCCGGCATTGTCGTATCCCAATCCCGTGGCGGACAGTACTGCCACTGCAACGCAACCGTGTACGTGCGGGTTGCCGGCGCGGGAAGATTTAGTCGATCGGCCGTAACGGGTACCTACTGAGCCGCACTATGAGCCCCGAGGCTGACCCAAGCAACTACGACTCGACGCTGCGTAATAGCGCTCACGGCCCGTTCTGGGACTGGGACGAGAAGACCCGGCTGGACGACATCAACCGGTATCGCGCGGAGTTCTCGAAGGATTCCCCGCCGAACCTAAACAGTGCCTATTGGGTCACCGAAGAGCATAGCGAGCTATTGACGGATGAAGTGAGCGAACGCTCCGACGATGCCGATTAGGACAGCTAGGCCGAGGACTACCGCGGCAAATATCGTCATCTCAAAGTTCTCGGTTCGGACTCCAATCGCGAAGAACACGATCGATGCGATTACCAACACGATCGCAACGCCCGACAGTGTCCGCCCCTTGGACGCCTTGATTCCCATGGACCGAGCCTACAACCACAACTCAATTCGAAGGTTCCCCTTGGCGGATCGCACAGTTCGCGCCTCATTGACGGCGCAGGTCACGGGGCATCTCGCAGGCATGGACAAGGCGCGCAAGGCTACCTCTGACGCGGGACGGCTGCGGAGAAGACCGCGCGCCAGGTCGAAGAGCAGAACCAGGCGATGGAGTCTGCTGATCGCGGGCTTATGGCTGTCGGTGCGGTCGCTGTCGCGGCCACTGCCCTATCGGTGAAGGCTGCAATCGGCTGGCAGTCGGCATAGGCTAGCGTCACGAAGACCGCCAACGGCACCCCGGCAGAACTGGCAAAGGTCGAAGGAGGAGTCTGCCGACCGGGTCGGTTGGGTCGTGAACGGAACCGCCGATACTGACCCTCACTTCACAAGGATGAGGTCATCGACAATGTCTTTCGCATAGCGAAGCGAACGTGCCAGCCGGTCGAGCTTGGTCACGACGAGTGTATCGTCGGCCCGGCAGGCGGCCAACGCTTCGCGAAGACCGGGCCGGGCACGGTTCGTTCCGGTGAGGCTCTGATCGGTGAACGTCTTTTGGAGTGTGACGCCGAGGGCGGCGAGGGCGTTCTTTTGGGCGGTGAGGTCTTGGTCGTTGGTGGATACGCGTGCGTAGCCGATAATCATTCCGGTCATGCTGGAGTGCCCCGCATGTCCCCCGCGGGATTCTATTGGTCGAAGACCCGTCCATTGATGACTGCAGGCCCATAGAGCACAGAGCCTAAAACGATCAGTGCAACCGTCACCCAAGCAAACATGGTCCCCGTGATCGTTTGGGACCACGCACCCGTCGCACTGGGCGCGAACTCAAATCGCATCTCGACATCCGTCGACTCGAAACGAGGCCTGGGCGAGATAGCAAATGGGATAAGCCCATATCCGGCCGCGACAAAAGACACGATAAGCCAGGGCCCGAGGACAACCTCAAACGGGTCGCCCACCTGAATCGTCAAATCTGCAGAGAGCAACCACGTGGTAGCGCCCATCCCCCCAAACACACCCAGAAAGAAAAAGACACCTCGCCTAGCCCCCGCGATGATTCCGGGCCACAAACCAATCGCGACGCCGGCAACAGCCGGCACACCCGTCATAACAAGATTCAGGGCGAGCAGCGCGCCAGCAGCCATCGCGTCATCCGCCGGCCCCGAACCCGACCAATGCGACGCGAGCTCGGCCGGAAGACGATCTCGCCACACCCACCACGAGATGATCACCACCAGCACCAGCACGCACAACGAAACCCTGGCCAAAACTCTCCGGGCCATCTCCGAATTCCTACTCGTGTCACTCACGTAGTTCCACCCCTCTGAATCAATCGCAAAATTTCTGCCTGTGTCAGCCCGAGCTTGCGCGCCTCGTGCATCAACTGGGCAGCCAGTTCGCTCACGCGGATAAGCCCAGCGCCAGCGTCGTGGCGCACGAACGCCCCACGCCCCTGACGCATCTCAATCACCTCGTCGTCCCGCAGCTTCGCATAGGCACGCAAAACCGTGTGCATATTCACACGCAAAGACTTCGCCAGATCCCGAGCCGGAGGCAACCGGTCGCCAGGCTGTAGATCACCATTGACGACTCCCGAACGCACCTGCACCGCGATCTGCTCCGCCAGCGACACCGCCAACGCCGCATCCACCACGAACAACATGTTTGCAACACTAATAGAACAATCCGAAGCACATGGAAGCTGCTCGTCGAGGTCCCCGCTCGACTCGCTAGTTGGCCACTCAACAGAATCTACGTTTTCGTGCAGAGTCCTACTTCTTCGATAGCAGCTTCGCACCGACCGGTCGCAGCTCCCGACACCGTACAGGTCAGTGGTGATGATTATGCCGCACTGAGTTCGGGAACGGGAATCACCCCTGTGAGGATACGGACGTCGACGGTTGCGAGGGCGTCGTTGAACGCGTCCAGTTGGCGCATGGAGCCCTCTGACAAGTTGCGGCGGGTTGAGGCTTCCCAATCGTCGTGTCGCTCGACCAGGACATCGCCGGCGAGGCGGAGCATCACCGCAGATTTGGGGAACACGCCGAGGACATCGGGGCGGCGCTTGATCTTTTTGTTGAGGCGCTCGATGGGGTTGGTGGACCAGATCTGCCGCCAGTGTTTGGGCGGGAACCCGCAGAACGCTAGTAGGTCGCCGCAGGCGTTGTGGAGCATCTGGGCGACCTTGGGATGGGAGCGTTCGCGCATGCGGGCCACCTCGTCGAACTACGCCTGAACGTGCTTGGCGTAGGGCTAGGCGAAGATGGTGTGGATGACGCTGGCGACCATTTCCTGGCTGGCCCGCGGCACGATCGAAAGTATATTTCGCATTTAGTACACTCGGCAGCGTTGCCAGCTGGCGCCTTGGAACACGGTGCCGATGGCCTTCTTCAATCCGGTGTGAGCGTCGGAGATGACGAGCTTGACATCGTCGAGACCGCGGGTCTTCAACGACCGGAGGAAGCTGGTCCAGAACGCCTCACTCTCGCTATCACCGACGTCGAAGCCGAGGACCTCGCTGTGCCCGTCGGCGGCCACGCCGATGGCGACGACCATAGCTTAGGAGATGACGCTGTGGTTGACGCGGGCCTTGCAATACGTAGCGTCGAGAAACACATAGGGGTACCCGGTCATGCCGAGGTCCCGGTCACGAAAAGCAGCGGCTTCCCCGTCGAAATCGGCGCAAATCCGGGACACTTCGGACTTGGAGATGCCGGTATCCGCGCCGAGGGCCTTGACTAGATCGTCGACTTTCTATGTCAAGACGCAGTGAAGGTACGCTTCCATCATGACGGAGAACAGGGCCTAGTCCACGCGCAGGCGACGCTTGAGTAGGGCGGGGAAGAAAGAACCTTGGCGCAGCTTAGGGATCTTCAGATTCAGATCCCCGGCCGTCGTCGACAGGACGCGCGGGCGGGTGCCGTTGCGCTGGGTGGTGCGGTATTCGGAGCGTTCGAAACGGCCGGCGGTCATGAGGGCGGTGGCTTCCGCGTCGATCAGTTCTTGGTAGAGAGTTTCGGTCGCGATGCGGATGCGATCGGGGAGGGCCTGTCCTGCCTGATTCGTCGCTGCGTAATAGCTGGTGTGTCACCCGCCTTCTACTAGATGCTCTTGTCGACGCGAATTCGCCCGGCGCCCGCTTACGAACACAGCATGAGAACCGCGGACTCCTGCCGGGTCTTCAAATCCGATGATGCCGCCTCGCCTGCAAGGCGCACATAGCGATCAGGCAGACGAACTTGACGATGCCGCTGACGTCAACGGCCCAATGTTTTCGCGCCGCCCCGATGCAGAGCCACGGTGCCGTTATCCATCAATTTCGTCGCCGTACCGAAGCGCACCCAAGAGACGCTTCAGAAGGCCGAACAGCGAGAAAAGGGTGACTGAGTGCGGCACGGACTCACGCGCTGAATGAATAACCAGCAGAAGGCCCGCAGCTTCCAAGCTGATCAAACCCAATATTGCATGCCTATCAGACTTGCCGGGATACCCACAATGGGCATTAATGCCGACTTGTGACTCTAGTCTCGGATCCCCAGAGTGGGTACAGCAGAATCCAGCTCCGATGAACCGGAGGAGAGCGGGTCAGATTCAAGTCAGTTTTTCTCGTTGGAAGCGATAATCGACTTGCGTCAGTCCCACGCTAGAAAGGACCCGACATTTTTTACCCTCCGATCGCAGGTTACGCGGTCGTGTCGCTGGTAATGATCGGTTTAGCGATCATTCAACACCGAGGCGGCCTCAGCAGAAATATGGCCATTGGCATCAGAACAAAGCACACGCTGGCGTCCGACCAGGCTTGGTCGTCAGCGCAAGAATCTGCAACTCCGTATCTAATCGCCATCGCGACAGTCGCCGGCAGCCACGCAGGCGCACTCTTGACAGTCCAACTCAGCGGTTATTCGGAGATTCTCGGGAACATTCTCGCTCTCAGCGGCTTCCTGATTATCGTCGCAATTGCCCTACTCGCCATGAGGGCGGCGAACCGAGCCGCAAAATCTTCCGAATAGGGCACGCTAAGCAACCATTCACCAAGCACAATCTGAAGGGTGGAAAAATGAAAAATCACACCAGACTCATCGCCGGCGCAGTCTCAATACTGATCGCGCTTTCTGTTCCAACGACTGCTCATGCTTCGGGCGACGTAAGTTCTACTGAGTTGAAGCCCTACGCGGTCGCGGGGGACGACCGTCGCGCCACGTTGATTGACTCAAAGGCTGAGGCGAACGACCGGCTCGGCTCGGACGCCTTGAGCGCGGAATCCGACATTGCGACCGATGCTGAGCTGGTTGCATTCCTCCTACTGGCCAAAGGCCCTATCGCGGATCGCAATCCCGATGCTGTTGCCGCGGCTGAGGCTCAAATCCCGGCCCTTACTGAGATCACCGAGGCTCAGGCCCTTGACGCGTCGCAGCAGTACGTTGACGCGAGCAGCGTCTTCGTCTCCGAAATTCGCCCTGGCCTACTAAGTTCGAATCCCATTTACGTGCAGGACGCCATCGACCGCTTCGGACGGGACTTCGTCAGCTACGTCGACTCTGTATCAGATGGGGCTTCAGAGTCCGCCGAAGGGCTCGTCGTCCGGGCGAGCGGCTGCAACGGATCATTCTGTGTGAAGCAGGTGGCTCTGGCGCTGACGACCGCGGTAGTGGTCTGGCAGATAGCGGGACTCCACACGGTCGCGGCTGTAACCATCGTCCTCGCAGCCGCTGTGTTCGTCTACCTGCCCGGTAACGAACGCATGGGACAGGTGGATGAGCAGAAGTTCGTGTCGAGCTTCATGTCTAACATTCGAGCGTAACCATCGATCGATCAATGGTGACATGGCCTGAAAGACGTTGGCGCGCCGCTAAGCCTTTTACAAAAGCGAAAATCACGTTTCGCGTGTCACTCATCGCGTTTGTTGCGGTTATCGCTTGCTCTATTTTTGTACAACTTCCAACGACCGTGATGGGAGGGAGTAATAATGACGTGCGGAAAGCGTGGTCGACGCTGTACCCGCAAGGTTGGCAGTTTTTTACGAAAGCGCCTGACGACGCCGAAGCAACGGTGTACTCCGTTCAGGATGGAAGTATTGATTCCATTAGTGAGTTTCCGAACTCGTTGACGAGCAATCTATGGGGTTTCGCCCGGGGTCAACGTGCTCAGGGTACGGAGCTGGCGAGTGTCACGCAGCAATCGACCAACTGGGTTGAGTGCGGCACGGTCGATGGCGACTGCCTAGTCGAAACGGCAAGATTGGCTGCCCCTGAAAAGGTCAAGAACCCATCTGACCTACCAACGATTTGCGGGACTGTCATCGTTGCGATGACAGTCCCGGTTCCTTGGGAGTTCCGTTCTCAATTTGATGGGTGGCGGGTCGATGACAGAGCGGTACTTCTCGAGGTGGAATGTTAATGCAGTCTTCGCCAAACCAAGCCACACGGCCCTCAGTTTTTTCGCGCACCCTTCGCTGGTGGACGGTCGATCGTTGGTTCATGCTCAGTCGGGCGATCATTGCCCTTGCTCAACTTAGTATTTTTGTATTGACGCCTCTTTCACGTCTCACTGCGCAAGTCGGTGGGGTAACGAGAGAAGAGCACTGCACCGGTTCCTTGCGGGCGTGGAACATCGTGTGCAGCGGCCTCCCCGCGGAGGCCATTCAAGCGGTAATCGTTATCTGCCTTCTGCTCGTGATTAGCGGCCTGGTTCCCCGGGTCACCGCGCCGCTGCACCTCTATATAGCCATCTCTATTGCCACCGGGCTCACGCACATTGACGGTGGGGAATCAGCCGCTGTGGTCGCACTGGTTTGGATTTCGATCCTGTGCCTGTTTGATCGGCGCTGGAACGGTTGGGCATCTCACGCTCCGACTCGGGTCGTCGTCGGCGACGCACCATTCTGGATAGGTATTCCGCAGGCCGCTGCGATCGCTCTTAAAGTGCAGTGCTCCGTTATTTACCTGCATTCGGCGACCGCCAAGTTCGGGACGGAGGCGTGGATTGACGGCTCAGCGATCTACTACGTCACCCGTATGGAGATGTTCGGGGTATCCGGCACTTTAGCTCCCCTTGTGCTAGCTATTACGTCCATTCCCGTTGGATCGTTCTTCATTACGTACGGAGTGATCGCTTCGGAAATTTTGATAGCCGTCCTCATCTGGCTGCCCGGGCGGGGCCGCCTTATCGCGGTAGGAATATCTCTCGCGCTGCACGCCTCTATCATCGTCCTGCTCGGCATCGGCAGCTTCGGGCTGATCATGGTGGGCGTCGTCCTGGCCGCGGCAGTGGCGTACGAGACTGTTGCCAACCCGCGCAACTCCAAGACCGACTATGCCCCTAAGATCGCCGCCACCGACAGGCACCAGCTTTCTCAATCATCGGCGTCGGACGGGGACGCGACCGCAATTCCACGATAACCGACGGTCAGGCGCACTCGAACGGAAACTCCCTCAACAAGTAGCTGCACCTGCCGGAAAAACAGGCGCGGTAGACGATCAACGAAGCATCCCAATTTCATAGCCCCGTTCGTTGTTGTGCTCCTTCCCGGTTTTCCCGAGACTGAGTGTTGCCTTCCACTCGACGAAGTGCTGCTCGTCGGACGGGTGCGCATCGATCACGGCGCGAATGAGGGTGCGGAGTTGCGAGTCGGAACCAGCGTGCGCAAGGGGCCATTGTTCAGCGCCACGAGCCATCGTCGCAGGAAAGACCGACAGCGGGAGGGTGTCTGCGAAAATCACGAAGCTCGCGTCGTCGAGACAGAGCAAATTCCACACCATGATGTCGGTCATGATGTGGACAGGTGCTCCTATCGTCTCGAACGCAAGTGGAGACGAGGGCATGACCTCGCACCGAAGTGACCACAGCGCAGTAAGTGCACTCCCTGCCGATTGGGTGAAACCTCAGCCTCCGCTTGCTTTATGGGGTCCAGGAGGTGAAATGAGAAGAACGGCTGTGCGGGCTAGGGCGTGTCTCCCAACGCCTTGACCCAGATGATTATCGATCGCAGGACAACACCGCCGCGATAAGGCAGGGCGAGCTCGTCATAACGGGTAACGATGCCACGCCACTGCGTGAAGACCTCGAAACACCGCTCGATGACGTTACGGCACTTGTAGCACACCTTGTCAAAAGTCGGCGGGCGACCACCGGCTTGGCCGCGTCGTTTCCGGTTGGCGACCTGGTCTGATCTCTCGGGAATCACAGCATGAATTCCGCGATCCCGGAGCATCTTCCGATTCGCTCTCGACGAATACGCTTTGTCACCCATCGCCCGATCCGGCGTCGTGCGGGGCCGACCGCCGCCGAGCCGCGATACCCGCAGACTCCCCAGAACTTCGAGGAACATCGGTGAATCACCGCCCTGCCCCGGTCCCAGCACAATCACCGACGGCCGAAGATTCGCATCACACAACGCGTGAATCTTCGTCGTCAAACCGCCGCATGACCGGCCAATTGCATGGTCAGAAGGCTCAGTATGCAGATTCGTGTCAGCGCTCTTTGAAAAGTAGGCCAGTTTCGCTCTTCGAAAAGTAGACCACCCCCCACGATTGGATGGGTGATTACAGTACAGGTTTGGGCAGAGATTCGGCACCTTCACGTTAGTGAGGGCTTGTCGGTGCGGGCGATTGCGAAGCAGGTGGGTTTGTCGCGGGTGACGGTCACCCGAGCGGTTCATTCGGCCGGGCCTCCGCAGTATCGTCGAGGTTCGAGTTCGTCGGCTTTCGACGGTTTTGAAGTTGACGTGCGGCGGCTGTTGAAAGCGACGCCGTCGATGCCGGCGACGGTGGTGGCTGAGCGTGTGGGGTGGACGGGTTCGTCGTTGTGGTTTCGGAAGAAGGTCGCGCAGCTGAAGCCGGAGTTCGCGCCGAGGGACCCTGCGGACCGGATCACCTATCGGGCGGGTGATCAGGCGCAATGTGATCTGTGGTTCCCGCCGGTGGATATCCCGTTGGGCGGTGGTCGGGTCGGTTTTCCGCCGGTGCTGGTGATCGTGGCGTCGTATTCGCGGTTCATTACCGCGGTGATGTTGCCGTCGCGGACGACGCCGGATCTGCTGGCGGGCATGTGGTTGCTGCTGTCTGAGCAACTTCACGCGGTTCCGCGCCGCTTGATCTGGGATAACGAGGCGGGTATTGGGCGGCGCAATAAACTCGCCGATGGTGTCGCGGCGTTCTGCGGCGCGTTAGCGACGAAGATTGTGCAGTTGAAGCCCTATGACCCAGGATCCAGGATCCAGGATCCAAAGGAATTGTCGAACACGCTAACCAGTTTCTGGAGACGTCGTTTATTCCCGGCGGCACCTTCACCTCTGTGACGGACTTCAACGAGCAGCTCCGGCAGCGGCTGCCCGTGGCCAACACCCGCATGGTCCGCGCTCCGCAGGCGCGACCCCTCGACCGGGTTGCCGAGGATCGGGCGGCGATACTGGCCGTTCCGCCGCCACCGCCGGTCGGGTTCAACAGTCAGATTCGCCTGCCGCGGGACTACTACGTTCGGGTGTTCGGCAACAACTATTCGGTTGATCCTGTGGCGATCGGGCGGATGGTTGACGTCCAGGCCGATTTGACCCGCGTGACGGTCCGGCTGAGCGGGATGATCATCGCCACCCACCAGCGGGCCATGGAGTCGGCCGCGACCATCACGGACCCGGAGCATGTGACCGCTGCGAAAGCGTTGCGGGTCCGGTTCCAGACGCCGACGCCGGCCGACACCTCGGAGTCGTTGAAGCGGGACCTGGCCGACTACGACACCGCGTTCGACGTCAGTTTCGATCCCGATACGGAGGTCGCCTGATGAGTTCGGACACGAGTAAGCAGATCGATTTCCTTTCCCGCTCCCTCAAAGCGCCACGCATCCGCGACGCTGCCGCTCGCCTCGCCGATCAAGCCCGCGAATCGGGCTGGTCCCACGAGGAATACCTGGCTGCATTCTTGGATCGTGAAGTCGCCGCCCGCGATGCGTCCGGCGCGCAGCTGCGCATCCGCGCGGCCGGGTTTCCCTCAAGGAAGACTCTCGACGACTTCATCTTCGACCACCAGCCCTCGTTGAAACGGGACCAAATCATCCACCTCGGCGCTGGTCTCTTCCTCGAACAGGCCCGCAATATCGTCTTGCTCGGACCTCCCGGCACTGGCAAAACCCACCTCGCGATCGGTTTCGGCATCAAAGCTGCCCACGCCGGACACCGGGTCCTGTTCGGCACCGCCATCGAATGGGTCGCGCGCCTTCAATACGCCCACGAGCGCGGCCGCCTCGCGGAGGAGATCGTGCGCCTGCGCCGTTACGGGCTCCTCATCGTGGACGAAGTCGGCTACATCCCGTTCGAACAAGACGCCGCGAACCTGTTCTTCCAACTCGTGTCATCTCGTTACGAACACGTCTCGCTGATCCTGACCAGCAACTTACCCTTCGCCCGCTGGGGCGCCGTCTTCGGCGACCAAGTCGTCGCAGCAGCCATGATCGACCGCATCGTCCACCACGCCGACGTCATCTCCCTCAAAGGCGCCAGCTACCGACTCAAAGACAGCGGCATCACCACCCTGCCTTCCGCCAGACCAGAAAACACCACAGAATAGACACACAACAGTGGCCTACTTTTCAAAGAGCACCAACGGACTACTATTCAACGAGCATCGACACAGCCATCGCCCAGCACGTGCGTGGCGTGGCCCTGGCCTGGACACCGCGGGCTGTCTACGTCGAGTGGGAAGATCGCGGCACTCATCGGGCATGGGTGTGGGCGTCTGCTGTTGAGCGGGCGGTTGGCCATACTGCTCGCGCTAATAGTAGTAGTAATAGTAGTAATAGTAGTATTCCTACCACTACTTCTCCTGCCGGGATCGCTGCGGCTGCTCTTGCCGCTGGCCCACGTCAGCCTCGGACGACCGAAATGACAGCACTTGGCGCCGGTCCGCTGGTGGAGCTCGTCAACGCAGAGCTAGCTCTCATCGGAGCAGAGTTCGCAACAGCCATGGTCAAGCCAGCTGGTCCATTTGGCGCGGTCGCGTTCGGTTCCATCGATGGCCACCACGCTCGCCTGGACTTCCACGTCGAACCGGCGACGAGCATGTGCACTGTGCTGATGGTGAGCACTGCGCTGGCGACGAAGACAGAGACCGAAGAGTTGCCCGAGCGAAGTGCTGCACCAACTTTTGAAGAAGCCATCGGGGCGTATCCGTGGGCCGCGGCGCTTGAGACGCTGGAGCTGGACTAGCCGTACTGCGCTGTGTGCGCCGATCGGTCGGGGACGATCAACGCCGCTGCGATCCTGGTGGAAGAGCGCGCAGGCGTTCCAGCCTCACCCGCTGAATGCATCGTCGATCAGGGCATGCACAGCGCGTCTGACCTCGTCAAAACTGCCGTCTCGGATCGCATTGGCAGGTGTGTCGTTGCTCAACAACGGGTTAGCCCCGATGAACCATAAACGCGCAACCTGCTCACCCTCGACAGCGGCGATTTTCTGCCACTGCTCATAGGCAAAGGCCAGCCGCTTCATTGCTGCTGGGCGCGGCTGGGGTCCGCCCTCTTTGGCCCACGTGCGTGGGGCCGAGGTGTCCTTGGTGCCAGCAAGCGCCGCTACCAGCGTCCCACCCAGGGCCGCGTTCAGGCGTCTGGTGATCTCCCGGATACTCAGTGCTGTTGTGCTGGCTGCTGCTGTCTCGTCAGGATCTTCCAATGAGTCTTCCATTTCACGAAGCTCGGCGAAGGCTTCCACTCGACCAGCACGGCGAGCATCCGCGACGCCACCAACAAAACGTTGGCATGAAACGCGGGACGGTTCAAGGTCTTCCCAACCACAGGAAGTCATGCGTGGTCTCGGCACTCTCTCGCAGCGGCTGATAAAGTTATCATCGCCCACGCCGGCTGATAACTTTATCAACCGCTCTGGTCGGGGGCGGTGTGACGGCCGACGTGAGTGTCGGAGCGTCAATCTTGCCAGGCTCGAGGCTACGGCTGGTGAGGCTCTCGACGACGGGGGCTCCGTCCGGCGTTGCCAGTGGACATCTGGCTGGTGGCCGTGACTCGGCCTCGTCAGAGGGTCGCCTGCTCGCTGACTGCGCGAACCTACCTCGGTTCGTTGGACAGGCCGATGTGGTCGTCCATCAGCGCCCGACCAGCGATCGAGTTCCACGGGTCAGTGCTGGCGATAACCGTGTTGACCATGCCGAGCGAGCTGAGCACAGCGAGCAAAGAGTCCAGTCGGGGAGCTCCAGTGCCTGTCTCGATACCCCGAAGAGTATCCCGGGTGACGTGGGCACGCTCGGCGAGCCGCGTGGCGCTGAGTCCCTGGAGCTTGCGCCAACGGGTGATGTTCGAGCCGAGCTCGCGGAGCATTCTTGTTCGGGCTGGCGAACGCCTGGTGACCATGGTTGCTCCTCATGAATTGACAGCTATGTCGGTCAATTACGCTGTTTACTGCGCTTCTGTGTGTCACAGCGGGAGCTCAGTGCGAATCGATCAAAGGCTGGCTTGTGAATGTCTATTAATCTCTATTAATTCTATTAATGACGCGAACCTGCCGGGCCGCCCAAAAGCCGCTGACGAGCTATCGTGGCCTCGCCTGAGCCGTCGGCGCGGAAGGGGCTCATCCACCGTCGCGGAGAGCCGGTTTGGCCTTCTCCGAACTGACTCATCCCCTGGAAGGTGACTCCGCACGATGATCATCCATCACCTTGGTTGGTTGGTTGCCCTGTCCTCAGCTGTGGCAGATGAATCACGTCGATTCCGTTCTCACGCGACGTTGCACGGCCGTCGGAATGGGGGAGTCAACTTAGGACACATGCGGCGCCGACCGTCAGTACCTCACGGACGTTGGTGGCAGGAACCCCACTCAACCGCCGTACGGGCGTGTGAGTGGTCAAGAAGAACAGGGCCCGCGTCGACGGGCCCTCTCCATGATTGCCTCTTTTGACTCCGAGGCGGAGGTCAGGACATGCCTGACGAATTACTCGTTTTAGAGGGCGAGGCTACTCCTGTTAGGTATGCCCGTCGATCAACTCGATGGTCGGTAGTACCGATGCCGACTCCATGAGTTGCGGTGATCCTCTCCACCGCTGAAAGCCCTAACCGTGACTCTCAGTACGACTCGCTTCCTTCTTCCGCTGTACTCGCAAGGTCACTACCATCTTCGTCGATGTCGTCGAGTTCTTCGTCGTCATTCTCGCCAACAAGGGGTAGCTTCTCCGCGGCGGTCGGTTCGGGAAGTCGACTCGGATCAATGAGTTTCGACGCAAGCACGTCGCTGAGAAGCGCGGCGGCAGTCGGTTGGAGTGAAATGCTGGTTTCCAGCATGTCCAGCAATCCAAGCAGCTTGCTCCCGTCGAGGTCTGGCCAAGTTGAAGGTCGGATGGCATCCAGCGGCGACCCGCTGCTCTTGCCGGCTCTCTTCTTCAGGCGGTAACCAAGCCATGAGTCGACGACTCGCAAGCCGGAAACTTCGAAGTTCCAGACCTCAGGAGCAACGTTCGTGAAGGCTCCGTCCCCGACAGTTATGGTCCGGGTGGAGGGATTGTAGGAAACCTTTTCCGGATAGGCATCGGCGGAGATGGAAGTCGAGTATCTCGCACTCGAAACCGTCGCGAAGAGTTCCGCCGTCGGGAAACGCTGCCCGAACGTGTGCAGGTGGATCAAGGCTTTGCCGAAGTCACGGACTGATGCGAACAACTCTGGTTCAGCCGTAATGGGTATCCGGGCTCCCGGGATTGTTAGTTCCTCCCAGAAAGTTGAGACGAAATCAGGCGAAGCAAGCAACGCATAGCAATACGCGAGGAGATCTTGGGCTGTGGGATCGAAGCCTAGCTCGGTGCCGATCGCCGCCGACAACCCTAAGGTGATATTCGGAATGGTGGCAGCCGAATCCTTCCAAAGCGGAATAATATGCCGTCCGCCAAACGAACCACGGAAGGCATGCAAGTCGGGCACGTCGGCGGAAGCAACCGCTGATGGGCCAGTCCCCAAGACTTCCGTGAGCAAGCTCGTCAGGTAGATCTGGTCCTCACCGTGGGCTGCCCAAAGTGGAGGTCTCATTCGGTCGCCCACCCGAGTGTCGGCGATCACCCATTGCTGATCGAACGATCGATAGGCGAATGGTCGAATCTGCGGGCGGGGGCTATCTGCTTTTAACGTCGAAATTGGCGCGAGCCGCTCGTCTGAAAAAAGGTCGCCGTAGGTGGAAGTCACCTTTCGGTCGCCAGTCTCTTTGAGCTGATTACCGCGACGAGTAGCAATCCGCTGAAGATTCGTATGCTTGTCGTCACTCAAGTCCCCAGCTGTAAGGGGGGAGACAAGTTCGGTCCATCGATCCTCGAGTACTTCTTTTGTCTCACCCACTGGCCAGCTTCGCTTGAGCTGCACTCCGCTCGCCTGCCAAGGAAATAGGTCCGTCAAGGCGGGCCAGGCAAGATACTCCGCATTGTCGATGGGCAAGAACGGATCGTGCCAACCGCTCAAACAAGTTCGCCAACTCAGGCGCTCGTCTTCGATGCCGGTGAGAGAGTTCAGAAATTCTTTCTTATCTTTCGCTGACAAATCCGCGAGCGAAACATAATGAACGGTTGCAGCGGTACCTGGCTGTGGCTGTCCGTAACGCACGCCGGTGGCGATCGCAACGGGAGTTTCTATGCTGAAGACGTTCTCGGTCTTGCGCCGACCTTTGTTGTCACCGCCTAAATCGATGATCCACAACTCGTCAAATATGGCCCGCATATGCTGGCGCATACCCACGAAACCCGGACCACGAAGATATGACGAAGCCGTAATAAAGCTAACGATGCCATTGCGGGGATGCTGCCCGCCATCGGGGTCAGCATTCACTGGAATATCTTGCTCGAAAACTTTCCACATCGCCCAACGCCAGAAGTACACGTATGCGTTATAGAATTCTTGACATCACCCCCGCGCCCAGCCGCCACAGCAGGCGCAATGAAATCTCGAATGATACCTATTTCACCTCTGTCGTTAACTTTTCGCCCCGTGACAGGGTCGCGAACTTTAGCATTCTTGATCGGCTCCCGGCGCATCGTGACCCAGCCACCTGACCCAGTTCCATTCTCAGCGTCCGTTTTTCGTCCTCGGAGATACGGCGGATTACCCATGCACACCACCACACGCGTGTCGACCTTCAACTCGCGCGCCTCTTCGCGCTCCTGACTAATGTGTTCATAACCAAAGACGTCCGGCAGCATCAGTTGGTCGCTGCGCTCATGCGACGCAAGGGTATCGGCGAGCAAGATATTTAGAAGTTCTTCACCCTCGGGAGCGGTTACGCCGTGGTCGTCCAAGAATCGCGAAAGCCGCAAATGAGCTACTGAGTACGGGCCAATTAGGTACTCGATCCCATAGAGGTTCTTGACCGCTTGCCGCAGCCGCTCCGGCAAGGCCGCAGGTGCATTCGCGGGCACGTCGCGAGCGACTGATTCCAAGATCCCGAGAGGGTAAGTTCCTGTGCCAACTGCCGGGTCGAGGGTCACCACGTCCGGATGGGCGAAACCGGCCGGCTTGCCGAACTTGTCTATTAGAAGTGAACGCACGATATTCGTCTGAGCGCGTACGACCTCAGCAGGTGTGTAATACGCTCCGACATTCTTGCGAAGCCCCGGGTCGTAGGCAGCGAGGAATTCCTCATAGAAGTAAAGCCGAGGGTTTTCGGCGTTCCGTTTAGTAATTGCGGAGGGCTTCACCTGTTCGACTACTCGCAGAATCAGGTCGGTGGACGTCCTAACTTCGTTGTGGGCCGAAGGGTTGTTCAGCAGCCCCAGGACTTCACCGAGCAATCCGTGGCCATCGTTAAGTACCTCCTCAGCTTTCTCGACCGTGAGCGGATTGGCGCCTTCGAATCGCGCAATGAGCAGCGCGTACGTGAATGTTTGAGCATAGGCATCTGCAACGACTTCATTCGATGCGCCGGGAAATAGATACTTCCTCCATTCCATCGCGAGAGCACCAAGGGCTGACCCTTCCGTGTCCAGAGCGGCTTTCGCTTCAGTTCGGAGCAAGCGACAAAGGGGTGCAAGCAGATCCGCAATTTGCTTGGAACTAGTTGGAACGATGGGAGCCCAAGTCAGAAAGGATCGAAACAACAGTTCGAACTTCTCGCCGTCGAGTTCTGTGACCGCGTCCGCGCCGACGGCAACAGGATCACCAGTCATTTTGATGATCCGACCCGAGCGAGTACCGGTCCGCTGGAGACTCCACTCCTGTCCATCCGTGTAGATCAGGTTAGGGAGTTTCTTGAACTTCGTCCACTGAGTCTTGTCCCGTGCTCCGCGTAGCTTGCTGGGATCCCCACCCTTGCCTGGCGCCTTTAACTCGACGTGCCCAGTGAGAAGCGTTGTTCCAGCGGCCGATCCAACACTAACTGCGGCATCGACGCGCGCCCCTCCATCGACGTCACCGATGTCTGCTGGTCTGGGAGCCTCGGTTCGCACAACGACGACCACTCCTAATACTTGCCCAACGGCTTTTAGGAGGTTTTCTAGTGGCGCTTTGAGTTGATCCTCCGGCCAGGCGTCAGGTGAACCGGGACTATTGAGCTTGACTTTCAAATCCGTCGCGAAGGCTTTGAGCGCTTGAGTGATCGCCTTTGAAGCGTCGGATGGCATGGTGACTCCTGTCGGGTTATAACCGATGTTATCGATGCCCAACGAATTCCCAGAAAAGGCTTTCCCGGCTGCAGCGTCTCATGGCCGACGAGTCCCCCTTGATGTCTGGGTCGACGCACGCACCGTAGAACGGCCGTGCACACGCTAAATGGGGCAATCCAGTAACGCCCAAGGACTTCCGGGGGCGAGACCAACGGAGAACTGCTGAATGCCGATACAAGCAATGAGGAGAAGAGGTCCAATTTCAATCGGTGACCAGGTGGGGCCAACATTCATAAGAATCGGTAGCGACTGGCTCGCGTCCATCAGGGTATACCCAAGTAGGCAGGTTGAGATTCCTCCGCAACCGCGTCAATCAGGGTGGGTGTCCGATGCAATTGGACAGGAACGACGGGGGACCCAGACATGACTGGACACAAAGGGCAGGTGGTTGGCTACGTGCGCGTCAGCGCCGCCGACCAAAACGAGGCGCGTCAGGTCGAAGCACTCGGCCCAGTAGACAAGTTGTTCTCCGAGAAGGTTTCGGGCAAGAACGCCCACGACCGAGTGCAGCTCCAGGAAATGCTCGCCTACGTGCGCGATGGGGACAAGGTACGGGTTAAATCACTGGACCGCCTGGCCCGTTCTACGACAGACCTTCTCGCGCTAATTGAGCGGCTCAAGGGGAAGGGCGTCGCCCTGGAGTTCGTTGACAACCCCGCCATAAATTCGGACACCCCTCAAGGCAAATTCATGCTCACAGTTCTCGCCGCAATCGCTCAGTTGGAGCGCAAGACTATCCGTGAGCGGCAAGCAGAGGGCATCGCCATCGCCAAGCGGGACGGGAAGTACGAGAAGGCTCCGAAGCTCGGACTGGACAAGATCGCAGAGGCACGCGAGCGGATCGATGCTGGAGTCCCGAAAGCGTTGGTGGCCCGCGACCTCGGGGTGTCGCGGCAGACGCTGTACGCCGCACTGAACGGCTCAGGTAGATACGCTGCGATGGCGGGAATCTAGCGCACTGTTGCCGCCCACAGACAAGGGCACGCACCTTTGCGGGCGGCTGACTGCCGACCGTTAGCCGTTGCTGGCCGACGGGCGATCGCCCGGGCGGGCCCCATTTCGGCCTATGTCCCTGCAATCCATGGTTTTGGACGTTGCTCAATCAGCGAAACTACGCTGAATCTGCGACAAATGCAGTCAATCCGCGCACCGCTATCCAAACTCCCGCCAGTCGGTCAACTACTCTTGCCTCGCGCAAGCGAGGTCCGACAGCGGGTCGCAGTCGGCTGGCACCAGAGGTTCCCTCAAGCAAATGGTGCTCTCGTAGCTGACGTCCAGGACTGCTCCTAGATCGAAGCCTCAATTTCACGCAGCACGTGAGCCAACTCTTCGGGGATCTCCGAGATCCGGTGCGCTCTTGCCAATGCAGCGATCGAAATCGACTTCTTTCCTTCTGACTGCAATTTATCGTTCAGGTGGGCGATTATCTGTTTCGGAGGGCAAATGTGGAGACGATTGGCCGCATCCAACCATCGCGCATCAAAAATCGGTTTAAAGGTTGTGGTGATGCTGACGGAGTGATTTCTAGCGCTCCCGTCGGACTGTTGCGTTTCAAACAACATTCGCCCGAAAACTTCGTTCTCCATCGCGGCGGTGATCTCATCGAGCCACGCGACTACTGAGCCTTCTGAGGCGCCGGACAAACGAGCGATTACTGCGGAATTGATCAGATAGCTCTCGAGCTCTTTGCGGCCCCAAACATGCCCGCGCACGCCAGCCAATTCGAAGTCATTCATTACAGCGATCCTCGTGCTTTCGGGGCGATAGTCCCGATCAAGGATCACAAAGGTGGTCAGAGCGTTGGGGAGGATTTTCTCGCAAAGCCACTTGAACGGTTCGACTTGTCCCCAATTGCTGTATCCATTCAGCGGCATAACTGTTACGCCTCTTTCGCTGGCGAGGGCAGCTAGACCGAGAGTCTTGGAAAGGATCCGAAGGACTGACATGTCGTGACCTTCGACAAATACAGCAACTCGTGAGCGAAGCGCCTTCGCAAGCCGGAGATTGAAGGCAGTGCCAAGCGTCGTCGACAGCATTTCATAGTCGCTGTCGCTACGTGAGCGGATGGCCCGGCGACGCGACTTGTCTACGAGAGTGGTCAACCGTCCATCAGACTCCGCGATCATCTCCGATGAATGTGTCGCTATAACAATTTGCCGCTCAGTCGAATCCAATAGACGAACGAGTCGGCGCTGAAGGTCGGGGTGCAAATAAACTTCCGGTTCATCAAGGACGATCGTTTCGAAATCGCGAACTCTAAAGACGTGGTACAGGATCTGTAACCAGACTTGGATGCCGTCGCCGGCCCAAACGACTTCCTTCGGAACGCGACTATGTGCTTCGAAGAAAAAGACGTGCACGATCGGGCCATCATCGGTGTAATCCAGAGCGAGGCTGTCAAACGTAATCCCATCAAGCCATGGTTCCGCCCAATCGAGGAATGGTTGCAGCGCGTCCGCTTCGTTCAGCACCCTGAGTTGATTTCGGAAATGCCGACTGCTGAGTCTTCCGGAAATATTCTGTCTCACGTAGTCGTCAGCCAGCAGCTTTTCCGTGTGTTCCGTGGGAGTGAGGAGAGGAACTAAACCGAGTTGAGGGAACAACGACTTGGCTTGGCTAACTGTCTTCACGATCGATCCATCAGGGGCGGTCAGATAGAAGAAACTTTCTTCGCTCCCATCGTCGTCTGAGTTCTCTTCTGGCCACACGGCCGTGAGCTTTGCGCCGCTCTTCCAGATCAGTTCTAACCTGGTCTCCGCAGACCCGAACTCGAAACGCAAACTGTCTCGCAACGCAGGAAACTCTCGAAGCCCAATTGGATATCCGGATAATCTGACATCTCGATCCGTCACTAATTTGTCTGGCTTGCGTCGGTGTGCGTAGCGCACCAGAGTGTCAGCCACCCGAATGGCGGTGAGAAGGGTCGACTTGCCCGCATTATTTGGGCCGACTAAGTAAGCGCCGTTGCCAAAGCTCACCTTGAAATTCACAAACGAACGGAAGTTCTTCAAATGAAGTTCCTTGAGCACGGGGCAATCCTTCGGTTTTTGTTCGATCGCGACTCGGTTGTGAATCGCTCAAGCAAGTCCTGCAGTAAGGATGCAGCGCCCTGTATAAACACCATAGATGATCGCCAAATTCATGCTGTTCGGTCGGAACTCCACATGAACAGCTGCTTGGTCGATATCGGGAGGAAGGCTCGTACGCGCCGTCTAGGTTGATTGCTACAAAAGGACTGGGCTCCCCGGAAAAATCTACCGCCTAAGTTTGAATGGCTTCCATCGCGGGGCCTCAACAGGGTCAGCTACCGTCTATGGCGGGAATTTTCGCAATTGGATCGACGACCGAAGAAACAAGAACGCTAACGAACCATCGATTACGGCCCCCAGGGCGTAGCTAAACGTGGAGTTGCCCGACCCAGACATCACGAAGAAGACACCGTCGACAATGCTAAGGACGAGGAGCGACCCGACGACGAAGCCGGCTCGTGGCCGAGATGTCATCCTCCACCAAGCACGCGGAGGGTTGACAGGTTCGCCGGAACCGCGGGAGGATCGCATGCCGCCCAACTAGAGCAACAGCACAAGTACGTTTGCACCCAACGCGGCGGCGAGGGGCGGGAGCGCCGAGGTTAGGACCAGACCGTTGAACCCTTCGAGCAAGACTCCCATGACAACGTAAACGAGTTTCCAACGTGCCCTTCGAATACGGCTCATGACGTGAGCGCCGTGGTGGACAACCACCCGAGCACTTCGTAAACAGTTTGAAGACCACAACGATCCTCCTACGGGACTTTCGTCAAGACTCTGGCCGTGGCTCAAGCCATTGGTTGCGAGACTCGGGACAGGAGGGACGCACAACGAAACTCTGCCCGAAACTTAGATTTAGAGCGGAGCCGGGTGGTTTCCAAGAAGATGAAAGGAGCCGTGACAGCGTGATTCCCGGCCCCTAATCTACAGTTCGCAAGCAAGCACGTTCGTACGCTCGGACGTGACGGTCGCGAGGCGCTCTTCAGCCACAGGCAAGTACCGTATTTTTTAAGAAGCCAGTAAGGCACAAATTTCATGCGGATTTCCCTAGACTTACGCGGATTTACGCGGATCTGGCGCGGCTAGCCCGCGTGTGCCGTTTGTACCGCCGGGTCTCCAACCTTTACGACACTGCTCGCACCCAGAGCAGGTATGTGTACAGATGTGCACGCTCCTCCCAACTCCCCCGAATTGTGCGCGCCCGGGGAGTTCCTGAACTTGAGTTGTCGTCGCGAAAATGTGTACGACGTACGAAACTGGATTCGACTACTCCCCTTGTCTCGTATGGGTCGCACCGATTCCGGACACGTACACATTCCGGCGCGGGTAAATGTGTATGAGTGCGCATTGGTCCCAGGCATGCTCGGGCGTATCGAGGTCACGCATCTCCATGTGCTCGGGTCCCCGGCAGTGCGCCTCCCTCGCTGCGACCGACGCGAGGACGTTGAAACGGGCTGCTCTCGACCCGTTACTGCGCACCATGGAGGTCGTCGGGAAGAAGCGACGGCCTACCCGGCAGTCGGGTGAGTTACCACCCACTGCATGTCTCAACTCGCACTTGCTCACGCCCGCTCACAGAAACTCCGTTACCGCTGCGTTACCGCTGGGTCAATCGCGGCAAAACGAAACCCCCTACTCCCCAGTGAAACACTGGGATGCAGGGGGTTTTTCGTGGCGGTACCGGTGGGATTTGAAACCTAAGGCGCCGCCAATAAGACGCCGGATCAGCCCTCAAATCCGCATGATTACGCGGCTTCTCAATTATTTCGCCATGCTACAGAACGGAGCAATCTCGTTCAAATGTTGCCAAAATGTTGCCACGTCTGCGAATTGGCCCAAGGGGGCTGTCGGGGCGTCGCGGGTACATAGACAGTGTGAGATGCATGGCGTAAATCACATCGAAGAGACCATCGAGAGGGGTGTCGCCCTGCGCCTGACCGGCGCCACGGTACCAGCGAAGAAGCCAACATCTACATTTTGGATAGCGCGCCCAACAGCCGCGAGATTGAATCGACGCGCTGATAATGTCGATTATGTCAACACGTAAAGTATTTATTAGCAAATTTTATTCCTGGACCCCGTTTCGATATTGAGTACTCATTCCGGCAACGCTGCCAAAGCCATCAGGTCGTAGATCGGCTGCACGCTCACACCAAGATGCTCGGTCAACTCGTTTGACGTAGACACGGCGCGAGGGCAGGCCCGAAGAGGCGTTGAGCGTGCATCACGCGCAAGGTGATCGAGGCTACCCAAAATCGCACGAACCTCGTCTACTCCAGGGACGAGAAGTCGATAACAAGTCTGAGTACCAGTTCGTCGCCGACCGTTCGAGTGCCGGTGTGGATCATCTGGTTGAGGATTTTCAGGCCGTCCTCCACGCCCACATCATGGGTGATGAGGCGGTCGGCCTGTGACCCGAAGTCTGAATCTATAAGGTTCGAGGCAGCACCCTCTAATCGCGCATTTGTAACGCCACGATTGCCGGTCAAAACGACCGAGTTTGGTGCGTTCGAGAAGGTGATGCGTGCAGGAGGCCATGATCCGCCCGTATTTGCTGCACGGACTCCGTGAAGATCGACGCCTGGCAGCCCTGGGCTTGTCGCCCCTGCGGCAAGGCCGCCTATCGGGTGAGCGGCCACGAGCCGAGAACCCAGTACCTCGATGCTTTCGCTGATCGTCTGAACGGTTCCAGCTCGATGAGTGGCCGATAGCACGGCAACGCGGCGTCCTAGCGAATTTTCGGCTTGAGCGATCGTCCGTGCATTCACAACGTGGCCTAAGAACTGACTCGTCCACAACATGCCGGCCTGCGACCTGTGCACCATTGTTGTTTTCAGGCGCGGCCCAAATAGTCTCGGTGCGACGCAGGCTGCGAGATTCCCGATGAGGCCGTCACCCAGGATCAAGAGACTGTCAGGCTCTTCAAGGCGGAGACATTCCAACGCATAGGTAACGACAGCAAGGGGTTCAATGAGTGTGCCACGGGCTGATGGCAGACATTGGGGTACGTGGGACACTAGGCCAGCTTCGACCGCTATTTTAGGAATAAGAACACGTTCCTGCAAGAGGCCATTCACATTGTGCCCCAGCAAGAAGTCTGGGTTGGAGGGGTGAGTTGGGTTGATCGTGACGCGGTCATCGACGTTGAATCCGACAACTCCAGCGCCAACCTCCGTAACACGGGAGATACCTTCATGACCGACTATCGGGGCGGGATCATCACGTTGCCCTCGCAGGATTTGTATATCGGTTCCGCAGATACTCACTTTTTCTGGCGCTAAGACCAATTCCCCATGAGACGCTCTCGGGGTTGGTACCAGTTGAATTTCGCACTGGTTACTTTGGCGAACTATTGCATGGTGCTTGCGCAAAATTTTTCTTCTTTCTCACTTAGTGGTGCTGAGGAATTCACGCACCATGAGTGTGGCGCCAATTTCAGGACGAAGTTCATCGGGCGCCAAGAAGTGCAGACGAGGACCCAAAGTATGACTGTTGTCCGCGTAGGATCCAGCGGCACACAGCTGTGCGTTCAATTCCGCGGCATAGGGTTCTCCAAGTCCTTCTGGTACCCCTCCACCGATGCCGATCAGGTCGATGTGGGGTTGGAGAGTGATCAGCGTTTTGAGGAGATTGGCAATGGGCTCGACGATGATTGCAAGCAGGTTTTTGGTATTCCCTCTGTCAGATGTACAGATTCGTTTTACATCCTCCAGCGAAAGCGGCGAGTCATTTGGACGAAGAATCTCAGCAACGCGGGGAATACCCGGTCCGGAAGATAGTGCGGCGATATGACCCGAGCTACCGCAGTCACATACGAGGGAGCGAATGTCCAGTGCGGCGGATGACGAGGCTCTGAGGTGGCCGACTTCCCCTTGGAGCCCTTCGCCGTTCACTGCGATCTGTCGTGAGGGAAGGTATGCAGTACGCAGCGCAATGCCGCTACTGATCGTCAGGTAGGTGACGTATCGGTCGCTTGGCTTTGCATGGAGAGACACAAAATGAGCGAGCCCGGCCGTCACGTCATTTACAATGTGCCAGGAGACATCCGGTCGCTCATTTCTGAGGATCTCCACTAGGCGAAAGTTGTGCCGACCCGGTCCCCATAATGGAGCTGATCCGTAGGCTACGTCGGTTTCTTCATCGTAGGCGGCACCCATCGAAATGTGGGCGCACCCCCCCAGCGGAACCTGCTGTGAGATCGATTCAATCAAACGCTGCAGAAGGTCTTCAGGATGAAGCTGAGGGTTTCTGAGCCTACTCGGTGTTGGAATTCGATCGAGGCTCGACTCTGTGCGGATTCGGATCCAAGTTCCTCCGATGTCCATTTGAACCAGTTTCACGGCAGATCCAGTTCGATGGAAGTCGCCGTCGTGGTGATGGCGATGCCTCGATAATCACTCACCGATGCAATACTCCGGCCGACAGCAGGAAAGTTGCCGTCAGTGACCCTAATCGCTCGCATTCCAGCCGAAGCGAGCGCTTCGAGGCCCACAGTAGAGTCTTCGAGCCCGATACAACGCGACGGATCAACTCGGAGCAAACTAGCTGCCAGCAAGAACCCCTCTGAGGAAGGCTTCCCTACCGAGATATCCTCGGCGCAGATCGCTACCTCGGGCCGCGGTAGACCTGCGCCAGATAAGCGCGCTTCCATGAGTGCGCGCGGGGCCGCTGTGACAATAGCCCATCTATCCAGAGGCAGTTTCTTGATAAGGGCTGAAGCCCCTTGTATCGCTTCAATCGAGGACGTTGACGCGAGTTCATCGCTTCGTACTTGGGCGAGCTCTATGTCGATCCAGCCTGCTGATCGCGTTGGGAATATCGCGGAGATGATCTCGCTTCCGCGTCGCCCAGGAAGAAGGGGGCCAACTTTCTCAAAGGAGAGGCCATTACGTGTTGCAAACTGCGACCATGCATCGTCGATTGAAGCCGAGGAACGCACAAGCGTTTCATCGAGATCAAAGAGCAGCGCAGCGCATCGGTGGACACTCATGAGACGCCGACCCTAGTGACAGACGATAAATCCGGGGCACATGTCAACGAGCTGGAAAGCAGAAGCTTGTGTCCGCCGAATTCTGTACCTCGACGTGGAGGCTGCTGCTCGGGTCCCCGGTGCTCAAATAGCTCGATATTCAACCCGTCGACCGCGATCATTGCCATCTTGGACGTGCATCTGATGTCAATTCCAAACTGACGCCGTGTGAAAGTCTCGTCTACCGTCATCTCTGTACGCAAGACGATTCTCCCTCCGGCCTGATTAGTGAGATTGGAGATGGCGGATTCGAGGTTATCCACGCTATAACCAGTGTGGTCTAGGCCTCGTATCCCGTGCAAAGCTTCAGGGCGCTGCGCCGGATGATCGTGGAACAGTCGGGCATCGGTCTCGCGGAAGTATTGAGGTGTCTTCGGCCATTCCTGTAGCTCGAAGAGTGTGCCCCACGGCGACCGAAAGTACACCCATTTGTTGCCCTGAATAGGCCCCTCAGGTACTTCGATGACATCCCCAAGAACTTCTGTGTGCGGAAGCTCGCCAATCTGGTCGGCTACGCGCTCGATGTTGTTGACTCGGAAGCACAGGTGATTCGTCCCGAGATCTACTATCGATGGTGGAGCACTGTCGGTGGATGCGCTAGAGACCAGCGTCAACTCGACTCCTGGTTCGAAGAGAACGCTATTGGAATCGACCCCAGCGTGGCCGAGTATTCTGGTGAGCCATCGTGTCGCGTCGTTGGCATTCGGTACCGCCAATGTGATCTGGTGGTTGCGCATCATGGGACGATGAGAACCTTTCCGCGAGTGCCGCCCTGTTCGAATGCGGCGTGTGCAGCTGCGGCCTCAGACAAAGGGTACGCAGGACCTACAGGTACGGTCAGGTTCCCCCGGGCGAGTTCTATGGCAATGGCCGCTAATTGGTCTGCGTTTTCCTGGACGTAACTCTTTTTCGGAGTGATCCCGCGTTGAGCTTGTGGCTGCAGGTTGTCTGCGATGGAGATGAATTCGCCTCCATCACGAACGCCGGAGATCGACGCTGCGATGCCAGCTGTATCGATCACGACATCAAAAACTCCGTCGGGCACCTGCTCGCTTGTTGAATAGATCGCTCGAACGCCCAGATTAGTTAGGTCAGTTTCGTCGGTGGTCCTGGCGATCCCTGATACCTGGTGGCCCTTCTTGACGAGGGTCTGAACGGTGACTCGTCCGACTGCTCCCGCTGCTCCAGTGACGAGAACTGATGCATTCTCGGGCATATCAATTTTGCTCAATATCTGGGCCGAGGCGAGCACGGTTAATGGAGCCGCCGCCGCCTCTTCCAGACTGAGACCTTTTGGAACTGGTGCGAGTAGATCTTCAGAAACGCTAACGTATTCCGCATAAGTTCCTTGTTCACGGACGGGTTGCGCAATCATTCCCATGACAGCATCGCCCACACGGAACTTCGTCACTTCTGCTCCAATGACATCTACCGTGCCGGCGAGATCCCAGCCCAGTACTGATGGGAACTGGAGGTCGATGCCGAGTGCTCCTGAACGCGTTTTGACGTCTACCGGGTTCACTGCTGCTGCTGAAATTTTGACTCGGACGTCCTTTGGTCCGACTCCGGGAAGATCGATGTCCACGTACCGGAGCTCTGAAGCGGGTCCTGAACGGTCAATAGTTGCGGCTTTCATGTGTGTCCTTTTGTTGATTCTCACGGCGCGCTAATGGCGGTCTTTGCGTTTTCTTCTGCAGCGGTGAGCATGAGTCCACCGTCAATGTAGATCGTGGAACCTGTCATATATGACGATGCAGAGCTCAGGAGCCACGCAATGGCGTCGGCGATTTCTGATGGGTGGGCTGCTCGTCCGATGGGAATCGCCGACCGCTCCACGGTGGTAGTTTCGTTCGAATCTGGGAAACCGTTCATCGGCGTCGCAGTTTCTCCTGGTGCCACCATGTTGAGGCGAATCCCGTGCCTTGCGAACTCAAGTGCCAACGTTCGCGATCCAACGGCCAGACCACCCTTGGACGCGCAATACGACGCTCCGCCGGTGATTGGGATTTGGTCATGAACGGACGTAACGTTGACGATTGAGCCTCTAATTTCATGGGCGGCGAAGTAACGTGCAGCTGCCGATGACAAAAGTAATGGTGACGTGAGATTGATAGCCAGTACTTGCTCTAGTCGGTTGACGTCCAACGCTAGAGCAGATGATCTGTCGTTGATCCCTGCGTTGTTGACGAGGTAGTTGATAGGCCCGAATTTCGTGCAGATGTCGTCAAATTGGCTAACAATGCTGGCCGTGTCTTCTAGGTCAATGTGTATCGGCAGTGCGGAGTCAGGCTGCTCCTCGTTGAGGTTTTCACAAAGTTCGTGAGCACGATCCCTGCCTGAGTTGTAGCCCGCCAGTACTCGGATACCATTTCGGACTAGCAGCGAAGCGACTGCTCTGCCAATTCCACTACTTGCGCCAGTAATCAACGCTGTTGGTCGATCAGTCAATATGGAGCACCACCTTCGGCCGTTCCCGGATAGTTTCGAGCCTTGCAAAGGCCTGGCGAGCGTCAGCAAGGGTGTATACATGGTCGATCAAGTTGTCGAGCATTTCACTGTTCTTGGTGATGAACTCCGCTGCAGTGATGTAGTGATCGACGCCATGTCGGATCCCGATCAGCTGTTGGCCGTTCAGTGCGAACTCGGCAACGTTGATCGTGGTGTCCGCAGGGGGCACTCCAACTAATACCCCTACGCCTCCAGGCTTGAGATTTCGGAGAAGAGTTGCGGTTGCTGACTGGGCTCCAGAACATTCCCAGACGACGTCATATAGAGCGTTCACTTCAGATGTTGAACTGTAAATCCGTGCGATACCGAGATTGGCAAGCTGCTGTGCGCCGTTTGGGTCAATGAGGTCAACCTCGACCGGGTACTTACTCATCACAATTGCCGCCAGGCTACCGATGGTCCCGGCGCCGATGATTAGAATCCGACTTCCGACGCGTGGTTCAATTTTGGCCACACCTTCTAAGACGGTAACTAGGGGCTCGATGAGGACGTGCCTGGGCTGAGGTACAGCGTCTAGAGCGTTGTCGACGACTGTCAAACTGTGCACCGGCATGGTGAGGTACTCCGCCACGGCACCGGCATACTGGTAGAGACCGACCTCTCGGAGCCGACTGCAGAGATTGTTCTGACCCGAGCGACATGCTTCGCAGCTGCGGCACGTGATCATGGTGCTCCCAGAGACCACAGTGCCCTGTCGCAGGTGTTCGCCATTCGGGTTCGTTGGAGGGGCATCAATGACGCCCACCCATTCGTGCCCAAAATGGTGTGGGTAAGACGTGCGGCCTGTTCGCAAATAATTTGAGGAGCCATGGAAGAGCTCAAGGTCTGTCCCGCACAGGCCAACATAGGCGACACGAACGAGGGCTTCATCGAATTTGGGAGCTGAAGGTTCCGGCACATCCTGCACTTCGACGTTGCCTAGGCTGGTAAAGATTGCTGCTCTCAAGGGTGACTCGATTCGAGTTTCCGCGAGGAACCCACGAGATTGGTGATCCACAGAAGCACGGCAGCAGCAAAAGCAAGCACAGCACCGATTGCTGGCAATGATCCGATGCCTATGCCAAGTGAGAGTGCGGTGGAGCCGATCCATGCACCGGCTGCGTTGGCCAGCTGGAATCCGGCAATATTGACCGTCGCTGCGAGGTGTGGAGCACTACTCGCCGCGCTGATAAGTTTCGAGGTCAAGGGTGGAATAATTGAGAAACCCGCTGCTCCGACCACGAACAGCCAAGGCGCAGTGAACCACGAGTACTCCCCCAAGATAGACAACAACACCAAAGAAGCGGCTAGGGAGCCTAACGCTACATAGAGAGTCGCGTTCATATTGCGATCGGCGAAGTAGCCTCCGAGCATGTTTCCGGCAACGGATCCAACTCCAAAGACGAACAGTAGCAGCGTGATGCCGCCGGGGCTGAACCCTGAGTGCTGCCCGAGATACGGGGTGATGAAGGTGAAGAGAACGAAGAGGCCCGCCTGGCTCAGCATTGTTAGGCCGAGAGCTTTCAAGACTTCACTTTGACCGAAAACTCTAACCTCTGCGGAGATGCGGCCGGTAGGGGGATTTGGTGCACGGCGAGTGGTGAGCACCAGGGCGACAGTTACAATTGTCTGGATACCGGCAATTACCAGGAATGATGAACGCCAGCCGTATTGGTTGCCGATAAGTGTACCAAGCGGCACCCCAAGGACAGTGGCGAGATTCAGGCCCAGGGTAATACGTGAGATCACACGGGCTTGGAACTGTGGTTCCACCAGAGTCGTCGCGAGGATCAGACAGATGGCGAAGAAGGTCGCATGTGGCAACGCCGTGAGCACCCGGGCAATGCCGAGGATCAAAAAGTTGGGTGCTACAGCCGTGAGGATGTTGCCGGCGATGAACAACACCATGAGCGCCACGATCAAGGGCGTTCGTTTGATACGGGATGTGACGATGGTGATCAGCGGCCCACCGATCACCACAGTAAGCGCGTAAATAGTCACCAGCAGCCCGGCTGTTGCATCGGTGATGGCTACATCTGTAGCGATCTGAGGGAGGACTCCTGCTACGAGGTACTCAACTGTTCCTACGCTAAATACTGCCAGTAGCATCCACGTAATGGCCATATTGATATTGACGCGTGGCGGGTTTGGCGTCATCACTGCTGTTTTCAATCTCATTCAATTCTCCGGTTCGTCGTATCGAACGATTGCGCAGCCCCACGTGAATCCCGCTCCGATTCCAATCATGGCGATGTAGTCTCCAGTGCGGATTCTGGATTCTGACCTGAGGTAGTCCAATCCGAGCAAAGGGTCTGCCGCGCCGGTGTGGCCGACTCGCGCTCCGAAATCACTTGTCGTAGCCGCTGGATCTAGGCCTAACGGTTCCAAACATTGCCGTCGCAGCAGGGTCTTCCCAAAATGGGGAAGCGACCACGCTCGGATCTCATGTCGGCTGATACCAGCGTCATTGATGGCTTGGTCTACCGCTTGCCGAAGCCCTTCTGTATTGGCCTGCCAGAAGTCGTCTAGTCCGTTGCTGCGCGCGTAGTCAGCTGACCGTTTGCGCATACTGAACGGTAAAGAGCCGCGGTACTCAGGTTGATCAATTGAAGCATTCCCTCGATGCATCTGCTCGAAGCGCGAGTTCTGAATGACCGCTGTCGAGAGAATCTGAAATGGTCCTGTTGTCCGGCTCAGTGCGAGGGCTGCGCCCGCATCCCCGTACGCCAACCCTGAATCGGTTCCCCACCGGTCGAACATGGGAAGCCGCCAGATATCAGCAGCAGTGAGGAGGCCGACCCCATTGGGGCTCAGGTAACGCGCCAATAGCTCGATTCCAACGATCGATCCGGCGCAGGTGTTTCGTATTTCGATCGCTAAAGTGCTCGGGTGGCCAACTCCGTTCCCGATGTAGGCCGCGCCATTCCATGCTTCCAGGCCAGTGTGAAGTGCCACCGCGTGCACGATAAGCTCGGGGTCGCCGGTAGGCGATCCATAGGCTTGAAGCTCATGGAGTGCCTGCTGTCCAGCCCATACAGCCATGTCGGGCGCAGTTTCATGCGATCCACCTTTGGTGGCACTGATCTGGGCAGACTTTACTAATTCAGTCTGAGTTAGTCGCCCTTCGGAAATTGCGTGCTCGGCAGTTTCGAAGGTGGTGGGGAGGTAACTTCCAATGCCTCCGATATAGAGATCGGTCCACCTCATGCTTTCAGATTCAAAGGCTGGACAGACCGCCCCGTCGGAGCAGTGCTTTCGCTGAGTTCGTGCGCGGTCAGCCGCAGCAGGTCAAGTGCAGAAGCCAGCTCACCACGCGTGAGATCATTGACGAACCTATGCTGGCCGATTCCGACTGGCAGCGGGATCCTCTGCTGCCCGGCACGATGTCGTACGATGTCCGCCAACGCTTCATCGAGAATTCCATCTTCATCGAGTGACTTGTCCCAGACAACCAAGTCCAACGACACCATCGTGGACAGCACCCTCCTTAACTCTCGATCGGTCATGTAACCGCGCTGGAATGCGAGTATACTGCTCAGCGCCATATCGATGCAGACTGCCTCACCGTGTAAGAGCTCGGGTAGTGCATTCATTTCGATGGTGGGACTAAAAGTGTGTCCGTAGTCGACGCAGCGCTCTAGTTTCGCTTCCCAGAGATTGGGCTGAAGTTCCTCGAGCATCAGCTGGATCGCATCGGCGATGATACTGCCAGCCGCGCGGTCCAGTGCAGGTATCGTTCCCCTGAAACCATCGTCCAGGAGGTCTCGGCCAAAATCATCCAGTAGCTCCATGAGATGCGCTGACTTGATCAAGGCGACCTTCAGTATTTCTGCGAATCCGTTCGCGAGGTGACGACGATCCAGCGTTCTCAAAAACGAACGATCAACATAGGTCACAGTCGGAGCTGCATACGTTCCGATCTTGTTTTTGCCCTGCCCGAAATTGACTCCAGTTTTGACTCCCACGCCGGCATCAACGAGGCCAATCAATGTTGTGGGGATGCGAATGTAGGGAATACTGCGCCGGTAGATACTCGAGGCGAAACCTACGATATCCAAGAGGACTCCACCACCGATGGCGACAACGGGCTCACCGCGACGGTCGATGCCAAACCTAGCCATCTCCTCAACCACCACTCTCACAGAGTCCCAGTCCTTTACCAGTTCATGGGCTTCAAGAACATGAAAACTTGCGTGCACATCAAAATGATCGAAGTAATGTCTTATGGATTCGCCGTAGAACCGGTCTACGACGGAATCGATCACGACCAGGCGGCGGGATCCGGGGACCGCTGCGGGAATAGCGCCATGATGTGCAAGTGTCGGGTTGCTCAAATCAAAAAGGTTATTTGACACGACAACGTCGTAGGTGACCGGCTTCGTCGCATTGACGGACCAGTACTCCGCGCCGTGACGTGTCGTGCCCCGGAATAGGCCATTTGTTTTTGATGAAGTCATAGCGGGTCTCCAAGTCTTTATGTGCCCAGGCAAATTAGTTTTGCGCAGTGCGTCTCGATGAGGCTGTGTCGTATATCAGTCAGAACAAAAACGCGGCGAGGCATGTGCAATTCCGCCGTGTCGGTAGACACCGCCAACCGAAATCACCACGCTTTCACCCCGGCGAGGCTAGCAGCATTCGTGGAACGAACGTTACATCAATGAAAATAGCACGTCTTTGCCAACGCTTTGTTTCGAAATAGGGACGTATAATACCGTCTTGTTCGTTAAGCCTGTAGGAGGCGGTTTTATGGTCGGCGTCCGTGGTCAAGGTCGGCGGTTCGACACTCGGGCTGCGTTGGGTAGTGCCACGCAGATCTTTTGGAAGCACGGCTATGAAGGAACGTCTATAGCCGTTCTAACAAAAGCGATGGGAATCACTACGTCAAGCCTGTATGCGGCTTTCGGGGGCAAGCGCGAGCTGTTTGACTCGGTAGTTGAGCACTATTCGGCTACCGACGGCCATTTCACTTCACTCGCGTTTGAAGAAGAAAAACACGCACGTCCATTGATCCGACGGCTACTCTCCGAAGCCGCTATTCACTATGCGGCAGGTAGCGGTCCTGGGGGGTGCCTTATCGTTAGCGCTGCTGTCTGCGTCTCAGATGCCAATCGAGATGTCGCCAAACCGCTCGAGGCGCATCGCACAGCAAACATACGGATGATTAAGGATCTCATCAGCATTGATATTGCGTCCGGAATTATTCCCTCGACCGTTAAAGCATCGAGTCTTGCCGATTTTGTCGGAACGGTACTGCAGGGAATGGCTCTACGCGGGCGAGACGGCGCATCTATTGCTGAACTTTCGGAGACCGCAACAATGACATACGTTTTCGTGGAACAACGCACCGCCTTGTGACGCAGGATTAGCACCCGAGGGCACCACTACTTGAGCTTCCCATTCGATGCTGAGCAGGTAGGAATTCCGAGGCGTTGCCGCCTCACCCAGATAAATCAGAAAGCCACACCAGGTGTTTCTCCTACACCGGGGACGGTTTGGGCCGCTTGCCGCACAGCCGGCCAGCCGCTTTGGCGACTCGCATCCCTTTGCGGATGCGTGGACGGATCAGGTCGGGCTCGAATTCAGCGACCATCGCGGGCACATTGAAAAGGAGCCTCTCTACTGGGTCGGTGGGGTCGTGAACGGAACCGCCGATACTGAGCTTCACTTCACGAAGGGTGAGGTCGTCGACGATGTCCTTCGCATCGCGAAGCGAGCGTGCCAGCCGGTCGAGCTTGGTCACGACGAGGGTGTCGCCAGCTCGGCAGGCGGCCAACGCTTCGCAAAGACCTAGCCGCGCCCGGTTAGTTCCGGTGAGGACCTAATCGGTGAACGTCTTCTCGAGCGATTCGCCGAGGGCGGTGAGGGCGTTCTTTTGGGCGGTCAGGTCTTGGTCGTTGGTGCATACGCGCGCGTTGCCGATAAGCATCCCAATCATGCTTCAGGCGTGTACCGTTTAGCCCCGGCGGATTCAACCGGTCGTTGCAACGATGGGCTTTTCTGGCTCTGGCTCTGGCTCTGGCTCTGGCTCTGGCTCTGGCAATAGTCGTTGCATGGCTTGAGCGGGTGTGCTGCCGTCGAGTGTTTTGCGGGGTCGATTGTTGAGTTCGGTAGCGACTTCGAGTAGCCGCTCGGGCGAATGAACGGATAAGTCGGTGCCTGTGGGGAAATATTGGCGCAGCAGCCCGTTGGTGTTCTCGTTGGTGCCCCGCTGCCACGGTGAATGTGGATCACAGAAGTAGATAGCTATTGCGGTGGCCAGCGTGATCTGCCGGTGCTGGGCCAGCTCGGTTCCTTGGTCCCATGTCAGAGTCTTCACCAAGTGTTCCGGAGACGTTTAATGGCTGCCAACAGCCCCTCGCGAACCGTGATCGCGCCGTGATCGCCGGGGAGGTGGACCAGCATTGTGAACCGGGTCTGACGCTCGACCAACGTAGCGATCGCTGACCGGCAGTGTGATCCCAAGATTAGATCTCCTTCCCAATGCCCAGGCACGGCCCGGTCGGAAACCTCCGCCGGTCGCTCGCTGATCATGGTCATGTCCGGGATCTTGCCGGAGTTCTTCGCAGCGGGCCGTCTCGGACGCCGGATGGCGCGGCCGGTGCGTAAATGCTGATGCAGATCACCGCGCAAGCCACCCCGGCCGCCCCCATAAAGCGCCTGGTAGATCGCTTCCGGGCTGACTCGCATTTCCTGCCGATCGGGAAACACCGCAGCCAGATGGTCACTGATCTGTTCCGGACTCCATTTCAGGCACAACTTTTTCTGCACCAAAAAAGCCAGTTCCGGATGGTCGAATTTGCTGGTCTTGGGACGACGTCCACGAAGCTCAGCCTGCTTCTGCGCCGCATACGGGGCGTACTTCGTCCGTGCCTGCGGGCCAGCCTTGGACCCGCCTCGAGCCAGCTCTCGACTGATCGTGGCAGCAGACCGGCCTACCAGGGCAGCGATCGCCCGCACGCCGGTGCCACCCAGGTGCAAGTCCGCGATCTGTAGTCGTTCCTCCAAGGACAAGTACCGCCCCGACCTCTCTGCCTCAGGAAGAGGGATCCGCCCACCCGTTGCTTGACGCCAACGCCGTCCAGTTCGTCGATTCACCCCGACAGCATCGCACGCTGCAGTCAGCGTCGAGCCTTGAGTGATCAACACCCAAAACCGCGCCTGTTTCTCCACCAGCTCATACTTCGACCACACATACAACACCTCACAAAATCGAGTGTTGCGACGACCAGTTGAATCCGCCCAGACTCGGTTCTGACGCTGTCTGTGTCCGGTGGTTACTCTGCGGACTTGACCGCGTGGCCACCGAACTGGTTGCGCAGTGAGGCGACGGCTTTCATCGCCGGGGAATCTTCCTGACGAGATTCGAACCGGGCGAAGATTGATGCGCTGATGGCGGGAACGGGCACGGCATTAGCTAATGCTTCTTCGATAGTCCACCGGCCCTCGCCGGAGTCATCGACGTATCCTTCGATACTGGTCAGGGCCGGATCCTCCTCAAGCGCCTGAACTAAGAGCTCGAGAAGCCAGGACCGAACGACCGATCCGCGCTGCCATGCCTTGAATGTTCCAGGGACATTCTTGATAATGTCGTCCCGCTTGGCGAGCAGTTCGTATCCTTCGGCGTAGGCCTGCATAAGGGCGTATTCGATGCCGTTGTGCACCATCTTGGCGTAGTGACCGGCACCGACCTCGCCGGCGTGCACGAAGCTTTCCTCACGCGGGCCGGTCGGACGCAGGGCGTCGAATAACGGCATGAGCCGGTCAACGGATGCCGCGCTGCCGCCGACCATAAGCGCAAAACCGTTCTCTTGGCCCCAGACTCCGCCGGAAACACCGGCGTCGATGTAGTCGATTCCTTTCTCAGCGAGAAGGGCTGCGTGCACGAAGTCGTCGCTGAAACGGGAATTACCGCCGTCGATGACCAAGTCACCGGTGCCTAGGAGTTCGCTGACCTCGGTGATGACGGTTTTTGTGATGGCGCCGGAGGGGACCATTACCCACACCGTTTTGGGCGAGGGAAGGGCGTCGATGAGGTCTTGGAGAGTCGCGACGTCGGACACGTCAGGGTTGCGGTCGTAGCCGGTTACTATCACGCCGTTTTCGCGGAGTCGGGCGCGCATGCTGACACCCATTTTTCCAAGGCCGATGAGGCCGATATGCATGTTCATGATGCTCATTTCAATCGTGACTTGTCGGGCGGAGGTGGTTTGAGGTGTGCTCATCAAACATATGCTTCTGGATCGACGCCTTCGGGAATTCGGATGTTTTCGTTGTGGTCCAAGACCACTGAGGCGACTATGAGCCAGGCTACGCTTCCATCTCCGGCTCGGAACCGCCGGCAGTGTCGTCCGCGTGAATTCGGTTCGGGCTTTGCGCAGCGCTGTCCTCGATGACGGCAATTGGGTGGGGATGCAAGCGGCATCGGAGTTGGTTCAGGTGCCGCCGGTCTGGACCGCTCGTCGCGAAAGAGATTTAATGTCGAATCAGGGTCACGGACCGTGTGCAACGGGAGATCTCGAGGTCCGTAGTCTGTCCGATCATGAATGGCGTGTGAGTGATCGCCGCTGCCACGAAAGGTCGCCCGAGAAAGTGCTTGGTTACATCGAGAAACGTGGTTCTACTTTTGACGTCATGAACATAGAGGCACCGCGACGATATACTATGTTCGATCATTTCGAGTCGGCGGTCGCTTCGTTTGCCGCAGTCTCCCCGACTTAGATTTTGCTTACGGTGTTGACACCCACTTGCCGATTCACTCGGCTCCGGGTGCGAGGCATTGACGTGTTCAGGCTGCGGGGTCCAGATGAAGCAAGAGCGCGTCGATTCAAGCTCTTCCTGGCACCATGCAGAATTGCTCATCAGAAATGCGACTGTCTTAATTTAAGTGAGATAGGACATTACGGGAGCCCTATTCAGCAGATTCTGCAATGGATACATTACTTGCTGACTTGATATCTATTATCGATCATTACACCCGGCAAATCACCCGATATATCCTCCGCGAAAAGCTAGCCGCGGTCATGTCCCATTGGGTGGATGCTCCTATTGATGTCAAGCGGCCTTTGGGATGGGATTCGATTGTCGGGATTGGTCGTCGAGCCAGGCGCTGAAGGTGGTTTCCAGGTCGGTGTCAGCGCGTTGCCCGATCTCGAGTCGGCGT
Organism: Cryobacterium sp. M15; assembly: GCF_002929675.1. NCBI lineage: Bacteria > Bacillati > Actinomycetota > Actinomycetes > Micrococcales > Microbacteriaceae > Cryobacterium > Cryobacterium sp. M15. The sequence goes on from NZ_PJJW01000033.1 coordinate 179,453, forward strand.
AGGCGCTGGTAGGGGACGTTGAGCTGTTTGGCTGCGTCGGTGAGGACGATGCCGAGGGTTTGGCGGCGTTGCCGCAGCCACGGTCCACTAGGCAGAGGGACCGCGGGATTTTGGGTGAGTAACGCGAATATTTCGTTGGCGACGTGGCGTTTGAGGCAGCGGACGATGTCGCGGTCGGAAAGGCCTTCAGCGGTGCGGCGGGCGATGTAGGCCATAGTCCGGGGTTCCTTGTGGCGTTTGCGCAGCAGGACGATACGGTGCAGGGCTGCGTTAGCTTGCCGGTCACCACCGCGCGAGAGACGAAAACGCTGGCGCTTTCCCGAAGATGCCGGAATGGGTGCGACGCCGCAGAGGGCAGCGAACTGCGCCTTGGTGGAGATGCGGTCTGGGTTGTCGCCGGCAGTGGCGAGCAGGTGTGCGGCGACAAACGGGCCCACACCGCTTGCGGCCATGAGAGCCGGATTCTGCCGGCTGGCGAGTTGGCCAAGTTGACTGTCGATAAGAGCAATATCCGCCGTCAAGACCTGATGGCGTTGCGCGAGGCGTTTCGCTGATGCCCGCACGATCAGCTCCGGAGTGGTGCCCGATGTGGGTCGTGTTCGTGAAAGAGCAACCGTGAGTTTATTACCGTCGAACCGGCGAAAATCTTGCCGGATGGCCTCGGGCGCGCTCACCAACAGGGCATGGATCTGATTGATACTGGCCGTGCGCGCCTTCGTGGCAGAGGAGCGTTCCGCAAGTAAGACCCGCATCGACTCAACGTCGCCATCGCGTTGTTTCGGTGTTGACAACCCGCGCCCGGCCAGAACCGACATCGCCGCTTGGTGGGCGTCGAGGGGATCGGATTTGCCGCGCAGCCGACGCTCGGCACGGTTGGCGCGATTGACCTCAAGCACGCGCATTCCGGCATTGGCCAAAACGCGGGCAAGTTCCGCACCGTAGGAACCGGTGCCTTCGACGCCCACAGCATCCACGATGCCGTAGGCGTGGAGGAACTCGATGATTTTGCGGTAGCCGCTTCCGACTGCGAGAAACTCCCGGTCGGCGATCGGTTGTCCGTGGTCGTCGACGATAGCGACGTAGTGCGTGTCTTTGTGGGTATCCACCCCGGCAAAAATGATTCGTGGTGACTCGGCCGCGATGGTGAATTGTGGCGGTTCACTAATTGCAACTGTCATAACTTCGGTACTCCCGTTTCTTCGTTGAAGGGAAATCACCGTTGGGTCGGGAGGGCAGACAGCACAGAGGTGAGACTGGTCGCCAGGCTCCTATCAAGTCATGTCAACCCGATCAAGCGGCATTAGCGGCTCTGGTGCGGCGGACAGATCCACTCAAAGACAACCTCGAAAGGAGTCAGTGTAATTTTGAGTCACCCCGCACCAGAGTCACATCCAGTATCTCTGTGGAGTTTCCCTGCCTTGAGCGTTGCTTCGTCAACGCGAGGAGCCATCGTGCGATGGTCAGTGAGTACCGACTAAAGCAACTCACAAAGGACACCACACGATGGCTCTAGACCAGTCTGCCCTGCTCACCCTGCTGGGAGAACTCAAACTCACCAATGTCACCGACCGCATCCGTGTCGCGACCGAAACGTTGTACCAAGAACTGATCGATGCGGAAGCGAGCGCATTTATCGGCGCTGCCCCGTTTGAACGCTCCGGCGACCGCACCACCTACCGCAACGGCACCCGGCCACGGACGTTGAGCACCACGGCCGGGGACCTCGACCTGAAAATCCCGAAGCTGCGCGCCGGGTCGTTCTTCCCCGCCCTCTTGGAGCGCCGCCGCCGCGTCGACCAGGCCCTGTTCGCGGTCGTGATGGAGGCCTATGTCCACGGCGTCTCGACCCGCAAAGTCGACGACTTGGTCAAGGCGCTCGGCGCTGATACGGGGATCTCCAAATCGGAAGTGTCCCGGATCTGCGCCGGCCTCGACGCGGAAGTGGCCGAGTTCCGCGACCGGACCCTGGCCGCGCAGGACTTCCCCTACGTGTTCCTCGACGCCACATACTGCAAAGCGCGCATCGGTCATCGCATCGTGTCCCAAGCAGTCGTCGTCGCGATCGGCATAGCCGCCGACGGACGCCGGGAAGTGCTCGGGTTCGACGTGGGCGACAGTGAAAATGAAGGCTTCTGGACGAGCTTCCTGCGGTCGTTGAAAACCCGCGGTCTCGACGGAGTGAAGCTCGTCATGTCCGACGCCCACACCGGGCTGAAGAAGGCCATCGGGACCGTCTTTCAAGGCGCCGGCTGGCAGAGATGCCGGGTGCACTTCATGCGCAACGTCCTCGCCGTGGTCCCGAAAGGATCCCAGGAGATGGTCGCGTCGATCATCCGCACCATCTTCGCCCAGCCCGACCGCGAGCACATCGAGAAGCAATTCCGTGAGGTCACCACGATGCTCGGTCGCTCGCACCCGAAGGTCGCTGCGATGCTCACCGATGCCCAACCTGACCTGCTCGCGTTCGCTGCTTTTCCGCGGCGTCACTGGCGACAGATTTGGTCGACCAACCCGTTGGAACGGGTCAACAAAGAGATCAAACGCCGCACTGACGTCGTCGGTGTCTTCCCCAACGCTGCCGCCCTGCTGCGCTTGGCAGGGTCTGTCTTGATCGAGCAGCATGACGAGTGGGAAGCCGGCGAACGTCGCTACTTCTCCGAAGCCTCGATGCTCGAGCTGACCACCATGAACAACCCCGTCGAGGTCATCGACGAGGCGGTGATCCTCCCCGAACTCGCTGCCGCCTAAACTAAACCAACTGACCCGCACGGTGACGATGAATTACACCACCCAGCGGGACGTGACCCTAGCCGCGGCTCATGACTTGGGTGTGCGGTCTGTTCAGAACCCACTCGAGAACGGCCGCACACACTTCGCTCCCTCTGTGTCCGGACGCGCTTGGGACAGGCGGCCGTACGCTCGGCGGTGGAGGCGCTCCCCGCTTACAGCACTGACGCCGATGCTGGAACGACCTAGGCTAGGCAGCATGACGGTCGAACAGGTTGAGCAAGGACCGCGCCAAGTCGCGCGCACTGTCGAGGTATCGGCTTCGGCTGACGACGTCTTCGCGTTGGTGGCTGATCCGCACCGTCACGGTGAGCTGGACGGCTCGGGCACCGTAGGTGGCACAGTGTCGGGGCCGCGGCGGCTCAGCCAGGGCGCACAATTTTCGGTAGCGATGAAGCAGTTCGGCGTCCCGTATCGCATTACCAGCACGGTGACGCGCATCGAGGAGGGTCGGCTTGTGGAATGGCGTCACCCAGCGGGCCACCGGTGGCGCTGGGAACTCACGGCGCTTACGCCCACGTCTACGCGCGTCACTGAGACGTTCGACTACAGCACCGTCCCAGCCGTGCAGGGCAAAGTCTTCGAGTTGCTCGGCTTTCCTCGGCAGAACGCCGCCGGCATCGAAGCCACCCTGCGCCAACTCGCGTCGCGCTTTGCTCGCGCTTGACTTGACGGTGCTCACGTCCTGACCGGACACCGAGGCCCCCGTCTGCACGGGCGTACGCCTCGCCAGATGCTGCCAGCGGTGCGTTCGGGAGGTGCCCCTATGTTTTTGTCAAGCGGCCAGTTGGTGTTCAGTTTCGTAGAGGGTGCCGTCGCGGAGCATGGCGCATAGAACATCACACCGGCGTCGGGCGAGTGCCATGCGGGCTTGGTCGTGGCGTTTGCCTTGGGCGATTTTTCGGTCGTAGTAGGTGCGGGAGACGGGGTCTCGGAGTGCTGCGACGGCGGACAGGAACAGGGCACGTTTGAGGATCTTGTTTCCTCGTCGGGAGGGATGTTTGCCGCGGATTGAGCTGCCGGAGCGTCGGGTCACGGGTGCGAGGCCGGCGCAGGAGGCGAGCTGGCCGGCGGTTTCGAAGTGCTTGCCGGCGACCTCGGTGAGGAGCCGGGCTGCGGTCCTGTCGCCGACTCCGGGCATGCTCGTCAGGACGGGGGAAAGAGGGTGGTTGTTCACCAGCTTCTCGACCTCGACGACGATGTCGGACCGTTGCCGGCGTAGGGCAGCGAGCTGTTCGGCCAAGCGTGGGAGGACCGTCGCTGCGGCATGGGTGCCGACGACCACGACAGTTTGTTCGCCCAAGGCGTGGGTGATTTCCTGTGCTAGGCGGCGGCCCATCCGTGGGGCCAGCTTGAGCAGCCGGGTGGCCATCCGCGTAGTGCCGGCTGTTTTCATCGCCGCTGGTGACGGGTAATGCTGGAGCAGATCTAGCATCGCCGGGGGGTCCAGATGCGGGCCCACGACCCGCTCCAACGCTGGGTCAATCTGGGTGAGCAACCCGCGAATTCGGTTGCTGGTCGCCGTCATCTGCCCACGATGTCATCGTCAAAACCACACAGCATCGACAGCTCCGCGACCGACTCATCAGCCAGGTGGATTGACCGCAACGCATTCGGCAGCGTTCGAGCGGCTTGGGCGATAATCGCTGCGTCGCGGGCATCGGTCTTCGCCTCCCCGGGGTGCAGGTCGGCGATGCGCCGCATCGCAAGGCCGGGCAGGTAGCCGACGAGGATTCTTTCGGCTTGGGCGACGGTGATCGGCAGGGCGCCGATCGTGGCCGGTTGGTCGACGATGACGAGCACCGTACCGGACTGTTTCAGCTTCTGCAGCACCGCCCGCATCTTGCCTTCGTCGTTCGGTAATGCTTTGTCGAAGAGGACCTTGCCGGCCCGGTTCAGGGCGACGGCGTGGTGTTCGCCTTTGCCAACGTCGACACCGACGAACACGTCGACGCTGTCATAGTTTTCGATCATGACTGCTCCGCTCCACTTGTATTCATGGCCTGGTCTGCGGCGTCAAGTCTCGGCATCCACGTTACGAACGAGCTCGGCTTTACGCTTAGTCGAGCCCCTATCAGCGATCAGCCGACGCCAATCGAGTCCGGTGCCCCCCCGGGATTATCAACGACTGGGGGCAACAATCATGCCGGACCCGACAGGCCAACTCCCTCAGATACTCACACCATCCGAGGTTACGAACAAGGTAACCGGGCGTCCCTCGTGGACTTCCTCGGGTGCCGCACTGGTGCGGCGATCAAGCAGCTCCTTATGCGTGCGGGACCCGCAAGAGACCTGCGCCGTTCTGAGCATTTTCTAGGCCATTACAGCGGCATCACTATACCGGGTGAGATAGAGCACCTCACCGGCCCATCGAACGAGTGCTGATCCACGGAGCGCGAAAACGCGCGGGGTTTGCGGTCATGCTGGTCCAGCACTTTCGATTTCTTCGGGTGCCTTGGATGAGGGTGTGGGTGAACGATCGGGGTATCGCGTGCGCACGATCAAGATTGCGAGGACGACCGAGTGAAGGATGCCGATGCTCAGCACGATTACGCCACCGCCTTGCTGATCCTGGAGAGAATCCACTCCCCACGGACCGGCCAGGGCCCCATACCAATCCGCTTGAAGGAGCCCGGTACTTGTAGAAAGCACAATTCCCAAAATAGTATAGGTCGCTATGACCATCGCTACCGCAGACAATCGCACCACGAATGACGTGGGTGGAAGTGCGCGCGATCGAATGACTGACGTAGCGACAAGCGTGCCGACGAAAAGAAGGTAAACAATCACCCACTGATGCCCGATGTGATCGGTAATGCCCCACCCAAGCAGAGGCGGGTAGTAGAAAGCCACGAGTGACGCCAAGAGGATACCGGCGGCGGCGAATGGGGTGGTCGCGAGGGAGATCAGACGCGAACCGGCGATCACCGTGATCCATTCTCGGCCTCCGCGGCTTCCGTCAGTGCGGCTTCGGATTGTTTGATTGGCCAAAACCAGCGGGGCCGCTAAGACGAGAAATAGTGGAATGATCGCAATCAACATCATCTGAGCGACCGTCTGTGCGCTGAAAAGAAATTCACGGTAGGCGTTGACGCCGCCGTTGCTTACATAGAGAAGAGCAAGGACGCCCACAAGCCAGAACGATGTTCGGTGTCGGGGCCAACTTTCCCCGCGTTGATGCAGCCGTCGCACGCCCGCCAGATACACGAAGATTCCGGCGCAGCACAACAGAACCCAGATGGGATCGAATCTCATTTCCAGCAGGTAGTGCCAGAGGGTCGGAGCGGCGGGCAGCGGATAATCGACGATCTTTTCAGCCAACGTCGCGTAGGCGGTCGGGACGTCAGGACTGGAATCATCGGTCCGAGTCAAGGCGGCAGCGAGACCTGAGGCGATACCTAATACGAGCAGCTCCCCTGCGACGAGGGCCCAGAAGTATTTGACACTTCGCGCCTGGTTGGACGCCATCCGCGAAATGAGCCAGCGGCGTTGGACGAAACCCGCCACACCCAGAACCAGAAGGGCTACACCCTTGCTAACCACCAGAAGCCCATAAGGGGACCAGAGATTCTCGAAGGTGCCGACCAGTATCGCTGTCTGAAGGAAACCGGACGCGGCAAGAACAATGAAAAAGATCAGGGCAAGGGTTGAAAACCGTCTCACCACCACGACCAAGCGCTCAGCCTTCAATGCTGGGCGTAGAGCTACGAGCGCCGTCAGACCGCCCATCCACACTGCAGCGGAAATGATGTGCAAGCCGAGGGCAGCCATCGCGGGGCCTTGCGCTGCTCCGAAATTCGGGTGGCTGTTGAAGGTCAGCGGAACTAGGCCCGCGACCGCCAACACGGTCACCCACGCCACTGCACCGACATTTGCAACAACTAGACATAGAACGGTAACGGCTGCCGCGATCAGCACGGTCATTAGCCACGTCTGACCGAGTCCCACCGTGGTCAGGAAATAACCAAACTGGGGGCCGAAGGAGTCATCAGAGAGCGACACGCCTGGTGCAACATCCAGATAAGCCAGGATGGCTGAGGCCACCGAGGCCATGGTCCAAACCGCTGCTGATACGGCGGCAAAATTCAGGGCTTTCCGGTACTCCAGCGTTCTCGGGCTCAAGCCAATACAGGTGAGAACCAGAGTCCCAATGGCACCTGCGGCAGCGAGACTAAATATCAGCTTGACTACGGGCAACACCCATAACACCATCCCGGCGGATTCACCCGGCAGAGGAAGATGTGCAGGCACGTGCGTCAGGAAGCTCGGCAGGAGAGAAAGCGGAAAAGTCCCTGTGGGAATGGCAATTCCAATCAGTGCTGACATTAGGCACGCCTAATTCATCTCGGGCGTTCAGCGACGTCGATCCGGCTCACTGCCAGATCAGGACCAGTTAACCAGCGCTCTCCCTGCTGGTGACCACATGGCACGGCGTACGGGCTACGCATCAGGAAAATACTCCTAAATAATGGACGGCAAACGACGCCGACACTCAAGCGCCTTGCAGAAAGAAACAACTCATGAACTGTAAAGCCTAATAGTTTATTACTGGCCGACTCGTCGCGCCCGAGTTGTAAACACGAAGCGGAAATTCTCGCAATCGTGTCTCAGATAGCTCGAGCGAGTCCTGTGAAGCACCGCCATCGTGAAGCTGCAACGAAATGCTCCCTTCTAGGAAAATGAAGTTCTACGTTTTCTCAGCAGCGTTGGCTTAGAGTCCGATACAGATGCGTTCGAAGGATGCAGGCCTCTTAGACACCCGGCCGGACCGGTAGATCCCATATTTTCCAAAACTGAACCTTAGATGGAAGCCAAATGAACAGTGTCAGAGCCAGCATGATAGCGGCAGCTACTACCGCAGTGGCCCTGACCCCGTTGTGTGGACACCTGGTTACTGTTATCGGCAGTGGTTCAACCACGCGTAGCGTCTTTTCACCCCGTCACGTCCGGCTGGCTGTCTGTCCGTCCAAGCTGACGTAGCAACATCCGCTAATTCGGTGCGGCGATCCTGGCGTTTTCCGAGCAACCGTCGTTGTTTATTCTTCGATCCGCGCAGCTGCGTAGTTGCGTAGTTGCGTAGTTGCCTCGGAATGTTGTCATTCGATGGGAATGATTCTCATGATAGATCGGGTGATCTTGACGCCCGCCGGTGACGGTTTTCCTGAGTGACGACGATCATGTGCGGCACGGTTAGTCCCGCCAAACCGATGAACACGACCTGCA